>CAZAKE010000073.1:0-18825 GCA_964485495.1 uncultured Spirochaetales bacterium
ATGCTGTTGAAGAAGAAGTAAAAAGAGAAAATAGAATAATATAGCAAGTGCCCAACAAACGTTACAACCTGACAGCGCTACTGTCACAGGGCAATCGCATTAAAATCCTGCGAAAAGCACACGTTCCCGGTAGTCTGAGTCCATGACCGATCGGTACCCAGGAATTCGAAATGTGAGAAAACACAAGAAGGCGTAATCTCCAATATCTCCAGACTAGACTTTTTTCTCCCACTCTAGTACCCTTTTCCTCATGGGAGGAGGGAGCGGCTACAGCTTCGCTGTACTGTTACAATGTATTGAAGACTCGATTCAAGCCTTTCCGGATACGCGCACGGGAAAGAATACCGGACTCCCCTGAAAAAAGGTAGCAGTTCACGAGCCAACATGAGTACCACATGGTGGGCGTTTTATTCGACCGTTTCGGTTGCGTGACTGAATCTGAATCGAAGCGTGCATGTTGCCGCCACGGCACGTCCGTGCCATCCTCCCGTCTCACATTAACGGGCTGTGCGCCGGTCATTTACCAAGGTGTGACCGGTTGAGCATCGCGGGGCGGGAATGACTGAGTCAAAAAGATGTTGCTACATATGCTACATTGATGGTGATGAAGCGCACGATAACCCAACGCGAGCTACGGAACGACTCAGGGCCCGTACTTCGGGAGGTTCAGGCAGGCAATATCGTTGTTGTATCTCGGAATGGTGAGCCGGTGGCGGAACTCCGACCTGTACCCAAACGGATGTTCGTATCGCGGCAGGTCATCGCCGGCGCGGGGCTAACGGCCGCGCAGGTGGATTACGAGCAGTTTCGTACTGATCTTGATCACGTTGCCGATCAGTCGCACACGATCTTCCCCTCTATACCCGTAATCCATCGGATTTCTCCGGACTGAGCGATCTGGTACACATTGTCACCGTCTGACCATTTCTACCTTCGCGTGGCGGAAGTCGGTCCCGGAACGGAAATGATCGGTTGGTTACGGCTGTTTGCTGAGAATCCGGGCAAGGGCGTTCATGGCGAAAAGTCCGCACTGTCGGGGTGGAAAGCGCCGAACGGACGGTTGCGACTTCACAGCTGCGTCGGACTGTTGGAAGCGCTGGCGGAAGGCGGCCCCCCGCGGTCACTGTTGTGACGAACGGCTCAGCATGGCTGCATCCACCTGAATCGTGTGGCCGTCAAATGTGCATTGGTACCGCATTGCGCGTTGTGCCCTTGCCCAGCCGGGATACTGCGGGATGAATTTTACCACCGCCGTAGTCTCATCAAGCCGCTCTACAATGATGTCGCCGTAAACCTGATCCTGCTTCTCTTCATTGAAAAAGATCGCGAAATTCGTCTCTGCCGTCGAACCGATCTGCATGGCCGCAATATTCGGAAATCCTGGGTTGAAGCGAATGTCGGTCGTATAACCCGGCGACCGATCTGGGGACTCACAGCGAAGGGAGGTAATCTCGACCACCTCCCCAACCCGACGCAGTTCGGCGTGGTTAACCGTTGGGCCGGCGGTGAACTCGACGAAGTCTTTTCCGTCGGTAGGCAAGACCGGGGCAGTACCGGAGTAGGTCGGGAGTATCATGCTATTGTACCCGTTGGAGAAGAATGCGCTGTAGGCGATGAAGAACGGCGGATGTGAGATATCGCGGTCTTGTGGCACCTTGTATATCTGTTTATCGATCGTGACCGTCGAACCTTCGGCACTGACGGCACTTTCCTCACGGAAAAAAAGCGGGAGACCGGCATTCGGAGAATGCAGTCCGACATCGGTTAGTTTCCCATATTTGCCTTCCGGGACCCCGTTGCCTACATACCGGACAGAGATCTCCTCGCCGGTCTCCGGGCGGGTAAAGCGCAGAAACACCGTTCTGCCGCCATTATTCGTAAATTCGAAACGGGTTTGATGGCAGGCCGCCGTTTTCCGATATCTATCAGAATCTGCATTCCATCCCGGATCGTTCACGTAATCGATCTGAGAATTGTCGTGTCGGGTCAGAATCGCACGAATTTCCGGCTCTCCGGGGTGAATCTCTTCGGTAAAAACAAATGCTTCGACACTTTCAAACTCATCATGCCCATCGAAAAAAGCGATCAGATGATGTTCGGCGCGGTAGGCCAACACCTGAATCGGCATTATTGCCCATGAACCGGGACCAGTGTAGCGAGCAGACTGCCGAATTTCACTCTCTAGGTATCCGGCCTCATACGGAATCTCGGGGGTGCGTTCCCGCTCCGCCTTTTTACCACCGGAACATCCGAAGCATACAATAAGGAAGATTCCTACCGCCGGCAGAATTGCTCTGCCGAACCACTTTTTCTGTTTTCCAATCCTATTCTGCATTGTCCTCTTCTCCTCTTCAGGCGAAATTCAGAGAGGTTTCAGTGGAATGTAGAGATTTCCACTACATTTTCGGCGCATCTGTTCGGCAGATCCTTCATCATGCGTGCGATAGATAGGTGCGTTGCGAATGTCATAGCCCGAATCCGGAATTACTGCTTTGAAGACGTGTTCGAAAAAACTATCGATGCCGGCTACCGGTCCCTCGTAACGAAACTCACCGTATAGACCACCTTCGATATCCGTTATCCCGATCTCGTCTTCCGGATCGATATCGACATCGACACAAAGGCACGCGTCGTAGCGCTTCATACCCTCGGGTGTTACCTCCGGATCATCGTACGAGCGGGAGATCCGCAACCCGCGGGGATTCACTGAAGGGTGGTTAGCGGCCCATTTCATCAACTTCCGCCATGCAAGACCAATCCGCATGTCGTATTCCCCAATGTGCCTGACATAGGCCACATGAAATGTCGGCATCGTGCGTACCGTTATCTCCGTATTCCTCTCCTCCCAAGCCTGTGGTATTGTTTCACCGAGAGTATACGATTTAGCGTCCGGAAAAACGTGCCGTTTCTTGCTCTTTTTGTACATTCGTGGCGAAACACCGAAATACCGTTTGAATGATTTTGTGAAGTGCGCCGGAGATGGGAATCCGCAGTCTATGGCGATTCGTGTAAAATTCGGCTTTGAATTCAGCTCCATTCGCAAGACCGCCTGCTCGAGCCGCACTCGTCGGATAAAATCTTGCGGAGTCTCTCCGACGAGGGCGGAGAATATGCGGTGAAAATGGAATGGTGAAAAATTGGCTATCTCAGCCATGTCGTTCAGGTTGTACTCTTCGGTCGGATTGTGGGAAATATGATCCAAGAGCCGATTGATCCGGCGGACATATTCAATACGCGATGATCGTTTCATTGCTCCCCCTTTCTTGAATCCTATCTACCATATGATCCGCCTTTTCGCAATCGAGAACGGATGGCTTATTCCCATATCGCGCATGGCTGAAGAACGTGGAAGGAAAATACCTTGTGGTCAGTGAAAATTTCCTGCGTGTTGTAAACAAGAGAAAAGAGCAAGTGATACATCATAATTGTTACGATATCCTCCCCGCCGAGAGGGCAAGGTAGGTTCAAGCGGTGGACAACAGCGTCATCGAGGAGAAACAACAATACATAGGTATTGAGCATACTCCATCTATGGATGGACGACGGTATAAAACGGACAGGTCGCCGTCTATTGGAACGTAAACAAACGGCAGACAGACTGAGAGAATTGAATTATTTCATATTGGTGTTATGTTATGAATCATATTACCGTGTTTACGGAGGAACGGCAATTATTGATTACCATGGAGGTAAATTATGAATAGAAAGGCATGCATAATATCGAAATATTGTTTAATCATGAATCTCCTGTTTTTCATTTTCATTAGCGGATGTGATCTGACATCTATTGATAATAATGGAAGCGATACTGTTGGTACGTCTCTTCTATATGTCTCTACGACCGGAAGTGACGACAATGAGGGAACGTCCCCACAATCACCATTATTGACGATTCAGGCTGCGGTAGACCTTTCGAGTTCAGACGCCGAAATACGCGTGGCCGCCGGCACGTATACCCGCGGATCGGGTTTGCCTGATTTCGGTGATTACGGAATCGAGATAAAATCAAAATCCGGATTCCTACTCTCCGGCGGCTGGAATTCCGAGTTCACCGAGGTTACCGGCACGAGTACGCTCCTGAATGAGGAAGAAACCAATGATTCCAGCCTTCGTCTAATTCACTGCACCGATTTCATGATGTCGACTATCCGCGGCTTTACCGTCGGTTCGGGAGAATTCTCGGCAAAGGGAGCCGGTATCTATATCGTCGGGGATGATAACACAATCGAAGATGTTGCCGTCATGAACTGCTATACGACGATACCGTTATTCTCAAGCTCCTACGGCGGCGGCTTATATGTCCAAGGTGACCGCAATGAGATTGATGCCGAGATCAGTCTCAATACTGCAAAACATGGAGCCGGTGTGGCTCTGGTTGGTAATGAGAATGTATTACATGGATCGGTGTTCGATAATACCGCCGCCTACTCTCTTGGAAGAGAATATGGCGGTGGTGTCTTCGTCGACGGAAGCGATAATACCATTGATGCTACCATCACAGGAAACACGGCACATGAGGGCGGGGGTGTCTATGTGGACCTGGACTCGACCGGTAATACTATCTCCGGAGAGGTCTCCGGAAACATGGCGGTGTATGGTGGTGGCGTATATGTGGAAGGCAATCAAAATACCGTATCCGCCGCGATATTTGAGAATTCGGCCGAGGGCGACTCTATCTTCGGTGATCTGGGATCGAAAGTGAAAGGCGGCGGAATATACTTGGAGGGGGATGAAAATCTCGTATCCGGATCGGTATACGCCAATATATGTCAATTCACCTCGGTCTCGCTCCTGAGCCTTGCGCCGAGTACTTCCGGCGGCGGGGTATATGTCGCGGAAGGGGCTGACGGCAACGAGATATCGGCACAAGTATATGAGAACACCTCGAAGACCGACGTCGTCTCCTTCTTTTCCGCCGGTGCTTCGACGCTCGGAGGAGGTATCTGTACGAGAGGTTCGGATACCGTTATCAGTGGTTCCGTGTTCGACAACGAATCGAGAATACTCGGCGGGTTACCGACTGTATATGGCGGCGGAATCTACATCGCGGGCGACGGGACGACGGTAACCGCCGATGTTACGGATAATTCGGTGGATTCGGTCGGCTTACTTGGGAATACGTATGGATCAGGAATCGCCATTAGCTGTGCCACCGATGTGACGCTTTCCGAGATAGATATCACCGGGAATACGAATTCCGGATTATTGAGTGCTTCATATGCACTCTATTTGGTAAGTCGCACTGATGATCCAATCACGAATTTAGTGATTGAAAAGTGTACCTTCGGCGGCACCGAGGACGGCGGCTACGCCATCGTAGAAAAGGCCGACTCCGGGAGTGACCCGGATGTAGAGCCGATCTATGCGGACATAACGGGACAAACGCTGCGGGATAATCTTTTTGACACCTCGAGTTTAGATCATCTATACGCCGATTATGGTGGTGAAATACTCGCAGCCGATGAGGACGGGCTGAGTATTCTCAATACTCCGGATGCGGAGTCACACGATGCATCGACCGCATCCGGGAATACACTGATAGAATGATTTCATACACGGCTCTATAGCGGACTGTGCGGGCGGGAGTCGGAGAGAATGCAGAGAAATACGTTGGTATCGAGAAGTATATTCATTCGAGGTATTCTTCGAACCCTTCCGGTATTTCATCGAAGTCATCCGCCATGTGGATACAGCCCTTCGCCCTTCCTATCTTTCGTGTCGTTTCTTCTGCGTTCAGAGGAACGAGACGGACCAGTGGCCGGTTCCTCTTCGCGATGATGATCTCCTCACCCGAAAGAGCCGCCTCGATGAGACTGGAAAGCTTGGCTTTCGCCTCATGGATTTGAACAATGGACATATGGTCAGAATAATGTGACCATGAATTATGGTCACATAGATACTCTTAGGTGGTACCGAGAGATCCGCCTAATCCTTCGTTGCCAATATTAGTATACCACTTCCGGTAGTTACTAATTGGAGGTATCTGGATGAAAAGTAGGAGTGGTCTTTCGGGTTTTCTGTTCATGATCCTTCTGTTTGAGCCAGACACCTCGAATCTCCGGTTCCCTGCAACCTTTCTTGCTCAATCTGGTCATACAATATGATCCTACCGAAAATTGCAGCTTGCGAGGGAGACAGATGAAACAGGAGATTCCGACACCACACGCTCGAATCACGGCCATGGGCATCCATGTACCGGAGCGGGTATTGAGCAACAGCGACCTGGAGTCGATGGTCGAGACAAGCGACGAGTGGATCCTCCAACGCACGGGAATCAGAGAGCGACGGGTTACCGGGGATGAGGAGTTTACCAGCACCCTGGCGATCGGCGCGGTCCACGATCTGCTGGAGAACGCAGAGAAGACGGTCGAAGACGTCGACGCCGTTATCGTGACGACCCTTACCCCCGATTTCTTTACCCCCAGCGTGGCCGCCATGGTGCAGGGGCACTTCGGCGTTCGAAATGCCGCCGTCATGGACCTGAACGCCGCCTGCGCAGGTTTCGTCTACGGCCTTTCCGTGGCCAATGGGCTGATCGCCGCCGGCACCAACCGGAAGGTCCTGGTGATCTCGGCGGAAACTCTCTCCAAGATTACCGACTATACCGACCGCACCACCTGTGTCCTCTTCGGGGATGCCGCCGGGGCCGCACTGGTGGAGAAGAACGAAGATTCGACCGAGACCTCCGGGTTGATCTCCTTTCTCTTCGATTCCAACGGCGAGTTGGGTGACAATCTATACTGTACCGCGCTTGCAGACCGCATCAACGGCGCCAAAACCGAACCGGGACAGTTCATCCGCCAGAACGGCCGGGGCGTGTACACCTGGGCCATCAACAAGGTACCCAAGGGGATCGCTCAGTTGGCCGAGATGGCGGATATTCCGCTGGAAGAGGTCGACTGGATCGTCCCCCACAGCGCCAACCTACGGATGGTCGAGTCGATCGCGGAAAAGGTCGGTGTCGGGATGGATAAGATTCTTACGAGTGTGGAGGAGTACGGCAACACCTCGTCGGTGACCATCCCCCTCGCCCTGGACCTGGCCGAGAGGCGTGGGCAACTCGAGAAGGGCGACGCCATCATCCTCTACGGCTTCGGCGGCGGACTCACCCACGCGGGAACGCTCATGCGCTGGTGAGTTCGACCACATTGCATACTTCCGTGATCGGATCTATGGTAATGAGTATCATTGCTGATTAGGGGGGATGATATGAGAACGGTTGGGAGAATTGTGAAACGGGGAATGGGTGGTATCGGCATCATGATCTTCATGGCGGCACTCGTGAGTACAGCCATGCTGGTGATATCATGCGGCAACGACTGGGGAGATCGTGATTTCCGGCAGGACATGCGAGATTTCGTTTCCGACATTGGCGAGTACGCCCGGGAGACCGATTCCGACTTCATCGTGATCCCGCAGAACGGTCATGACCTGGCGACGACGAACGGTGAGCCCGACGGCGATCCCGCCGAGCAGTATCTCTTGGCCATAGACGGGCAGGGGAGGGAGGACCTCTTCTACGGGTACGAGGATGACGACGAGGCGACGAGTCAGGACGACATCGACTGGATGCTCCCCTTCCTGGAGATCGAGGAGGATGCAGGCGTAGCGGTCCTGGTGACCGACTACTGTTCCACCCATAGCTATATGGATGATTCCTATGAGAAAAACGAGGGGTACGGCTTCATCTCCTTCGCCGCCGACCGCCGCGACCTGGACGATATCCCCGGGTATCCCTCCCGGCCATACAACGTCGATTCCGCCGACGTTGATGACTTGTCCGACGCTGCTAACTTCCTCTACCTGCTCGATCCGGGACTCTTTTCGAGCAAGCCGGCCTATCTCTCGGCCCTGGCGGCTACCGAATACGACCTGTTCATCATCGATCTGTTCTATGAGGACGACGACGGCAATCAGACCGCACTCTCCGCCTCCGAGGTAGCCGGACTCAAGACCAAGCCCCAGGGCGGCGCACGACTCGTGATCTGCTACATGAGCATCGGAGAGGCGGAGGACTACCGTTACTATTGGAAGGCGGAGTGGGAGGATACCGAACCCGAATGGCTGGAAAAGGAGAATCCCAACTGGGCCGGCAACTACAAGGTACGCTACTGGGACGCCGACTGGCAGGCGGTGATCTACGGCAGCGAAGACGCCTATCTCGACCGCATCATAGAGGCGGGGTTCGACGGCGTCTACCTTGATATCATCGATGCCTTCGAATATTTCGAATAAACGGCCCGGCGGCCGTTCACCAGCTGCGGCAACATCGCCGTGAGCAGGGATGTGAGGATGAGTGTGCCCATGAGGATGGTGCGACGAGATGGTCTTGCGTACCCGATATTCCGTACCACACATTGGATTTTAGGAAAATGAGATCTTGACATTGCCACGCTCCGACTCGTCGATCTCAAAGTATTCCCGTTTCTCGATTCCCGCCATGCCTGCGACGATCGACTTGGGGAACAATTCCCGGGAGGTGTTCAGGTCCCGTACGACGGCGTTGTAGTATTTTCGCGATTGGAGGATGTCGTCCTCCACCGCCTGCAGCTGCCGTTGCAGCTCCTTGAAGTTGTCGTTGGCCTTGAGGTCCGGATAACTCTCTGCCAGGGCGAAGATCGATTTCAATCCGGCGGCCAAGGCCTGTTCGCCCTCCTTCAACTCGGCCATGTTGCCGGCCCCGAGTGCCCTGTTCCGGGCTTCTATGACCGCCTCGAGGGTTTCCCTCTCGTGGGAGGCGTACCCCTTGACGATCTCCACAAGATTCGGAATCAGGTCGTAGCGTTTCTTCAGATGCGCATCCATCGTGGCGTAGGCCTCATCCACCTTGTTTCTGAGCCTGATGAGGCTGTTGTACATCCCGATGCACACGAACACGAGGATGACTACGATGAGGGCGATGACGATTAGTGCCATTGCATTCTCCTTTGTGAATCGTTACACGGTAGCATGAGGTCCGGAGGCGGGCAAGTATTAGTATGTCGGAACCGTGTGAGAAATACCGTCGGATCGATTGAAAGTTTCCGGCCGGCACAGTACAAAGGAGAGTAGTAGGGGGTGCCGCATGAAAACGTTCGTTCCCTTCGACAGGCGACATGGCGTGATCGCCTGCATACTCGCCGTCGTATGTCTGGCATTGGTATTGACCGGTGCATTTTTCGCCTCCGCGGCCCAGCGCGACCTCGGTCATGTGGCGGTGAGTGACGTGCGCTTCCCGGCGGAAAACGGCCGCTCGGTCCGGGCCAAGCTGTTTCGGCCGGTAGAGGCCGAGGTGGACAATCCCTTTCCCGGGGTTGTCTTCGTCCATGGCTATCAGAGCAACCGTGAGGTGAGTGACGCCTACTGCCTCGAGATGGCCAGGCGGGGGTTCGTGGTGGTGAATATCGATTCACTCGGCCGGGGCAACTCCGATTTTCCGGGGTATTTGGATGACCCCGATTTCGATGAGACCTTCGGGGCCGGGGCGGCCTTCGGGTACCTCAGGGCGTTGCCCTACGTCGACCCCGACCGGTGCGGACTGATGGGGCACAGCCTCGGCGCGGAGATCGTCTACCATATCGCCCGACAGGAACCGGCGGTGAAGGGCCTCGTGATCTCCGGATTCGGGTATACCACCGACGCAACCCCGAGTCGACCCAAGAACATGCTGATGATCTTCGGCAAGTATGACGAGTACCGGAAACGCATGACCGCAACTCGTAATTTCGAAGAGGAGTGGATGAATACCGATCAGACCGTGGCCGCCTTCGGTGTCCCGAATCCGAAACTGGGCGAGACCTACGGGAATTTCGATGATGGGACCGCCCGGAAGGTGTACATGCCGAAGGTGACGCATATCATGGAGGCCCATGATCGGGGAAGCATCGCCGAGACGGTGGTGTGGATGCGGAACGCCCTCGAGCCGGATCCGGCCTACTGGGTCGCAGCAGAGAAGCAGATCTGGCAGATCAAGGAGTGGGGAACCCTCATGGCCCTGGTGGGTGGCATCGCCCTGGTGATGCCCCTCGGATATCTACTCCTCCTTCTGCCGGTGTTCGCCCCCCTTAGACGAGACTTTCCCTTTCGGTATGCGGCCGAGAAGGGGGAATCCTGGAAGCCGCTACTCATCAAGGGGATACTCGACTGGCTCTATATGCCGTTGATCCTGGTTCTCTTCGCGGTGCATGTCTTTCTCTTTCCCATCGATCGGGTGTTTCCGCTCATGGTGGTCAACGGAATCGTCTTCTGGTTTCTGGTGACGGGGCTCATCGGGTACGCCCTCTTCCGGCGCCGCATCAGGAAGGCCGGAGACAGGCGGGAGCTCGATCTGGTCGATCTCGGACTCTCCTCCGATCCGAAACGAGTCGCCCTCTCAGGCGGTTGGATCGTACGGGCCCTGGCATTCGGCGTCCTGCTCTTCACCGTCACGTATCTCCTCGAGTACATCCTGGAGAAGATGCTCATCGTAGACTATCGATTCGTATTCGCTTTCGCCAGCGACCTGACCGGAGCCAGGTTTCTGCTGTTCCTCGAGTATCTACCGCTGCTCTTCGTCGCCTTCGTCTGCAATGGAATTTTCCTCTTCTCGGAGGTGCGGCCGGAGCCTGCAACCGGATGGGGTACCACCTGGGTGAAGTGGAGCGTATTTAACGTCCTGATCATGATACTTCCCCTGGCATCGATGCTGGCGGTCCAGTACATCCCGCTCCTGATCTCGGGGGTGATTCCGTTCGTCGGTCCCGGCGGTGCCCTGGTGAATTTCGTCATCAACCTGTATCACATCATCGGGGTACTGATGATGATCATCCCGGTCTCCACGTGGCTGTTCCAGTTGACGGGGAAGGTGTATATTCCGGCCTTCATGAATGCGGCCCTGGTGGCGTGGTTCTTCACGTCCAGCCAGGTGGTGGCACCGGTCCCGGTGAATCTGTAGAATGGATCCGGCGATCTTGTAATCAAATATGACTCGTGTAGCTATCGGATACTTGATACGTATAGAAGGAGTGGGAAAATGGGATCGAAAGAGACAATGATGGCGGTATATCTGCCGGGAAACAGCAGCGTCGAGTTCAAGGAGGTGCCGGTACCTGAGCCCGGACACGGAGAGGTGTTGCTGCGGGTCAAGGCCTCTACTATCTGCGGCAGCGACATTCGGGCCATCTATCGGGAGCATCTGGGGAAGGGCCCCGAGGCGTATCAGAACGTCGTGGCCGGGCACGAGCCCTGCGGGCAGATCGTGCGGTGCGGCCCGGGAATGCGCCGTTTCAAGGAGGGCGACCGGGTCATCGTCTACCACATCTCCGGCTGCGGCCTATGCCACGACTGCCGCATGGGGTATATGATCAGCTGTTCGAGCCCCCTGCGGGCCGCCTACGGATGGCAGCGTGACGGCGGGATGGCCGAGTATATGCTGGCCGAGGAGAAAGACCTGGTGGAGCTGCCGCCGGAACTCTCCTACGCCGACGGCGCGCAGGTGGCCTGCGGATTCGGTACGGTCTTCGAGGCGTTGGAGAAGATCGGGATCTCCGGCACCGACGACGTGCTGGTGGTCGGGTTAGGGCCGGTGGGTCTGGCGGCGCTGATGATGGCCGGGGCAATGGGTGCATCAAAACTGATCGGAGTGGATGTGGTGCCCGAGCGGATCGAGCTTGCCCGGAAGCTGCAACTCGCCGACGTGCTCATCGAGAACGACGAAAACGCCCTGTCCGCCGTGATGGATGCGACCGGAGGCCGAGGGGCGGAGAGGGCCGTCGACTGCAGCGGACACACCCTCGGCAGGCAACTGGCCATCCGGGGCACCCGACATTGGGCCAAGATCGCCTTCGTCGGCGAGGGGGGCACGGTGGAGTTCAACCCGAGCCCCGACATCATCCACGACCAGAAGACCGTCATCGGGTCCTGGGTCACGAGCATCGGCAGGATGGAGGATCTGGTCGAACGGCTGGTCCGCCGGCAATTGCATCCGGCGGACCTGATCACCCATCGGTTCCCCCTGGAAAAGGCGGACGAAGCCTACGCATTGATGGCCGAGGGACGCTGCGGCAAGGTGGCGGTGGTGGACGATTCTGATTAACAATGCGGCTCTTCTTTTTCCTGTGATTCGATCCGGGTCCTATCGTGCGCTCCAAAGAATGAGGGCGATCATCCCTCGTTGGAAGAGCTCCGAGAAGCCGGCGAGGGCGTTCTGCTCGAAGGCGTTGGCGCGGATAAACAGGACGTATAGCGCCATCGCGATCCAGAGTACCGCGGCGCCGAGAACGAGTTGAGAGCGGAAGGGTATCTTCATGAGAACCGTCAAGCCGAGGATGCCACCGCATACGATCGTGACGATTCCCATCGTGATATTCACGGCGTAGTCGTTTCGGCCGACGGCCCTCTGAAAGAACCTGGATACTTCTCCTGCCGTCGAGTCGTAATAGACGATCGCCTGGATGCCCATCAAGATGAGTAATACCGTGCATGCGATCTGAATGAGCGTCAGCGCATCCGCCTTTCTTGTGATCTTTCGTTTCGCCATATACACTCTCCTATAGAAAATGAGGATAAAATGTAGAGGATACAGTACGATAGTATAGACGAAGGGGGACACCATGTATATTCATGATTCCGTACCGATACTAGGCAGTGCCGATGTGATCATCGCGGGAGGAACGGTACCGGCCGTCACGGCGGCATCCGCTGCGGCCGCTCGAGGGGCGAGGGTATTCCTCGCTACCCCGTGGACCTACCTTGGAGAAGATTTCGCCGGGACCTACCGCCTCTGGCCGACGGTGTGGAAAGACGTATTCCAACGGACCGGATTACCCGAAGATCGGCTCGCCGACCTGTATGGAGAAGACCGGCCGGCAGATCGGCTGCTTTCGGATATCGGTTGTCCGGAGGAACTACAGACGGAGCCCGGATTCCTCCGGCCGTTGCATGTAAAGCACGTCCTGGAGGAGGAACTCCTCAGGCAGGGAGTCGAATTTCTCTTCGGTGCCTTCCCGGTGGGGCTTCTCTTCGATACGGATGATAGACTCGCAGGGGCCGCCTTCGCCACAAGGTCGGGTGTGATCGGCGTTCTCGCGTCGAAAGTTGTCGATGCGACACCATACGCGCACCTCGCCCGGGGAGTCGATACCGGGTTTCGAGTCGAACTCGGTGATTGTCATACATTCAGACGAATCGTGATCGGCGGGGAGCGAAAGGACGCGATCGAAACCCAAGGGATTTCCGGACTTCCTCCAATCAGATCCATGAGCTCCCGTGACATCGGAGAGATAGCCGTAGAAGACACTGCGTATCCGGTGTTCGAGTATGAGTTTGAGATAGAGACAGGGATGGGACGGTTTTCCGACTTCGCCGCCGTCGAACAGGCCGCCCGGACCGCAACCTGGCATCCGGGCGTGAAGGAATCGTCGGACATGCTTCATTGGATCTCTCCGGCGACACTGCGACCCGGAGCGATGGTCGGCATGGAGGAGTTCGTTTTGTCGCTGCGGAGTGGAAACTCCGGCGTAGACACAATCACGAAGGCATTCGCCTGTAGCACCGGGGGGCTCTACGTGCTCGGATCTGCAGGCGCGGTGGACCTCCCGTCAAAGTGGCTGTTCTCTCACCCCGGAACCGCATGCGCCGTGGGAAGTGGATTCGGTGCGGTGGTCGGTACCGATCGGAGTCAAATTCTACCCGATTCGAAGGGGCTCCGGTTGCGGGTCGGTCAGGTGGACGGATTCGCGGCCGGGATGAAGGTTGCAGCGGACCGGATCAGGGAGGTACGCTTCGGCATCCAGCCGCCGCTGCGGAGGGCGGAGAGGAAGACCGAAAATACGGCCGTCGTCGATCCGACGTCATATCCGCTACTCGGTGAGGTACAGGTGATGGTGGCCGGCGGCGGCACCGGCGGTGCACCGGCAGGAGTCTCGGCCGTCAGAAGCGGGGCAGAGACGCTGGTCTGTGAGTACCTCTGGACCCTCGGTGGCGTCGGCACCGCAGGCTTAATCGCGAGTTATTATCACGGATACAGAGGCGGTTTTACCAATGAGATCGACCGGGAGGTTGCCGCCTTGGGCGGGACCGCGTTGAAGGACGGCGAGAGCCTGCAGCGGTGGGACATCCGGCACAAGGCGGAGTGGTATCGGCGGGAGATCCTGAATGGAGGCGGTTCGATCTGGTTCGGCAGCTTCGGCTTCGGAGCCCTGGTGAAGGACGGTTCGGTCACCGGCGTACTGGTCGCAGGTCCGGCGGGTCCGGGAATCGTCCTGTGCAAGGCAGTAGTCGATGGTACGGGCTCGGCCGATATCGCGGCTGCTGCCGGGGCGGAATGTGTCGAGATCGCAGGAGACGACCTGGCCGTCCAGGGAACAGGCCTCTCTCCGAGAGATTTCGGCGTAAACAGCAAGAATACCGACTACACCTTCTCGGACGACCGGGATGTCGAAGACGTGACTCGGACCTTCGTGGTGAGTCGGCACAAGTACCGCAATCGATACGACCTCTCTCAGATGCTCGATACCCGTGAGAGACGGCAGATCGTCGGTGATCTGACGGTTTCGCCGCTGGACATCTACAATGGGAGGACCTTCTCCGACACCGTGGTACTCTGCCGCAGCAACTTCGACTCTCATGGATTCACAATTTTTCCGGGATTCCTCTTGAAACCGCCTGATAGGGATGACCTGGATGCGTGGCTGCCGCTCCGAAGCCTGCTGCCGAAGGGCCTCGAGATGATCCTGGTGACCGGACTCGGTATCAGCGCCCATCGGGACGCCATGCCGGTGCTGCGGATGCAGCCGGACATACAGAACCAGGGCTATGTCGCCGGGTTCGCCGCCGCGAAGGCCGCCGCCGCCGGCATCCCTATACGGAAGTTGGATATGCGGGAGCTGCAGCATCACCTGGTAGACAAGGAGATCGTGCCGTCGGACGTGATGACCCACGTCGATTCTCCGCCCCTCTCGGGCGACAGCATACGCGGCGCGGTATCGGCTGTGCTCGATGATTATTCCGGCGTCCCCGTTCTTCTCGACAATCCGGAGGAGGCGCTTCCCCTGCTGCGGAAGGCCTACGAGGAGGCCGGCACCGGTCATGCCAAGAACACCTATGCCCACGTCCTCGCGGTCATGGGTGACGATGCCGGCTCCGGTACGCTGGTTGACCTCGTCTACGCCTCCGACTGGGACGACGGATGGAACTTCAAGGGCATGGGTCAGTTCGGCCGGACGGTGAGTCTCCTGGACAGCTACATCATCGCCCTCGGGAATACCGGCGATCTCGAAGGCGTGCCGGCAATACTCGAGAAGGCCGCGAAACTCACTCCCGACAGCGCCTTTTCTCACTTCAGGGCGGTGGCACTGGCATTAGAGGCTCTCGGAGATCCCCGAGGCATTCCGGTTCTCACCAAGCTGCTCGAGTTGCCCGGCGTCCGGGGGCACGCCTACACCGAGATCGACGCGGAGATGGATGAGATCCCAGAGAGCGATACGGACGATTCCACGAGAAATCTCTCGCTGCGTGAGTTGTATCTCGCCCGGGCCCTCTACCGACTCGGTGACACCGAAGGTCTTGGCCGTACGGTTCTCGAAGAATATTCGAAAGACCACCGCGGACCGTACGCCTCCCACGCCGGCCGGGTGTTGTCAGGAAGGTGAAGACGAACGGATTTTTCAAGGAGCGAAATCAGTGACACCGGAGATACTCCAGGAGAGCTGCACGAGGTGCGGGCTGTGTCGTGAAGAGTGTCCGACAGGGGCCATCGTAGGGCATCCCGATGAGTCGGATAGAGGTGGGCAGGGGTTCCACATCGATACCGACCTGTGTATCGGGTGCAGCCACTGCGCCTGCGTGTGCCCCGCCGACGCCGTGCGCACCGATGCTGGTGCGTTCGAGCCATGGTCGAGTCCCGGATTGGATCCGATCCAGGCGAGGATGTTTCTCGATGGTAAGCGTTCGGTCAGACGGTACCGAGACGAACCCCTCGATCGATCGCTCCTCGATGAAATCGTGGGGCGGGGATTCTATTCGGCCACCGCATCCAACTCCCAGGACTGCGGCGCGACGGTGTTCCAGGGCGAGGAGGTTTGCCGCCTCGGCGGTGAGATCATCGGAAGATACCAGAAAATCTACCGGCTGATCTCCAATCCCCTGGTTCATCTGATCGTGGGCATGACCGGCGCGGGGAGGTACACACGCGGCCGGAAGGCCATGGAGCGGTTTCGCGAGTTCGTGGAGGGATACGCGGAAGGCCGGGACCAGCTGTTTCACGGCGCACCGGCCGTCGTCTGCCTGACACACCCGAGACGCAACCGGACATTCGGCACGATCGACTGCACCCTCGCCGGCGCCGCCATGATGTACTATGCCGATGCGTTGAGAATCGGAAGTTGTATGATCGGGTTCGCCCAGATCGCGTTAAACCTGTTCCCCGGGTTGCGCAAGGCCGCGGGCATCGGCAACGACCGGAGGGTGGGGCTGGTGTTCACCCTCGGTCGGTCCAAGTCGGTCTACTACCGGCTGCCGGTGAGGGAATTCCACACCGCGCCTACGCAGGCGGACTGATACCCGGCTGCGTGAGGCAACGACACGAATCTCACAAGGCGAAGAAAGGTGACCGTAGTCCAAAGGTGCAAGGCCCGGTATAATGGCAGTCGGCCGAAGGTGCGACACATGAGTCGATGAATCGGACACGGTCTGGAGGAGGATCGAGAGATGAAAGGGCTCGTACTGGAAGAGGATGGAAAGCTTGCTTATCGGGATCTTGAATCCGGCGGTGGGCCCTCCCGCACCGTACACGATAAAAAGACTGGTATCGGTCTGCCTGACGGCGTGTTCCGGCCGACCCCCTTCTGCGGGAAACCGTATCTCGTCAAGGTCGCGGCGGCAGGGGTGTGCGGCTCGGATATCCCCAGAGCCTTTTCCGGCGGGTCCTATCTCTATCCGCTGGTTTTGGGCCACGAGTTTTCCGGTACCGTCGTAGAGGCGCCGCATGATGGTGCGATCTCCGCGGGAACCGGTGTCGCCGTCTTTCCCCTGCTGCCGTGCGGCCGGTGTGAATCCTGTGCCACCGGAGACTACGCGCTGTGTGCCGACTACGATTATTTTGGCTCCCGCAGGGACGGAGGGTTCCGCGAGTATGTGACCGTCCCGGAGTTCAACCTGCTTCCCGTACCCGACGATGTGCCGCTGCTCCATGCCGCCATGACCGAACCCTGTGCCGTCGCCCTTCATGGAGTCAGGCGGATGCGGATCGAGCCGGGAATGTCCGGCGCCGTCATCGGCGGAGGCCCCATCGGCAACATGGCAGCCCAGTGGCTCCGAATTGCCGGCTGCGATCCGGTGTTCGTGGTCGATATCGACCGAGAGAAGCTCGAGATCGCCCGGCAGATGGGATTCGTGACGGTGGACGGTTCAAGTACCAATCCGGTAGAGGCGATCACGGATGCTACGGCCGGCCGTGGCGCCGATTGTGTGATCGAGGCGTGCGGGTTGCCCAAAACCGCCGCCCAGAGTCTGGATGTCGCGGCGAAGTTCGGTCAGGTGGTACTGATGGGCAACCTGCACGGGACACTCTCCATCCACGAGAGCGCCTACACGACCATCCTGCGCCGAGAGCTGAAAGTCTTCGGCACCTGGAATTCGAAATACGTCCCGCCGGGGTCAAGCGACTGGCATGTCGTACTCAACCACCTCGGGAAAGACCTCCGTGTCGAACCCCTCATCAGCCATACGCCGACGTTGCCGGAGGGGCCGGAAATCCTGCGAAAGATGAGCGGCAAAGATACGTCGCAGACCCACGGGTCTGCCGGGGGTAGGAGGAAATCGTTCAATAAGGTGATCTTCCGGGTCTCGTGAACGTTGAAGAGGTTGATTAATCCGCCCAGATTGATTTGAGAGGAGTACCCCTTGGAGCTGCAGTTAGGTGTGAAGAGTGATCCCATCGAGTACCGCTATTCGTATGCGTGGCTGTTCGACCTCATGCGGAGACACGCCATCACGCATGTACAACTGGGAACTGTTACCGAGTTTTTCACGGTTCCCGATGAGTATTTCACCGAACTCCGCGCGATGGCGGCGGAGTATGGGGTTACCGTCTCGAGCTGTTTCACCGCTCACCGTGAACTCGGTGGGTTCTTTACCGGCAATCGTTTTCTCGAGGACGCGACGCGCCGCAACCAACGGCGGCTGATCGAGGCGGCGGCTCTCCTAGGCGCGAAGATCGCCGGGTCGAACGCCGGTGCGGTGTACCGTGACAGGATGGAGTACAAAAACGAGGGCATGCGCAGATATCTCGACCACATGAAGGAGATGATGCGGGTCGCCGCGGGGGAGGGACTCGAGGCCCTCACCCTGGAACCGATGTCGTGTCCGGCGGAACCACCCTCCACTCTCGACGAGATCGCCAGGATGATGGAGCCGTTGGCGGAGTACCACTCGGCGCATCCGGAGGCCACCGTTCCGGTATACCTGTGTGGCGATGTCTCGCATGGCCTCGCGGACAGAACCGGACGTGTGATCCATGGGAACATGGAGCTGTTCGAGGGACAGCTCGAGTATCTCGCCGAATTTCACTTCAAGAATACCGACGAGATCTTCAACTCCACCTTCGGATTCTCCGAGGAGGAGCGCAGGCGCGGGATCGTCGACGCGGAAGAAGTCTGTCGGCTCCTATATCATGAAGCCGCGCGTATCCCGGTCCATCGGCTGATCGGGTATTTAGAGATCGGCGGGCCGAAGACCGGAAGAGAGTACTCCGATCCCCTCCTCGGTCCGATGCTGGAGGAGTCTCTCGAGTATCTTTCGAGTGTGTATGTGAACTCGTGATGACGGGTGAGCTCGAACCTTCGGCGTGGTACGTTCTCGAGTCGGCCT
>CAZAKE010000073.1:18925-23134 GCA_964485495.1 uncultured Spirochaetales bacterium
TCGAGTCGGCCTTCCAGGATCTGTGGGAGAAACGGGGCGTGAAGGCATTGGTCCGGCTTACGTCCGGCTCCTGAGTGACGGTATACATATGAAGCCCTGGCATGGTCGTTGAAAAGGTTGCAGAACAGGTTGTGTTGTAGAGTATACAGTAGAAGGATCGCGATGAAACATCCCGTAACCGTCCTTGACCAGATACAATTTACTCTCGACCGGGATCGATTTTTCGACCGGATTCGTATAGAAAGCGTGCCGGAACTCTCCGATCAGACGACGGAGTTTGCAGATCGCCTTGAACCGCTAGTGGAGCCGAAATCCGTGGTTATAGAGGCGTATATCGACCAGAAAGATGATGACTCGGTCGTGGTCGACGGCATACGGTTCACCAGCCCCGTGTTAGGGGCCAACCTGGCGGAAGTCGAACGGGTCTTCCCGTACGTCTCCACCTGCGGCGCCGAACTCGAAGGCATAGACATATCCGACTATGACTGTATGGCTTTCTACTGGCTCGACGTCATCAAGGAGCAGGCTCTATCGGCGGCGGAAAGGGGGCTTCGAGAGTACATGCGGTCGACCTTCGGGCTGGAAAAATTGTCGGCGATGAATCCCGGCTCTGCCGACGAGGAGGTATGGCCGATCGAACAGCAGGCCGGACTCTTCTCTCTCTTCGGCGATTCCGGTCCCGATCCCGGGTCGGCGGTCGAGGCCCTCATCGGCGTACACCTGACCGAGAGTTTCCTGATGATCCCCAACAAGACGGTGTCCGGGCTGTACTTCGTCTCCGATACCGAGTTCATCAACTGCTCGGCCTGTCGCCGCGAGAACTGCCCCAACCGCAGGGCGCCATTTCCCGGAAGCGACTGATCCGGTCGAATCTGCGCCTATTCTATGGTAGCCGCAACCTGCGGCACTGTTAGGAGCCGTCCCGGCACGATGATCGGGTTACGCTCACACCGCCTCAGGGATTCCAATCGTATCGGCATGGGCTCTCCTTTTTCGTGTCAATCAAAATTCCTTGGCACCCCGAATTTTGAAGACGAACGCCGACTCGTCATCGGGCACATTCCCGGGAAGGGTTATTCGGAGGTCGGGCCCCTCCTGCCTGTATGCCGGCTTGGTCCGAGATCCCAGGAGCGAAATTTCACCGTTCTCGGAAACCGAGATTTCCTTGATGACGACGTCGGTGCCGGCCTGCTCCGAACCGATCTTTTCGTGCACCACAGCGTAGAGATATTCGCCCTTGCGGGTAAAACTGACCGGGTTTCCTTCAGCGGTAACGGTTTCGGGCTTGACCCATGGCCGCGTGCCGAAGATCGCGTCGCCGTTTTTCGATAGCCAGCCGCCGAGGACCTTGAGCGGTTTCTGCTGCATCTCCGGAATCGTGCCGTCCGCCATGGGGCCGACGTTGAGGAGCAGGTTTCCGTTTTTGCTGACGATATCCGAGAGGGAACGCACCAATTCGACTCCGGAGAGCATCCTGCTCTCCGGTTCGAGCTGATTGTATCCGAATGAGTTCCCGATGCCGCGGCATGATTCCCACTTCTTTTCCTGGATTTCGCCGTACGAGGCGTATTCGGGGGTCCGGTAATCATGATGACAGTCCGGCTTCATTTCGAAGTGGCCGCCCTTTCGGATCTTCCGTTCCTGCCGGTCCACCCCCAGTTTCATGATAAACCGCCCGATCGAGTTGTCCGGGATCTTCACCTGGTTCCACCTGTCGTTTACGACTCCCTCGGGGACCGCCTTGTAGTAATCCGCAAACAGCCGGTTGGTGTCGCCACCGTAGGGGTACCCGATATCGTTCCAGAGGATATCGGTGGCATACCTGTCGATGATCTCATACCAGTGGTCGGAGGCGTATTTGATGTATTCGGCACTCTGGTGCTGGTTCGTCAGGAAGGTGAACAGACTTCGGATCGGCCCCGGGTTGAATGTCCAGTCGAGGACGCCGGAGTAATAGTGGCCCATCTTGAGTCCTTTGGCACGAACCGCCTCGGTGACATCACCGACGAGGTCGCGTTTCGCGAAGTATCCTTCGCGCTTGATACTCGGGTGACGGGTCGGCCAGAGCGGATACCCGTCATGATGCTTGGTGACCATCACGACATACTTGGCCCCCGACTCCTTGAAGAGGGTGGCCCACTGGTCGGCATCCATCTTTGCCGATGCCTCTTCGAAGATCTTCTGGAAATCGAAGTAGTCGAAACTGGAACCGTACGTGTTCCCGTGGTGTTTACAGGTCGGGTGCTCCGGTATTCGCATTGAGTTGTAGTACCATTCGGCGTACGGATTTCCCGACATGAGTGCCTGTAATCCGCCCTCCTTGATCAGCGTCTGGATGTCGTCCGTCAGGGGCGCCCACGCGGGTACGGAGTAGAGGCCCCAGTGGATGAATATCCCAAGCTTCGCGTCGTGAAACCATGCGGGTACCTCATGCTTCGAAAGCGATTCGATGGTCGGTTCAAAATCCATTGTCCGGCCCTCCTTTCATGTGATGGCCTCCAGTGTACAACAACCTGTACCCTCGTAGCAACGAGCCTGTTTGCTGTTCATGAATCATGTTCCGGCGATATCGGTGAGGGCGGAAATGTCCGACAGCCTGAACCGTTTCCCCTCCCGACAGAGAATCCCTTCGCGGACGAGTTCGGAGAGGCATCGCGAGAGGGCGGGCCGCGTGACGCCGAACAACTCGGCGGTCGTCTCGACCCCGAAGGGGAGCCGGATTACCTCGGTGTGTTGTGCCGAAGACAGGTCCAGGAAATAGACGGCGATCTTCTGCCGGATAGTCTTGAAGTTGAAGAGGCGGATCTTCTCGGCGAGAAATGCGATCTTATCTCCCGCATCACGGAGGAAGTTCGCGAGCAGGATCTGGTTCAGGCCGAACTCCTCCATCAACGCATGTGCACCTATCGAGACGATCGTCCCCGGTGTTATCGCAATCAGTTCTACCGGCAGTACGTTTTCAGACGCAAAAAGAATACCTGCGCCGATGGGATCTCCGGGTCCGAACGTTTCGACCTGCAACACTTTTCCGTCATATCCGGTAATCCGTGCGGATACCGTTCCCGCTTCCACGACGGAGAGACGGGTATATCGGTCGCCGCGGTAGGCGAGGATCTCTCCGGCGTGGAACGATCGCCGTGTCGGGGATAGGCGCCGGATAGACGCTTCGAGATGTACGTCCTCCATACCCTCCGTGAGTGGACATTTACTGTAGAAAAAAAACTCATTCATCCGTATCATGGTAGCAGAAAGCCGATCGGGAGAGAAGAGATATGGGGATCTATGATTACCTCGGGGAGCGTTACGAGCTGCTGTTTCCCGACTCAACGGAAAAAATCGACTTCATCGAGCACGGTTTCGGTGATGCGAAGCGGACCCTGCTCGATGTCGGGTGCGCCGACGGAGGACTGGTACTGGGGCTGGCGGAACGAACGGACGGCAGGGGAGAGGGGATGCTGGGTATCGATCCGGAACCGAAGATGATTGCAGCGGCGACTGCTCGAGCGAAGGAAAGAAGCCTACGATGCCGATTCGCCGTGGGTGGGCTGTCGGATCTACTCACACTGGCCGACCGGCCCGGCCCGATACCCGGGGAGGGTGGGAAACCCGGAATCGATCGATTCGGGCAGATCACCTGCCTCGGCAATACGCTGCCGCATGCCGGAGACCGTGGGGAGATCGTACGGTTTGTAGAGGATTGTTACGCCCTCCTGAAACCGGGGGGAGTTCTTACGGTGCAGATCCTGAATTACGATTATCTCGTTCGAGCGGAGGTACGGGAATTTCCCGTCATCGAAGCGCGGGAACTGCGCTTCGAACGGTGGAACGAGTATGGTGAGGACAGCGTGCTGTTCCACACGCGGTTGACCGATGGGGAGAGTGGCGAGGTGTACGCGGATCAAACGCGACTCCTGCCGCTCGACTGGAAATTCTTGGAGACGACTGTTGCCGACGCGGGCTTCGAAGCTGTCCGGCGATTCTCCGATTATCGCGGTACTCCGTTCGATGGGGCCGATGGGGAGCCGCCCTCGTTCTATGTCGTTCGTTCAGAGAAGCCGGAATAATCCTCTCTTGAACAATCCTCTCTTGTATACGGCGTCCCGACGCTTGTAGATTCGTATAAATGTTGTTATTATAGATATTATGATTAATAGCGGATTGTTTGGTGTTGGTGGAATCGAGGAACTCAGCGATCAAGAGGTAGAGGTG
>CAZAKE010000074.1:0-23036 GCA_964485495.1 uncultured Spirochaetales bacterium
GGCATACGGTCGCTGCACTGATATAGGTGAAGACAACCGATAATCGGGCGCCCTTTTTATATAAAGAAGCGGCAATCGGCAGAGACACGAGCATCGGGCCGATAGTCGTTCCCCCGAGTACCAATACCCATAAGAAACTCTTCACCCCGCCCTTTTCGCCGAGATGCTTCTCGACGCTCTCCCGCTTCACCCACACTTCGAACAATCCGATGAGGATGAACGTTAGCGGCAGTATCTTCAGCATGGAGATGGAATAGCGGATCGCGTTCATAGACATCGCGGCTCCGGCTTCCGGATTGATCACTCCGAACACTACCGCGCCCACCAGACAAAACCCAATCAGAACAATCTGTATCAGCCTTTTCCTATCCATCTTCATAGGTCTCATAGTTCTCCGTACAGCAAGCCAATCACCAGCGCCACACAGAGGGCGGTGATCAGGGCGATTACGTTCCGAATGAGGGTCACCTTGATTCCCAGATACCGGCGCTCAATCGGAATCGTCACTATCCCTACCATCATCAGGGTCGAAGTGAGAGTCACAATCTCGCTACGGGGCAATACGTGTGGATGTGTGGTTTTTCTTTGTTCCTCTGTGCATCGATGAGGGTTACCGTGGTTGTTCCCACCTGAGCGGCCTGACATCCGGATTGATCAGTCGTTCGGTACAACTATCCACCGTCACATTTTCCGCATACTGAGAAAAGTAGCCATACGCCGGGAGCAGACCGAGTTTATGACATTCGGGATACTGGTCGTCGATCACAGGAACCTTGGCAGGATCCCGATCATATTGATCGATCCCTCCCCATGCTGTCCGTTCCAAGCAGAAAGATAACACCTCCCTCTTCCACACCGAGAAAATGGATATTTGTCTCGAAGAGCCCCCAGAACGTGTAGGGGATACCCGTGGTGAACAGCTCTACCTTGTACCGCTTTTCGGGGTTCTCGACGAATTCCTTCCGGAATGTCTTGGGGTTTCTCTCGGATTCTAATTCATATACAAAGGGTCGGAATGAGAATCCGTTTTCGTCCCAAAAATGTATCTTCTGCGGAGGACAGAATACGTAATCCTTATTATACCCGGTCAGATCGTAGGGGGCCAGGAACTCGCAAAATACGGCGACGAAGTAGAAAAAACATAGGACCACGATGCTGACCCTGGCCAGTGTATGCTTCCGGAACTTCCGGAACATCAACTGCCACTGGGAAGCCAGGTAGTACTGCTCATCATCCTTATCGAGATGGTGTTCGGGCCGTGTAACGGTGGCGGTGAAATGGCTCCTCAACCGTCGCAATACCGTTCTCATCTTGAACCTTTCCCTTCGAGTCTGATGCGCGGATCGAGCCAGGCCAGGAGGATATCGGACACGAGTGTGCCGACAACGGTCAGACACGCCATGATGAAGAGCAGACTGCCGGCGAGATACATGTCTTGCGCCATCAGCGCCCCCATGAGCAGGGTTCCCACCGTAGGTAGATTCAGCACGATAGCCGTGACCGTCGATCCGGAGAAGAGGGCGGGCAGGACCCACCCGATGGAACTTACCACCGGATTCATGGCCGCCCGTATCGGATATTTGTACAGGAGTTTCTTCTCACCTACCCCCTTCGATCTGGCGGTGATGACATACTGCTTCTCCAATTCATCCAGGAGATTCGCCCGGACGACCCGCAGCAACCCAGCCACGCTGGCCGTCCCGATGACGATGACGGGCACGAAGAGATGCTTAATGAAATCTATTAATTTTGCAAGACTGAACGGGGCGCCTACGAATTCCGGTGAGAAGAGCCCGCCTACGGAGAGACCGAAGTACCGATACAAAAGATACATGATGATCAGTCCGAGTAGAAAGTTGGGCGTGGCCAACCCGATAAACCCGAAGAACGTTGCCGCATAGTCTCCCGGGGTGTACTGATGGGTGGCCGAATAGATCCCGATAGGAACGGCCACCATATAGGAGAAGATAAGCGTCGTCATGGCGACTACAACGGTAAGGAAGATACGGTCGCCGATGAGTGCGGTGACCTTCATATTCCAGCCGAAGGAGTATCCGAAATCGCCTCTGAGCACGATACCGGAAATCCATTTTCCGTACTGTACGATCGTCGGTTGATCAAGGCCGAGGTCTTCACGGATCTTTGAGATCTCCGCCGTACTCAGCCGCTGCCCCTCCTCGCGGAGCTGGGAGATGTAGACGGTTGCATAGTCGCCAGGAGGGAGCTGTATGATAGAAAAGGTGATGAGCGAGATCACAAATACAATCGGAATGATCGTGAGAATCCGCTTGATGATGTAGGGAATCATGGATACTCCTAAAAAAATCCGGTCCGTCCACCAGACGAGGACGGACCGGATACGTACGGACCAATCGAATGCTACTCTTCGTAGTAGAGCTGCCAGGGCTTCAAGTTGTTCGGAGACCTCATGTAATTTGTGTTCAGCTGACCTTCTTTGACATTCCTGAGTTTGTCGTTCACGACGAAGTAGGAGGGCTGTCCACCGGTAAAGAGACCGATGATCCACAGATTCTCATGATAGAGATCGTAGATCTTTTCCAGATTGGCCATCCGTTCCGACTCGGTGCGCGATCCGTTTACCGCCTGCCAGAGGGGTGCCAGTTTCGCCACGTCGCCGGTCGGCTCGATTCCCTGCTCGCCGTTTGTCTCGACCCAGACGCCGTACTCGCCGAACAGTTCCGAATACCTATCGAGTGGGATGATGTTGTAGGGGGCCGTAAAGGGATTTCCCGGCCATCCGTGGAGGGTCATCTCTACCTGATAGTTGTTCTTGCGGACGTCCCACAGACTTCGGTCATCAACTTTGGAGACTGCCTTGATGCCGACCTCGTTCAGGTAGTGCACGATCATCTCTTCGCGGTCCATCGCGTAGGAGACGCCGATGCGGAAATCTGTTTTGTGGAAAATCTCTCTCAAGACTGGATCGGGCGGGGTCAGATTGCACACGATGCCCCCACAATCACCCGGGAACCCGACCGCATTCAGCACGACCCGGTAGTTCTCCCGTTCCTGGTTTTCGAGGAAGGTCGACAGATTGTCACCCGTCGATTCATTACAACCTCGGCTTGCAGATTACCTCGTGTATCTTGATCTGCTCCAAGAACGAGGCGGCGTGACCGGGGGTCAAGACCACCGCGGTGTCCGCGCCCCTGCCGCTGCCGCCGATGGATACGATCCTCTCACCGCTCAGGGTTCCCGCGTCCGCCGCCATGACGGCACACTCTACGCACACCTTCATCCCCTGCCCGAACAGCCTGAGCGTATCCGCCACGATCAGGGCCGGATACGTGCCCTGGTGCTTCCCGGCGAAGCTGCGCTCGACGCCGCTCAGCGCGTGGCCTGCCGTGATCACCACGGCTCCCGTGGCAATCAGGTTCTCCCTCTCGACCTCATCCATCTCCAACTTGAACGGCTCCTTGTACCCCGCCGCATGGGTAATCACGGTGACGCCGGTTCCTTTTCCGTCCAGTTGCTCGATCAGCGCCCAGGCCGATACGCCGGTGTTACTCGCAATGACGAACTCATGTAACCCGAGCTCCCTCGCTCTGTCTACCGCGAATTTCACAGTCTCTTTCGTGTATTCCTTGCCTGTTCCCTCGAAATAGATAGCCATACTGAAATCCTCCTTCTCCTCAGTCTCATGCATCATTCTATCATATCCTATCGGATACTTCGAAGGCTTTACGCGCCACCGTCAAAACCCACAAGCCGCACAGATGGAAGGAATGCAATTTATGTTCCCTTGGATGTATCGACGGTCAGGTTCTTCATCCACCTGAAGCGATTGGTCTTTATAACCGCGACGATACACTTGAGGATCTGGTCGGATTTCAACAGCGCGAATACGACGACGGGAGAGGTGTGAAACACGAAGGCGGCCAATAAGGCGGAAGGGATCACGAATCCCCATATGAAGATCAGGTCGTTCACCAAAACGAAGTGGGTCGCTCCCCCGGCCCGGACGATCCCGACCAGGCACGAAACCTGATAGGCGGTTCCAACTATCATGACGGAAAGAACCAGCATGAACTGTAGCGTCATGTGTAGTGTTTCCGGCTCCAGATCGTAGATCAGGCCGACGAAATTCCTGACCAGGAGTACTGCAGCCCCGGAGAGCAGCCCCACCCCGATGAACAGGACCTGTAAGGTTCGTACATACTCCTTTACACGTTCGAAATCACCCGCGCCGACGGTTTGCCCGATGATGATGGACGTGGCGCCGGTGGTACCATAGGCAAAGACGGCCAACACCGAGAAGATGGCGTTGGCGATACTCACCGACGCCAGGGCTGTAGCCCCAAGCCGGCCCATGATTGCACCCTGCACCGCCAGATTGATCCCCCAGAATACATCCCCGAGAATCACCGGGAAACCGTACCGGAAGAAACGCCGGAGCAGTGGCAGGTCCGTGCGAATGAGTTCGAAAAAACGCAGATGCAGCTTCCGGTCCACGAAACGCACGTAGATGGTCATGACGATTGTCTCCAGTATCCGAGCGGACAGAGTGGCGACGGCCGCTCCTTGGAGACCGAGGGCCGGTGCTCCCAAGTTACCGAATATCAGGACCCAGTTGAGTGACACGTTTACCACGAAGGTCATGATCGATACGTACATGCCGATCCGGACGGTTTCCACACACCGCATCGAGGCGATCAGTACCTGGGTAACGCAGAAGAACACATAGGAGAAACGGATCACCACAAGATACGTCTCGGCTTCGTCTATCACCGCCGGCTCATCGGTGAACAGCCGCAGGACGCCGGTGGGATCGAGAATCGTGACGAGGAGAATTGCGAAACCGGTTCCCAGGGCGAACTTCAGGGCGATGCCGATCAGCGTCTTCACCTGGTCCACCGCCCGGTTACCCCAATACTGGGTGCCCAGGATCATCAGGGATCCACCGAGCCCCATCACCAACATGTGGAGGATGCTGTGAAGCTGGTTGGCCACGTAGGCGCCCGAGAGCGCCAGCTCTCCCAACTGGCCGACCATTATGTTGTCCGCCAGGTTGACCGAGTATGTGATGACGCTCTGGAGTGCCAACGTGGCGGCCAGGCCGAAGACGCGGAGGTAGAACCGCTTGTCCTTGATCATGGAAACACTTCCTGAGAGATTTCGTGACAACTCGATCGCGAACTCATCTCGAGAGTCCGAGACGGGCGAATTGACCTTCCGGTGCATCGGCTTCCTGCAGTAACAGTGCAGGTGCGCATGCTTCACATATTGTACGACAACGGAGAAAACGACAATAGATTGGGAAGAAATATTCCGTTCGCGATCGGATACTAAACGAGCCGGACCGGCAGACAGGGGGTGGCCGAACCGATCGAGGGAACAGAGGTGCCCATATGTCTCGAAGAGGTCGGCTATGTGGTGACACGACATACGTGAAACGGTGTCAATCTATTCTCTATCATCTGCTAGAATTGTATGCATATAGTCTTTATCTCGAATGGTTTGAATAAAAGCCCGATACTTGATTCTTCAATTACAAGTTCTCGATGTCGTGTTTCTTCGAGGTCACATTCCCAGGCTTGAATCGGTTGGAATGACGACTTTAGGACAATATTTCTCGTGCCTCCGACAGCCTCGTAGAGCCGAAGGACGATCATGTCGTTATCCTCCGCCTTTTTAATCGTCTGGATGACGATCTCCTCATCGGAAACGGAGAAGGCGTTCAAAGAACGCCCAATTGACCCTCTGTTATTCGGTTCAAGCGCGTGTATGGGTAAAGGATGATTGAGCCGCCAGGCTTCTCTCACTACAGGCAGCACGCTATTTCCCGCATGGGGATACAGTGAATATGTGAATTGCTGCACTCCGATATCTGTATAACGACACTCTACAGAAAGGTTACTACGCTCGGAAAATTGAATATTCGGATAAGGAACAGATCGAAGCAGACAGAGTTCTATCCGATTACCCCGGATACAATGACCATATTTTCCATCGTTCAATAGCGAAAGCCCGACATCCTGCTGAGAAAGGTCAACCCACTGCTGACCGACCACCTCCTCCCGGGCGACATCCCAGCTGGTATTCGTATGAGTTGCCCGCTCAACATATCCGAATTGTATTCCGTAGCGCGCAGAATATGCATGTACCGGCGTATTGAAGGCGGTCCTCACCATACGCTTTTCATCGTACCAGCATATCTTCATATCAATATCTATCCGGGTACTCCCTTCGCACAACCGAATCCGCTGTTCGATTGAAGATTGCTCTATCTCGAATGCGAGCTCTGCACACGCGACTGGTCCGTCAGTGTAGAAACGAGTCGAGATAAGACGTGGATGGCCGATGATACTGTCACGATACCCTTGTTGAAAATCCCAGGCGTTTCCCTCGTCGCAGTACACCGTGAGTTCATTGGCCCGCCCGGATATCAACTCTTTTCCGGATCTCTTCAGAAGAAGATTCGAAAACATGCCATTCTCGTCGATGCGGAGGATCACCAAATCGTTTTCAAGGATTCCGTCGTCGGCGTGAACATGAAATCGCTCAATAGACAACCCAGCGCGATCGATTGTCGAGAAGCCCATGGGGCCAATATTCACTTTCGCCCACGTTTCGCCGAGTTTTACCCACTCTTCACGATTAAAAGAGGTAGTATTTACCACGACATACGGCTCCGACATTCCAACCGTCGCTATGTTGTCCCGAAATTGATCGAAACTCTCACGCATAATTTTCCGTACCCCACCCAACAAGGAATCATAGTCGTCATACGCCTCATCGTAGACGCGTTTGATCGAAGAACCCGGAAGGATGTCGTGAAACTGTAACAAGAGAGCTGTTTTCCAAAAGGTCTCGAGCCGTTCTGTGGGATAGGCCTTAAGACCAAGTATACATAGGAACGATACAATCAACTCACAGTTGCGAAGAGCCTTTTCCGTCTCTATATTGTACTTCTTTATCTTACTATTGGTAGTATAGGTTCCCTGATGGCGCTCAAGGTAGATCTCTCCAGACCAAGTCGGAAATGCCGCGCTGTCCTTTATCCACCGTTCGTAGAAGGATCGACTAGATTCCTGAACGACAGGCGGTAGTCCGGCTTGACCGGTCATTCTCGTTAAGGATTCCAAGTGGGAAGCTCCCGGTCCGCCGCCGCCATCTCCAATGCCGAACAACATCAGTGCCGCGTCAGAGAACTCCCGATCGAGATATCTGCACTCCAACTTGTGTATAGACGCCGGAGTCGCGGCACTGTTGTAGGTTCCTTCGGGGACAATATGAGTCGGTATGCAAGACCCGTCGATTCCCTGCCACATGAAGCTATGATGCGGCATAATGTTTACCCGGTTCCAAGCAGGCTTCATTGTCACGAAATAGTCGATACCAAACTGCTTCATAATCTGAGGGAGTGCTCCGGAAAATCCGAATACATCGGGAAGCCACCCGCTCCTCACATCGATGCCGAACTCTTCCCGGTAAAAACGCTTCCCATAAAGGAGTTGACGGACCAGAGATTCACCTCCTACTAGGTTGGTGTCACATTCTACCCAGAACGCTCCTTGCAACTCCCAACGTCCTTCGGCGACGCTTTTTTTGATCCTATCGAACAACCTCGAATAGTTATCTTTCACCCACTGATAGAGTTGAGGCTGGCTTGCGCCAAAAATATAGTCAGGGTATGTATCAAGATTCATTAAGGCCGTCGCGAAGGTCCTGACACCCTTCCGTATGGTTTCCCGGATCGGCCAGAGCCACGCCAAGTCGATGTGTGCATGGCCGACCGCGGAGATCGTCAACGGATCAACAGCACGTGAGCGATGAAAATACCCCGATAGCCGATTGTGCACCGACTCCGCCTCCTCTCCACGGGTAGGTGGTGTTTCCCCCAACTCAAGGAGCGAAGCGGTAAGGTTCCTACGGAGCTCTGAATCTTCTTCCAGGACCTGAATGTATTCTCTGAGGAAACACAGATCATAGTACAGATCACGCAGGCCCTCATCCCGCACGGCGATATGGGCCTTGCTGATAACCCCGTTTTCCGAAATTCGGCCAAAAAGATCGTTAAAACCCGCATCGGCCCAGATACTGATATTCGGACCTACAGACCCAGGGATAGGATATACAATCTTGCCGGGCTTACCGAGGGAGAAATCATAGTGGGATGCCTGATTCGTCAGCCCCGTGAGAGGCTCACCTGTCTCATCGACAACGATCATCTCTCCATTCACATCAAGAACCGCGAATAGATCTTCGGAGAGAGAGTCGTCAGGTACTTGCGCAGTGAAGTGAAACCAGGAGCAATCGAACAATTGCGCGCCCCACCTTTCTCCGCAGGACAACCTTCGGTATCTTCCATTTTTCCGTTCGTCGAACCGTAACGGTTCTGAAGAGATCCAAGCCTCAATTATGAAATCCGTTACAGGTGTATAGATACGTTCTGCGATGCCGGTACACAGGTCGGCGATCCGCGCGTCAATCGTTCTTTCCAAGTCACTATCTCCGATTACAATTCGTCCCAAGTCTTAAAAACCGCCTGAACATTCTCCGGTTTTGCTCCGGGTCCGAACTCACATTGCGCGATGCAGCCGCCATTATCCCAAAGAGTTTTTTTTACATCTACTACCGCGTTGCGGATATCGTCTACGGATCCCTCCACCAGTAGGTGCTGACGATCTATCTCGCCCCAAAAGGTGATCTGACCTTTGAAGGTAGAAACAGTCTCGAGTCCCATACAGAATATCTGCGAATTGATTGCATCGAGACCGAGGCGAATGAGATCAGGAAATATCTCTATAATATAACCATCGGAATGCATGAAGATCTTCTTGCCGTGGCTATGGGCAATCTCTATGTAGTCCCGGTAGAGCGGTAGAAAGAGTTCACGCCAGATCGACGGCCTGATCAAGAGTGACTGCTGAGAACCCCAATCGTCCATGAACATGAGTGCATCGACATCCGTTTCGGCCCATATCTCCAATTGCGCACAGTAGAAGGCATGCATTCTCTCTATGAACTCCATCAGTGCGCTTGGACGCTGCATCAGGTCGATGTATAGATTCTCCGTTCCTCGGATGAATTGCAGCCGCTCGAAAGGTCGGGGGCAGGCTCCGGATAGTATAAAAAGGTCAGAGGTTCGGCAGAATGTGTTTACTTTCGACGTATCCACCGTCAATAACTCGTTCGGGATCCGCACCTCGTCAATCTCCTCCCACTGTTCACTGGGCACGATCGGTGTCTTCACCTCACCGATTACCCCACGGTGCTTGTTCTCAAACCGACACCCCCATTCGTCGACGAACTCTCCAATTTCATGTGGATCTCCGGTACGAATAGGAGCCTGAGATAGAAAGCCGGGAGATGAGCAAATATCCGGCGGATAGTCGGCCAAGATTTTCGCGTACTCATTCGGGTAGTGGATTTTGGCCCACGGTAATGCGGATACTTGCCGGGGGACACGGATCGGAGCTTCAAAATTCAGTGTTCGGTACACAAGGTCACGCGAAGTTCTCATTGTTTCATCCCTTTTCATAGATCATAGATTATCCGGTAGCAATCGATTACAAGACATGCATGACTGAACGACAACAATTATCCGGCATCGGCACGATCGAGCCAGATCGGACTTGACCATGCCATGTGCCGATCGATTTGCGTCACTCGAACATATATCCACATCGCCTCGCCTAAAAATTCCAAGGTTCCGGAAAGATCGATAAAATCGGTACCAGTGTATGAGAATACACTCGTATCTCCTTCACTAGAGATGAGCTCAATCGAAGACAGCGCCGCAGTTCCAGCCGCCACAATCCTATAGGCGGCGGACCGAGTCTTCAGTTCAGACCCCATCTCCTCACCGTTCACCTGAAATCGCAGATAGATCCTGGCACCTGTCGTCGCATAACAACGGCGCGAATAGATACCGTCGAAGATATCTTCACGCGTCAACGCTGGTGCATGCACCGCGGCCAGACCGCCCCTGTATGTGAGATTCGCAAATCTCGAGGGCCGCGCACTCAGTCCGGGCGCCCCGTTGTGATTATCACTCGCCGCTATAAACCCTACTCTATAACCACGATCAAGAATTTCACGAGCTGAGATACCCGTTTCCGCCTTGGAAGGCCAATTCGGCCAGTTATTCAAAGGCGTGTTCCGCTGCTCACTACTGCAGTGCATAGAATACATCTCGATTACCTTCGAGAACTCGGGATTGTCGAGGTGAACTTTCGTTTTCCAGATAAGGTGATGATGCGGTATGATCAGAGCCTTGTAATCCGCGAGATACCGGTATAGGTCCTCGAGAGTACGGCCTTTAAACAACCCGGGAGCCTGACCGCGAAAGTAGCAATTCCGATGACCTGGATATCCTTCGATTTGATTCTGTTCGAAGGCCTGCAAGGTAACGAAGCGGCCTGCATCGTTGAAGTAATCACATGCCGACTGCATCTCTTCGAACTCGTCATCAGAGAGTGACCTTCGGAACGGTCCCTCGATGAAACTTGCCTCCCGCCCCCCGTTGTGATCCGCAATGGCTCCGAAGTCACAGAGTGCGACATCCCGAAGATGCCGGAAGTATTCCTGCGCAGTTCCGAGGCCATCGGTCATCCTCGTCTTGGCGTGGAGATCACCAAAGTACACGTTCCACACGGAGGCCGCCTCATCTACTACCATCGTAGGAGACCGTGAAGTGACGCGGTCTTTACGATCGCACACGAGCACTCGAAACGATTCCTGTTGTTCCGGGACCTGTAGCTTGAGCCTTCCGAAACCCCTATCCCCTTCAGATAATTTCAATTGTGCAAGTGGTCGGAACGGTGCTTCAGGCGTCATCACATATACAATTCCGGTCGGTGGAGGAAAGGCCGAGTTGTCGCAGTAATCTACGGCGGAAATCCTAAGTTCCACCAGATCACCAGGACGGACAGACGATGCACCGGCAATCTGCCAACGGGCCATTGGGGCTGCAATAATCTCGGGTTTCTCGGTTCTCCCGGCGGGAACCACCGAGTAGCACTTCCGGACAGTATCGAACAGGATCGTACGAAACGAGTTCCGAAGATTGTTGAACTCATTTTGCGGATACCGCTGAATGTCTACATTCCGATAGTATAGTCGTACAAGGTTATCACCGGCAATTTGACGCGGGATACGAACATTTATCCACCACGTCATGTTTCCATTCTGGGTGATCTCCGATTCGAGAGCCGTGCCGGCATCTGTCACAGCTTTCACGAATCCCTCTCGCTCCTCACAAGTAGTCTGTGGTTGCGTCCAACTCTTTGGAATACTGAACTTCACGACAGTATCGGCGATAAGTCCTGCCGCTTCGGATTCGTACTGAAGGAGAAAGCTATAACGGCATCCTACGACGAGTCCGGTGCGAGGAGACAATGCAGTTCTCCCTGATGCGAATTGCAGTTCCCTACCGGTCCCCAATCGATTAATGAAATCACGATACACGGGATCCTCCGGAACATCCTGCATATCCTCAAAAGGATCGAAATAGAATTCAGGACCGCTCTGCTCGCTCATGCATCTACCCATATTGGACTGGAAATAGCCATCTCTCCATCCTTCTGTGTGACTCTCAGATAGTAGTACTCAACGTCGGCCGGAACCCGTCGAATCGTCAACGTTCGCTCGAGAATCATATCTCCCTGCGGTTCGTAGATGGCGGAAACCTCACCGCCGTGCGCAATGATTTCGATCTTCTCTAACGGCGCTGTCCCACCAGCTACTACAGTTGCAGTAAGTCGCTCCTTCAAGCGATCCTTCAGCGCGCCTCCCATTGAGATACCTTGCAACTTGAAATCGATAAGCATTCGCTCACCCGTAACCGCGTATGTTCTCCGTGCCCGTATGGCATCGAACAGATCACTACGGCTCAGACAAGGGGCCAGGACACAGGCGAGTCCCTCTCTATCATTCAGCGTATAATATTTCGATGAATATCCGCATTGACCCGGCATTCCATGATGCGAGTCGGACCCGCCGATGAATCCGAACCGAACGCCCGAGTCAAGCATCTGCCTGCCTCCGTCCCGTTTACCGTTTGTACTCTTATTTTCCGACGAACCCCACTGCGAATAGACCTCGGCAACCGGTAGTATCTCCGTTTCCGGTTCAACGCTCCACGTGAACCCATGTGAAAAGTGAGGAATGAGGACCACATCTTGCCGATCCGAGAAAAAGTCGACCAGATCCCTCATTGACTCGCTTCGCTCATGCGAATGCAAGAGGGTGACTTTACCCGGTCTTACCTCACACACATCTTCATCGAGGAAATACACATTGATGTGCCCCTCATCACCCATCCATTCATATCCACAGAGGGTTACGAATCGACCATCCTGATTGAGTCTACGAGTGATTGAGAGGAGCTCGTTTACTCCACGTCCGTTCTTGTTTCTCTGATGTTCGAGAAGTTCCCAATCATGATCGCTGAGTGCGCAAAAATCCAAGAGACCGATCTCTCGTCCGTAATCGAAGTAATCTTGCTGACTGAATAACCCATCAGATACCGCTGAATGGCCATGAATCTGCCCAAAAAAATGAAAATATTCGGGATTATCCATAACCCGGATGGGTAGCCGTTCTTCACGGAATCCCGGCGCCTGAATACAGACGATGTACAGTCCGGACTCCAATCTCGGCACCTGTATCGAAGTACCGACACCCGTACTTTTTAGTGTTTCAGACCAGATCGTCTCACCACCGGAGTTTTCGACCATCAAAACGGCCGTGGTGGTGATGCCCGAGACCGGATTCATCTTGCGGTCCAAGACGCGGATCTGCACATCGAAGGGCACAGCCGCTTGTACATTTTGCTGAGTAACAAGCCGGAATCTGTACGGATCACCGGCAACCACCTTTACACGCGCACATTTATCCAGCGGTACCGGCTGATACACCCCGTATCCAGCCGAATCCTCCAGGGCAACGAAATAGACCTCATCCTGAATGTACTCTTGGGTACGGATTCCCGTTTGATTTGATCCTTCGTATGGAATGGTTACGGTATCCCCTTGCACCAAGTCACCCATGGTAATAGCGATTTTCAAGACATGGCCTCGTACTGCAAGTGGATATGGCGACGTACTCACTTCGCAAGCCACTTTCTGATGAGTACTGGTACTGATCGTAACCTGGTCATCAACACATGCCGGCGGGCTCCAATTCGAGTATGGCGTGATAAGACATACCGATCCTCCAGTAGTCATTCCATGTATGCCACAGGTGTAGGTAATATGGAATCGTTCTTCATCACCGGCGATTACATGGTCAGGCTCGATGTCGAATCGCCCCGTTTCCAACTCATGGTGAAGGAAGACCGTAAAGGCAGCCTGCGAATTGACTGTGATGGTTTTCGGCATATCTGTTATCTCTGCAATACCAATATCAATCTTCTGTGCATGGTCTACAAAACTGAGCCGTGTACTGCGATCTCCCTCTACGATCAGGATGACGGCAAAGTAGTGCATCCAGATGAAAGCCGGAAGATGGAATACATCGAGATTCACCGGAGAAAAGCATGCGCGGTCCTCGAATTGCGTCTGGCCCGAGATGCCTTCGGCATACGCAATTTTACCCTTTATTACTTCTACCCGAGAAACACGGGATATGTTGAAAATATCGAACCCTTGTTCGATCCGTATCTTATACTTCATTTCACGCTGTCCATAATTGAGTGCAGCACTTATACGTATGCTACTGTCTTAGGCACTGTCGAGAGAATATTCAGGATCATCCATTTCGACAACCAAGGAGTCGAATCGTATGTGGACTCGGTCTTCCTACTCGTACGGTATTGTACAATTTCGGCCGTTCAGACATTCGAACCAAGCGCCTGTTACCGGGCCAATGCGAAATAGTAGTCGGACCGAGACCACTCCTTGTCCATTTGCTACTTGCCGCGATACCGATCGTATTGCGCCTGTTTGATTTCGATATAACGGTCCACACCCATCCGCTTCAACGTGGTAAGGTAGATGTTCCAGTCATCATCGCTATCAATATCCAATTCTCCGGTGATGAACTTCACCCGCATCTCTTCAATATATGTGTTGATATCCGACGTGAAGGCGGAGAGTTCCTGGCTTTCTTCTATGGTTGGGTTGAAAGTAGGCCAATATTCCTCACAGAGATAGCCTTCGTAGTCATTCCACTCAGCAAGACGGAACCGGTCCTGCGGACTTATACCCCAGGCTCTGAGCCGAATCGGCTCCAGCGGTTCTTTGAACGGCTTATTACCACCCCAGTTATGTTCCAGCTTCTGAAACGATCCGCGTTGCGGTCCTCCCTCATAATTCACTATTTCATCTACAAGGGTAACCGTTCCTTCTGTGTCTCTCGTGAAGGTCACACCTTCTTCACCGAATGCACCGAATATCGTTCCCTCATCACTGTAAAAGAAATCGATCCAGTGAATGGTCTCTTCCGGATACTCATTCTGATTTGTAATCATGAATGCCGATGTAGCACGAACCGTTGGAGAGAGCCACGTAAACTTCCGATCACCATGAGGTCCCTCGAGGGTCGAGAATCCGATGAAGTCATCGACAACCTTTGCTCCGATGATATTCGGCTGAACCCAACTGAAGAAACCTATCAGATCCGAAGACGCATCCGCCACCCATCTCGCCTGCGTGATGCCGGTGAACACCTCCGGATGGAACAGACCATTTTCCCACCACTCATTGAATTGTGCCCATAATTCTCTATAGCGATCATCCATGGGCCAGAAACGAACGTTACCGTCGGGTCCCAAATCTATATGCTGGTTGTTGGCCTGTTGGCCACGATTACCCAAGCCGTAACTGCCAAGGAATTGAAACTCATAGCTGGCGATTAGGCCCGTACGGAAATGATAAGGATATTCATCATTCGGATCCCCGTTCCCATTCGCATCTTCTTCCTTGAATCGCATCAAGACCTGCGTCAGCTCATCGATAGTCTGAGGAACCTCGAGACCGAGTCGATTCAACCAGTTTTCGTTCAGATAGAATCGCAGACTATTCGGTAGAACTCCCGGGCGTACATGCGGCAGCGAATAGATGCTTCCATCCGCCATCGTAATCGCCTTCTCGACTTCAGGCTGCTCATGAAAGAACCTACGGAGGGCGGGTCCATAGTTGTCGATGAGATCGTTTAATGGGATGAACAACCCCTGAAATCCATAACTGAATATCTCATCCGTCGTAAATAGATAATTATAAAATGCATCCGGTAGATCGCCGGCCGCCATAAGAAGGTTCTTCTTGGCATTTGCCTCGGTGCGAGGGATTTCTTGCCACTCAACCTTGATTCCTGTCAACTCTTCATACCGTTGCCACATCCAGACCTCTTCTGCGGGAGGCCTGATGTCGGTGAAACCCCACCGAGTCATCTTAAGCGTAATCGGTTCCTCGGTGATTCGACCAGGAAGTACGGCATACTCGAAGCTGTCTGGAATGGCAACTTTCGATCCCACTTCCGATTGACCGGGCTCTTCGCCCGTCCCGGTTGCGAACGCACTCATCGTGAGTACTACAATGATCAATACTGGAATCAGTCTCTTCATAGCTGATCCTCCTTCTAATATTATTACCGTACCCGGAGCCACAATTTGATGTATCCAGGTGTCGGCATTACCCCTTAAGTGAACCAATCATCACGCCTTTTATGAAAAAACGCTGGAGATAGGGATAGAGCACGAGCATCGGGAGCGAAGATACGACTACGGAAGTATACTTCAAGGACTCGGCCTTCATGATTCGATCTACATACCCAGCATCCGTGGCAACCTCGAGCATTGAATCCATCTGCTCCCGAATCAGAATGTCTCTCAGCACGAGCTGTAACGGGTATCTTTCGCTGTCCGACAGATATATGAGGGCTTGGAAGTATGAATTCCAGTGACCGACGCCGTAATAGAGAACCATGACGGCAACGATAGGGAGGGACAGCGGTAGCACAATCTTTAACAACAGCTGGAAATCATTGCATCCGTCTATATAGGCACTGTCTACCATCTCATCGGGTACACTCGAGCTGAAGTAGGTTCTCATGATAATGAGGTAATATACGTTTATGGCAGTCGGGATGATCATAACGAGGAAGCGATTGAGTAAGCCAAGACTCCGAACCAACAGATAGGTCGGAATCAGACCACCACGGAAAAACATGGTAAAAACGATCACGAATGTGATCGCTTTTCTGCCGAAAAGCCCTTTGCGGGACAACGGGTACGCGCCTAAAGTAGTCATTACCAGGTTTAACCCTACGCCGACTAACGCGTAGAGAATCGTATTCCTATATCCGATCCAGATAGCACGGTTATTGAGGATCAATCGATAAGAATCCAAGGCGAATCCTCGAGGAAAGATAAGAAGCGGTTGGTTGTACACTTTCTCTATGTCGGAAAATGATGCACTCAGAACAAATATCAACGGATATATGACAGCCGCCGCGATTACAGTGAGTATACAGACATTAACCAACCCGAATATTTTCTCGCTGCGAGATTCCTGTACATTGTCTATCATGATACTCGCACCACCTCACCAGAGACTGGTTTCATTCAGTTTACGTGTAATCCCGTTTACCAACAGAATCATGAAAAAATTGACTATATTGTTGAACAAACCAACGGCAGCCGAAAAACTGAACTGTGCGCCGACAATACCGACTTTGTACACATACGTAGCGATTACCTCCGATGTCTCGAGATTCAGTGGATTCTGGAGAAGGTATACCTTCTCGAACCCGACATTCATAATTTGTCCAAAACGGAGAATAGTGATAATGACGATCGTGGGCATGATACCCGGCAGCGTGATATGCCATATTCGCCGCAGCTTGCGGCATCCGTCTATCACGGCAGCTTCATACTGTTCTTGCGGTATCGAGCTCATGGCAGCCGTAAAGATAATCGTGCCCCATCCGACATTCTGCCAGACACCTGTCCAGACGAATATATGCCAGAAATAATGCCTGTCGGCGATGTAATTGACTACGGGCAGATTCAACGACGTTCGAACTGCATTGATGATACCGTTCGTTGGGGAAAGAAAGAAAAGAGTGAGACCACATACGACAACGATGGACAAAAAGTGGGGGGCGTACGTCAATGTCTGGTAGAACCGCTTGAGTGCTTGCTGCTTCACCTCATTAAACATGAGCGCAAGTACGATAGCCGAAGGAATACCGATGGCCAGACTATAAAGACTGATGCCGATAGTATTTCTCAGTAATCTCCAGAAATAATATGAGTTGAAAAAACGACGAAAGTGAATAAAGCCGATCCATGGACTGCCGATGATTCCCAGTGCAACGAAATAATTCTTAAACGCGATTTGAACACCGTAAATGGGGATATAATGAAATACGGTGAAGTATAAAAGTACCGGAAGAAGCATCAGGTACAGATACTTGTTTCTATTCAGCTTGACGCCGAAATCCTGCAATCGATTTTTACCCATCGAGGGACTTAGTCTATTTACAGTCGAATTCTCCACCATGAACACCTTGCTCCGAACGTTGGGAATACACTCAACTCATTTCGAGTATAGGGGTGTTTCATGGAGTTGTCAATCAACTTATATAAAAAGTTTCTAGTAAGCTCTTATTGATATATAATATATCAATAAGAGCTTACTACTACCTGTGTCGTACACTATCTCTCTCGACGACTTCCGTAGAAATCGTCACATTTCTGACCGGTGCATGTGGGTAAGCAATGCGTTCGAGCAAAAGTGACACGGCAGCATCGGCAAATTCAGGAACCACCTGCCGTACAGTGGTAATGCCGATAGGAAGGAAGTTCATTGCACGGTTGTCCACAAATCCTGTGATGGAGATGTCTTCAGGCACCGATATTCCGATCCCTGTCACTACATAATAGGCGAGCGCAGCCAGTGTATCTTCTTCGCAGAACAAGGCCGTCAACTCTCGGTTCTTCCGCAGGAACTCTTCGAGCGGTTTACACGACGTGGTCATTCCATGCACCTTCGCGGTACAACCTTCTTCCAACACCAGTACATGCTCCTGATTCAAGGCGATCTTGTTCACCAGGAGTGCCTGGACAAAACCCTGATATCGGTCTTGCCTGCTGCGCACTGTATGGAAATCGACTGTGACAAAGCCGATGTTCCGGTGCTCTTTGCTCACGAGGTATTCCGTCATTTCATAGGCGCCTTTGAAATGATCGTGGCACACACTGTCGAAGGCGATCTCCCGAAACGTTCTATCTATAATCACGATAGGATACTCGGACAATTTCAATCGCAGAAGCTCGTTTCCGCAATATACTCGAGACACCGGGAAAAGAATAATCCCGGAGACGTCTCGACGTGTAGACAACTCTCGAAGGGCATCCTCCTCATCATCGAGATTGCCATGCGTAACCCGGAGGATCATCGGCCTCCCCATTTCACATAACACATTTCCAATCGACACAATTATTTCGGAACCAAAATCCGATAATGCCGGAATAATGACGGCAATCAAATGACCGACGAGTGAAGGGTTGTCGATACTACTCACACTCTTCACACTCTTGACGAGTGCGGATGCCATATCTAATCCTTTTTCGCTTACATAGGATCCCTTTTTCGCGACTCTGTAGATTATACCCTCCTTTTCGAGAGCATTGAGAGCGACTTTCGCCGTCATCCTGCTCACACCGTACTTTCGTGCGATTTCGCTCTCAGATGGGACTACACTGTTTGGCGCCGCGCTATTTTCTACGATCCATTGTAAAATTCGGTCTCTTATCTTCTCGTAAAGCGGTGACTTGTCTCCTATGGGTGTGAGTTCGTTCAAAATCTCTCCTTATCAGTAATATCGCGTACATTTTGCACGCTCGAAGGCAGTTGATATAAAAGAGATCAACCTATGCAACAATACTTTGTGAATCACAACCAGTCAAGAGTGTACAGAGACAGCGGTTTCAACTATGGCAATAGCCATTAGTTGGAACCGCCACATCTCTCTCACTTGGATGGTCCCGACTGCCTCGTCCATCTCGACGACCTACTGTCTATCGATGCGATCGATGTCATCCAGTGGGTCCCCGGCGCCGGCAACGCACCGGTATACGAATGGCTCGACCTCCTCAAGCACTGCCAAGAATACGGCAAGGGACTGCAGATCGGTGGAATCAACGACATCGAAATTATAAAATCGCTTTCGCGGGAACTCAGTCCCAACGGCGTGGTCTACTGCCTGCAATTCGATACGGAGGCCGAAGTCGAGGAAGTACTCGCGTGGCTGAAGGAACACACCTGAAGAGGGGATAAGACCGGAAAGGTATTTCCACTTGTTCAGCAGCGGTGGACGGCGTACAATGGAGCCCTGATGATGAAACGTAAGCTCCCCATCGGGATACAGGATTTCGTCTCCTTACGGCAGGACGGGTATCTCTATGTCGACAAGACCGATCTTATCTATAGACTGGTTCAGGAGGGCAGGGTTTATTTCCTTTCTAGGCCACGGCGCTTCGGAAAATCGCTCACCTGTTCCACCCTCGGGGCCTATCTCGAAGGCCGGAAGGAACTGTTTTCCGGGCTGGCGATCGAGAAGCTGGAAAATGAGTGGACCGAGTATCCCGTTCTACGGCTGGACCTGAACGCGGAAACATACACGTCTATCGACGGACTGCGGTCGATCATCAACCTGCACCTCAAACGCTGGGAAAAACGGTATCCTCCGGATATTGAAGGCGATACACCCGCCGGGCGCTTCGCATTACTCATCGAACGGGCGCACGAGCTCACCGGGAAACGGGTCGGCGTCATCATCGACGAATACGACAAGCCTCTTCTCGCCACCATACATGACCCGGAGTTACACGAGGAGTACAAGCAACTCCTCAAGCCGTTCTTCGGGGTCCTCAAGAGTACCGACGCCCACCTAAAATTCGCATTCATTACCGGGGTGACCAAGTTCAGTCAAGTCAGCGTCTTCTCCGACCTGAATCAACTCATCGACCTTTCGTTGGACAAGGAGTACACAGCCCTTTGCGGGATTACCGACACCGAGCTCTTATCTCAATTCGGACCCGAAATCGACGCCCTGATGGAGGAGACAGGCCTCGACTACACCGATTGTATCGACCGGATCCGGGAATGGTACAACGGGTATCGCTTTCATCCCGATGGGCCGGCGGTGTATAACCCATTTAGCACACTCAGTCTTTTTCGTAGCCGAGAATTCCAAGATTTCTGGTTCCAGACCGGGACGCCGACTTTCTTGGTAGAGCTGCTCAAGAAGACCGACACCGACCTACGGGAGATTGACGGTATCCAACTTCCTGCGGCCGCCTTCGCCGATTATCGCGCCGAACCTGACAAGCCGGTTCCGGTTATCTATCAGAGCGGCTACCTCACTATCAAAGACTACGACCCACGGCTCCGGTTCTACACCCTGGGCTACCCCAATTCAGAGGTGCGAAACGGCTTCCTCGCCTTTCTACTCCCCGATTACACCGGACAAAATCGAGACAGGGGTGGTTTTCACATCGTGATGTTCAGTCAGGAACTCGAGTCCGGCGATGTGGATTCATTCTTGGAGCGACTCAAGTGTTTTTTCGAATCTATCCCCTACGATCTGAACGATCAGACAGAACGACACTATCATGTGGTCTTCTACCTGGTCTTCAAACTCTTAGGTCAATATATCGAGAGCGAGGTGAAGTCGGCCAAAGGCCGAAGCGATGCGGTGGTCCATACACCTGAACGTCTTTACGTCTTCGAATTCAAACTGAACGGCACAGCGGAGGAGGCCATGGCCCAGATCGATGCGAAGGGCTACTGTATCCCATATCAGGCCACTTCAAGTGGAGCCGGGAGACGAGGTCTGCGGTTGACTAAAGTCGGCGTCGAGTTCGACAAGGAAGCCCGTAACATCGGCCGGTGGCTGGTCGAGGAATCGAGCATGGGTGCGTCATCCGTTCCAGACGTGTGAGACTTTGACGTATGCATCATCATCTTGTCGTATCCGCCGATCATCAGAAACTCACGAGGTGAGAATGTGTCGTCGGATCACTTCCGGGGGAAAATCTTTGGGCATATGCAGATGAGCATCAAGGAACTCCTGCAGTCTCCAGAGAACATCCGGCCTTCGACGAGGGCGGGCTTCGGAACAACGAGAACGGATCACGCCGATACTAATGGCTTAATGCGATCGATCTCGGCACCGCTGACTTGCGCCGCATCCAAGCCGGCCGTCGTCGTCTTGATATTGTCACCTGCACTCGCAGATACGGTATTCAGATTTTTTGTGATTCGTTCCTTATTATGATGATTCAAGTACTCCTCCACAGCTCGTGCGAATAATTGGCTTCGCGGAATGCCCATCGATTTCGCGGTTGTTTCTGCCTCGGCGAACAACGCATCAGGGAGGGATATTGCCGTCTTCACGGAAAGAGTATAACCGATCGCCAAGATTAAACGACCACGGCGATACCCTGGCCCGGCTTTTCCGCGGGCTGGTCCGGCTGGGGGTGAAGCCCTACTACCTTTTCCAGGGAGACCTGGCCGCCGGGACCGGCCATTTCCGCACCTCCCTGGAAGCCGGATGGCGCATCATGGAGGAACTTCGCGGAAGGCTGTCCGGCATGGCCGTGCCGGCCTATGCGGTGGACCTGCCCGGCGGCGGCGGGAAGGTACTCCTGGACCGGGGGGCCGTAATACGGGAAACCACCGGCGGGGACACCCTCCCGGGGGTTTGAGGCGGCGGGGATACCCATTCCCAAGGGCATAAAAAAGAGCAGCGACAGTAAACTGACCTGGACCGAGATTGACCGGGAGCTTGTACAGAAATGCCGTATCTTCGATCTCTACAAAGCCCGGCGTGTATCCCCCGAGGGAAAAGAAGTGGGTATGTATCTGCTGGATACCCCTGACTGGATTACCGCCATGCCGCTGGTGAAGAAGGACGGGAAGGAGTATTTTCTCATGGTTCGGCAGTACAGGCAGGGTATGGGCGGCATTACCATGGAGTTCCCCGCCGGAACCGTTGAAGCGGGTGAAGACCCGGAAGAAACCGCCCGGCGGGAGCTGCGTGAAGAGACCGGCTACGAGTTCGAAAAACTGACCCATTTGGGCCAGGTGAACCCCAACCCCGCCTTTCTGAACAACACCTTCCATGCCTACCTGGCCGAAGGGGTGACGGGGGTGGCTGAGCAGAACCTGGATGAGGATGAGCTGATCCACCCGGTACTTGTACCCGCCGAAGAAGTAATCAGAAACCTGGGTACCGGCGAATACAACAACGGCACCCAGGCGGCGGCACTGCTGTTTTACCTTCGGTGGAAGGGGGTGCTGCCGGCTTTATGACGCTTTTTCGACCATCTTCCCGGTTACAAATTTATGGATGAGGCTTGAAATGAGAGTTTGATAGGGTAATCCCTCTTCAACTGCGATATTTTGAATTGATTCCAGGTCTTTGTGTGAAATTCTGATGTTTATTCGTTTATCTTTTTTCAGTGCTGATTTTGCGTAGCCGGCATATCTGCGAATTTCTTCTTCTTTATTTGGAACAGGTTCCCATTCACCTTTCTCAAAGGATTCAAGAATTTCCTGTTCTTCCTTATCAAGTTCCGTATTCTTCTCCATGCCTACTCCTCCAGGTATTCTTTCGTTGCCTTTCGACTTGGGAATATTGTTTTCAGGACTATCTCAGTTTCCGTTTCGATAAAAGGAACCAGATAGATATAATCTTCAATTTTTATCACAAATATCCGCTGATTAGGATATCTTTTTTTATTCGGATGAGTGTAAATATCTATTATCTCTTCACTTTCGATATAGCGAGAAACGGTTTCAAAGGAAACTTTCCTTTTTTCGATTAATTCCCTGTTTTTTTCTTCGTTCCAGTTGATAACTTTCACGGGTAAACAGTACTACAATGTGTGCTTTATGTCAACAGAAAAGCGTTTGAATCAGCTAATCCAAATGTAGACTGGCCTGTCAGCGAAATTTGTGACTCCACTGAAAAAAGGTAGGGAATTCCCAAAATTCTGCTGATGGGATAAGATCCCACTTAGGGCGGAGCGGATGTTTCGAGCCAACAACAAGCATACA
>CAZAKE010000075.1:0-22954 GCA_964485495.1 uncultured Spirochaetales bacterium
GGCTTGGCAATCTTTCTTGTTACAACGGCGAAAAAATCTTTCGGTAGTAAGAGGTGAAAAAAATGCTATTCATATTGATTTTGATCTTGGTTATCCTTTGCTTGATCTTCTACATCGGCAAGAGACAAGTAGACATCCAGATAGAGGGAGAAAAGAGAATTTTACGATCACTGTCGGTCGATCTTTCGGGTAAAATCTACACAGAGGAGCAAATTGTAGGACTTCCCGCGCCCGTGCAGCGCTATTTCCGGAATGTGTTAACCGACGGGCAGCCCTACGTCAGCTCCGTCTTTCTAAAACACGATGGTCAGTTCAAACCTTCCCTGGATAAGGAGTGGATCAATATCGAAGGAGAACAGTACTTCACTGCTGAAGAGCCAGGGTTCCTGTGGAAAGGGAAGACCGCGCTGTTTACGGTTCGGGATATGTACATTTCAGGAGAAGGAAAGATCAAGGTTTCGCTCTTGAATCTCTTCAAGGTGGTCGACGGAGAGGGCCCTGCATATGATCAGGGTGAGTTTCTCCGGTGGTTAGGTGAGAACGTCTGGTTTCCCACAAATCTACTGCCCAGTTCCCGCCTGCAATGGACGGCCATAGATGATGATACTGCCAGACTCTCCTACAACCACAATGATCAGAGTTTCACCTATACGGTCAGCTTCAATGCCAAGGGGGAGATAACACAGCTCGAGACTCGTCGTTACATGGGCGAAGAGAGTCTGGAAACCTGGATAGGGCGGGTAAGCGATTACGAAGAGATAAGCGGGATGAAAATACCGATGAAGATCGAAGCCCTATGGAAGCTGCACGACGGCGAACACAGCTATGCCCGGTTCAACATTAGAAAAATCCATCATAATTGAATAAGAAAGGCGAGAGAAAGGCGAGATAATGGATATGGAGAAAATTCTTAAGGAGCACCGGCTTTATGGATAAACCACGAAGGGTATCAGTTGTTAGAATGATCGATGACAATCCCGTACTTACATTTTTCATACTGACGTTTTGCTTTACGTGGCTGTCCTGGATCCCCATGATATTCGCGGGAGGAGACAATGTTCTACTACGAGTCATTGGTTCCTACGGTCCAATTACCGCGGCTATCCTTGTAACCGGGATCACCAGGGGCTCCCGTGGGATAACCACCTTGTTGAAGCCTTTGCGAATCTGGAAGGTCGGACTCTTCTGGTATCTCTTCAGTTTCCTGTCGACAGCCGTGGTGACGTTAGTATCTATATGGATCTATCTATCATTCGACGGGAACGCGTTGAGTTTCAATGATCCGGCGAAATTGTATCTCGTAATTCCTGTTTTCATCTACGTTTGTATTTTCAGCGTGCTCGGAGAAGAGACCGGATGGCGGGGATTCGCGCTTCCGAAATTACAGCGGAAGCAGGGAGCGCTGACGGCAAGTATACTCATAGGATTAATATGGGGAGTATGGCACATACCGCTCTTCTTTATCGAAGGAAATTTTCACCAGGATATTCCCCTCTGGCTTTTCATACTCCAGGATGTGGCCCTTTCGGTAGTGATTACCTGGATCTACAACCATACCGGCGGCAGCCTTCTTCTGATCCATTTGTTTCACGCAGCCAGTAACACCACTCTCGGTGTACTGCCGGTTCTCCCCATGGATACGGGGGGAGACCTGCTCCCCCTCTACATCACGTGCGGACTTTTGACGGCGCTGGCCTTGGGGATCATCATCAGCGGGAACCTCGCGAAGCCTTCCGGCGGGAATGAATGGGCCAGGCACACTGGGGGCGAATGATTCATAGCCTTCTTCGATTATGCAATTTTATACGGCGATCGCATGATGCAGGTGGGTGATCCATTTCCTTCGGCCGATATCATGCAGTCCTGCCGGCGCAAGAACCGCATCCTTACAACGATTCGGACACCAGCTCTACATGGGCGGCAAATTTCTCTCTACTCTATCGGCGATTTTCTCAAGTCGCCTTTTCCTTGTCTCTTCTTTCTTTGCATCCGCATAATATGCTGCATACGTCCTTCTCACCGACGGCGACATCTTCAGATAATTGTCGTATGCGGTGTCCTTTGGGCGCAAGGCTGCTTCGAGCAGGGCAGTCAACTCGTCATAATTCACCTTTTCCCGACCGACGTCCCACGTACCGTTCTTCTTCGCACATTCAATCGCCAGCTTCCCGGCGTCGGCCATTAGACCTTCTCGAATGAGCCTCTCGGCCAGATTCTTGTTTCTCTCCGACCAATTACTTTTTTTCCGTCTCGGCGTAAATTTCTTCTTATAAATGGAATCATCAATTCTCTGCAACTTCCCATCAATCCAACCAAAACACAACGCCTCTTCCAATGCTTCCTGTGCCGTAATAGTCGCTGTGTCTTTTCCTTTTTCGAATACGAGCCAGATGCCATTGGACGTATCATGGTTTTCCTCGAGCCATGCATGAAAATCATCTCCTCGTTGGAAGCGCAGTTCTTGGTTCATGATTCAGGTTCCCCCGTTGAAATTGAGACTTTCGACCTATCGGTCATCCGGATCCGACAGGCTTTCTCATGGTATTACATTTCTTCTCATTCAATCAATCGGTTCTTTTGAGCGAAGGGGTATTATATTTACAATCGATGATGACTCGGATGAGACTGCCGTACGAAACAGGAATCCCGACGCCGATACTCAACGCGAGACCAAACGGGGTGGTAAGTGTGAGTGCGGGAGTAATCTCATACTCGAATCCGCGGTCCCACCAATAGACAAAACGGTTCTGCACCGTAATGCTAAAAAACTCATCGAATAGCGCGATTCCCGGGGCAACATGCCAACCGATGCGGTTTTTTGCGCCTTCGGCGTCGAACGGCACGTAATAATCACGCAGGATAGCACGTGAATATTCCACCCCAAACGGTACCAAGATGCTCAACGGATACGGCCTGAATCGAAGGTAAGCGGAAAAACCAACCGTGAAATCCATGCCCTTATCTGTGAGCGCAGATAGAATGGTCTGCGACCCGCCGTCTCTGGTTGTTACCTCGAACATAGCCGGTTCGGCAAGGACATCGCCTGAAATATTCGAGACCACCGATGAGTGTCTCTCGAATGGGAAAGGCCGCTATTAATTACGGAAACCATGTGGTGCCGTCAGAGCTCCACCTTCAAATCAGGATGATATACCCCTTCGAAAAGATACCGCGGGAATATCCACGCTTACCTTGCTGTCCAACTTCGAAGTCAGCAATGATCATGGGATGATAAAAGGAAAATTGCAAACCGAACAGGTTATTTGTAGTATATCGATATATGGCTTCTTCCTTACTCATGATTATTGCAGCGACCTGATAAAACGAACAAAGGAGGTTCAAGATTGGATAAAAGCGATGAGTTGAACCATGCAAAAAATTTTATTTCCAAAGTTCTTGAAACCCTGCCGGTCCGTTCTGCCTGGCTTTACGGATCCTGGGTATATGGAAGTCCGGATAAAGAGAGCGATATAGATGTGGCGATACTGCTGGATACAACATCAGAAAATATCCTCGATACTGAAAAAAACTCCAATATATCCGACGAACCTCAGATATGATGCTGATCGAACCGGTAATAATTAAACCTGAAAACGATTACTCGGGCTTTTCCGATATGGTCATACGAAAAGGCGAGCAAATATATCCATGACCTCCACCACCCTCATGAAAACCTCCCTGGTGGAGGAAAGGGATGCAGCGAATTTCTCTCTACTCTATCAGCATTCTGATCCAGCCGCGTTTCGTCCGGCGATCCTGCCGAATACGATACAGTTTGTTATAGCACAACTCCCCAGGCGGCTGGCACCGTGAATGCCGCCCGTAATCTCGCCTGCAGCATAGAGTCCAGGAATTGGGTTATGTGCGAGGCTGACGACCCTGGCATCAGTGTCGATCTGCAGCCCCCCCATCGTGTAATGGACTTTGGGCCAGACCCGCATCGCATAGAAGGGTACGCTTCCTATAGGCATGGCGTCATCCGGCAGTATTCTGCCGAATCGGTCGCTGCCGGTGTCAACTGATCTACTGTTGAACTCCGCGACAGTCGAGGAAAGCTGTGGAAACGGAATAGCGTAGCTGTGTGCCAGCGCTTCGAGAGTATCGAATTTCTTCACAACTCCCTTCTTCAGGGCCTTGCCGATATCCCAGCCTGTATGAGAAACCGCCGCATGATCGCTTATGCAGATGCAGGGAGCGCCGCTGCTCAGGATGGCGTCCGACACGACTTTCCTGTCTGCTTGTTCATTGACGATCCGCATGCCTGAGGCCGGATTTACGATTATTCCGTAGATGAAACCGGTGTAATCGGCAAAGAGCGGACCATCGCCGAAACCTTTTTCATCCGGCGATGCCCATGGACCGAGTTGAATCTGCGACAGTTGAACAGGGGCGGCTCCGCACCTGAGTGCTTCGGTGAGTAGATCCGCCGTAGCATAGGGTTTGTTTGTGGTATCGATACTTCCATCCAGCCTGGGGTCCTGCACCTTCCGGAAGGCGATATCTGCTCCGAAGCCACCGCCGGCAAGAATTATTCCCTTGTTCGCCTCGACGGTTTCCAGGCCGCTTCCTTTCCGGGTTTTATAGTCGTAATCGGTTGAGACTACTGCGCCGCTAACACGGCCGTCTCTGATTACAAGCGTAGTAAGATCATGGCTGTATTGTACCGGTATCTCCAGTTCTGTAACCTTTTTGAGCATCGGCCTAATAATTGAAGCGCCGGTGATTTTTACAGCCCCGTGGCTACGGGCTACCGAATGCCCTCCGAAAAGATCAACCCTGTCCAGGAACTCTACCCCCAGCTCTTCCGTCAGCCAGCGGTAGGCATCGACAGATTTGGAGGTAACGATTTTCACAAGCTCGGGATAGTTGAGTCCCATTCCGGCTTTCAGCATATCGTTGTAGAAGGTTTCCGGTGAATCTTCTATTCCGTGTTTCTCTTGAAGCGCACTGCCGGCAACGGCCATTCCGCCGTCGCTGATAATCGAATTACCCCCGGCGGCTTTCATCTTCTCGAGGATGACGACCGAAGCTCCCTTCCCTTTTGCAGCTATTGCAGCGGCGAGTCCGGCGAATCCGGTGCCGGCAACTATTACATCGAATTTCATATCCACCAGTGTAGCACAAATCAGAGTACAGGGTTACTTGATCAGCGTAATCTCCGGCTTGTAGACCATTAGGATAAAGACTGCTATCAGCGGAACAACTCCTATGAGAGAGATCCGTAACCGTATCTTCAGAAGACGCATCAGCTCATCTGGAAGTGTCTGGGCATTAGGATCGACATTTGCAATATGCTCCCTGATCCTATATTGAGTCGGAATATCGCTTATTACCCAAACCAAACCGGAAAAGAGAAAAAGAAGAAATGCCAGAAAGAGCCAGCCGATTTCCCATATATCACCAAGTATCAGAGTCAAGATGATACCTGTCGTCACGGAAACAATGATCAACGGAGAGGAGAACCGTGCATCGAGCCAGGCTACGGTATCATACGTGTGCAGGATAACGTCTTTGCGTCCCGAGTTCAGACTCCTCAGCTCCCAGAGGATGCCAACCACGGCATGGGCGAAGAAAAGAGTTACTGCAAGAATATGCACGAAGAGAGCATGGGGATACAATGAAGATCTACTTACCAGTTCCTTGAGTTCACCATAAAAGATGATACCCGAAACCAGCATCGCAGCCATGATAAAGAGAAAGATAAACAATATGGTTTTTGACTTCATGTTCTCCGCCGGAATACATTGCCTGAGATAGGGCAAACTCGCCGATAGTAGATTCCGTAGATTGAAAATACGTTTATACACCGGAAAGGGGTACTCCGGGCACGATACTACATATTCCGATTCTTCTCAACGTAAATCTCAACGTAAATCGTGACATAGAAAAAAAGGAGTGAAAAACAATAGTGTTCGCATCCTCGACAAGTCCTCACCCGCAAGCCTCGCAGAACTCACCCAGCCTATCCCGCCGAAGCTCTTGCACTCCGAGGTGGGTTTTCCTATGATGAGTATTGAGATGCGCCTCAGCGAGCTGTTGGAACGGGACAATATTATCTTCATAGAGCATGAATCGGACTCGTTGGATAAAATGAGTCTGATCGAACAGATGTGCCGCCGCCTGGCCGCCGCCTGGCCGGGGAGTTCCCCCCAAACGATCATGACGGAAGTGCTACGCCGGGAGGATGCCCTCTCGACGAGACTCAACCGGTTGATCGCTTTCCCCCATGCGATCCTCTCCGAGGGGAGCGGGAACCGAATCGTAATTGCGGTGTTGAAGAAGGGCATACCCTGGGATGCCGAACATGAACATCTGGTGCGACTGGTTATCCTACAGGCCGGCGGCAGGGAGGGACATCTGGAAATCCTGAGCCATATCGCTCAGGAGCTTCGGGATCCGGAACTGGTGGAGAGTCTGATCGAATCTCGGACGGCTGAAGAGTTCCTTGCCCGCCTCGAGCACGGCCGAGAAGGCTTCAACCCGGAGATCGCGCCTCTGTTGCTGGAGCAGGCCCTGAATCTGAGAGAAAAACTCGCCTCTTCACGGATTCTACTCCATGTTAACCGTAGCATTTCCGAGGGCTATCTCGCTTCGCTACTGGAAGAGTATGCGCTCACGCCGATACTCCGGGTCGGAACCCACCTGAGCGAAAGTTTTATCCATCGCTACAATCCTCCGGTGGTCCCGATCAAGGAGAGTGCCCGAGGTAACGACCTCGAATTCAGCCTACTCTATCTGTTGAGCCGTACTCTGATCGACCGCAGCGAACTCCTAATCAACCTCTACGCCCAGCAGGTTGGGCATCCGATAGACACCTTGAGAATCGTCGACAGCGGCCGGGATCTTGATCTGCGTTTTGCCACGCAATTATGGGAGGTTGCCGCCGATGTCAATCTGAATGTATTCTCCCGGGTACTGCAGATCGCCTCCCAGCTCGCCTCCGAGGGGCGGGAAGGCAAACCGGTGGGGACCCTATTTGTAATCGGAGATCCGGCAGAACTCTCCGATTACACCCGGCAAATGATCATCAACCCCTTCAAGGGCTACCCGCCTGAAGAGCGGAACATCCTCGACCCCAGCATCGAGGAGACGGTTAAGGAGTACGCCCGTATCGACGGCGCCTTTATCATCGCCCCCGACGGAACCATTGAGTCCGCCGGAACCTACCTCTCCGGCCATCCGGGCGCCGAAGAGCTCCATTCCGGCTTGGGTGCCCGGCACGCCGCCGCCCAGGGAATCAGCACCGTCAGCCAGGCCACAGCCGTGGCCATCTCGGAATCAACCAGGCAGATCAGCATCTATCGCGGCGGCCGGCTGGTGATGAGTATGTAGGGGTACGCGAACACGGCATTACGACTCTTTCGTATCCTGGGTACGTCCGCGGGTTATTGGCTGAGCCTTGAAACAGGACCGGGATCTTCGACATGCAACGAACAATCCCGAAGCAAAGAAGATTAATCAGGTAACGCTAATACTCTGCAGAGGTGAATACAATGAACCCATCATCCGAAAGTTCGTTTTCATCCATGTGAAGATACCAAATGTTCCTGTCGTATCTGTATAGGTTTTTGACAAAGCCTCCTTTCGCGGGTTAGTATGGCGTACGATGCCCATTGGGCGAGTCGTCCTCTCCGTCAAAATACAAAGAACTGTGGCGGTAGCCATATTTCGATAGGGAATGGTCTATACAATCAAACGAATAGTCGAACTGCCGGAACGCCGCAACCCAGAGTAATTCTGATTCTTCCCGATCTGGACGGCCTCGATCAAACCATCGCAGCCAGGTATCTCATTGCCCTGCGACCCTCACGCTCCCAGCCGAACATGGAGGACTGATGCCCCATAAGGATAGCGGTCACGGCGTAGCTCACGCGGAGTACCAGAATTTGCTGCTTTTCTTCCTCGGTCAGTGGACGGCCATACCCCTCCAGCAGGGCATCGACCAGGTGAGGCCTCAGTTCCCATTCCCAATCGGGATACCGGGCGAAGTCATTAGTGCGCACATCCCACCGGGAGAACTCGAAATCGATCACTCCGGTCCAGGTGCCGTCCGGTTCGGCCAGCCAGTTCACCGGATGGTAGTCACGGTGACATGGAACCGGGTGTTCGCCTGTAAACACCGAAGTGCGCTGCATCGCCCGATTGAGTGTGGCCATCTCCTGTGGACTCAACAACCCCGTGCGTTCGCCCTCCTCCCGCTGATGCTCGAGGCTAGAACGGACAAACTCCTCTGCATCATGCACGGGACTACCTAAGCTGGAACCGTCACGCCGACATGAGCCGAAGAAGGTCCCGCTGCTCATCTCGTGCATCCCACGTAGGGCTTCGCCGGCAGTCCGCCAGACAGCTTTCTGTGCCTGGTACGGCAAGGGCGAGTCCTCCTGTGACACACCATCGAGAGCCGAGATCAGGATAGCTCGGGGTTCGGTGTCCTTGACCCCCAGGAGTTTCGGCGCGCGTTGGCCAAACACATGAGCCCAATGCTCGTATGCGTGCACCTCACGCTCCCAGAAATCCGGAGCCCGATGGGTCTTCAGGTAGCAGATCCCCTGCTCAGTGCGGAGCCGACACGCAATGTGCGTCCGACCGGTATAGCCTCGCACGCCGTCATCTTCGATTGCAACCGGTCCGGCCACGGAAGCGGCCCATTTCAACAATTCTTTCATCTCATACCAGCGAATGTTCACGTCTATGCCGAGTTACAGGAGTTTGACGGAGCGTGATTGTTCCATAGCTTCTATTTCGTCCAGTTTTCAATCGTTAAGTCTTTCACCCTTTCAAATTCTCTCTCGTTATTCGTGACCAATACACTATCGGCGCGTAATGCATGCGCGGCTATCAGCATATCCAATGGACCAATGATCTCTCCTCTCTGTCCTCTCTGTTCTAAATCTAAATCTAATCGGAGTTTACCATAGAACTTTGCAGAAACATAATCATAAAGAAGAATCTCAAGCGGCGTGAGAAATTCTTCCACCCGCTGAAAATTCAGATCAGGCGTTTTACTTTTTGCCGCCCCATACTGTAACTCCGACACCGTTATTGTTGAGACACCAATTTCTCCAATATCATACTGCTTAAATCGATGAATGATCTCTTTCGGTTTTCGATTCATTATATAAATGCAGATATTGGTATCTAGTAGATACTTAATCAAGGAGTTCTCGCTCCTGTTGTTGGTCGGGTTGACTCCTCTCCATCATGAACGGAGTATCATATTTCATTAAATTCTTTTCCCAAACATCCCAAACAGATTGATGCATAGAAATCAAGAGAACACCCTCCGTAACTTTCTTAATGTACACTTCCTCGCCCTCAAACCGAAAGGCCTTCGGCAAGCGCACAGCTTGGCTTCGCCCGTTATTGAATAGCTTTGCTGTTTCCATAATTTCTCCCTACAATTGATATATACCTATTAGTATATACCGTCCTGCTTAAAAGTCAAGCCGATTCTTTAATGGAAATTCTTCGATTCCACCTTCGCCAAATGAACGATCACCGCCAAATACAGTGGCGTTCATGCAGACACCGAATGAGCCTTGGGAAGCCGTAATGCATAGTGTGAACTGATACCAACCCAACCCATGTTCCGACCTCCCCATCCGTGTACCTCAAGTGAAGTCCATGGTTCCGCCACACAATTCAATACCTTCTGCCGACACACTTTTCGGAAGCAACATGCCCGACAACCAGATCAGGAGAAAAAGGAGTGGACAAAACTCACCATTCCCGGTTAACTGCACAAGGACACCCGACGACAGCACCGCCTGACCTCGAGTTCATCGAGGCCATGTCCCGGAACAACATCCTGATGTTGCCGTCCTCTGGTACTCCGGAATACGGGCAAGAACTGCTTGCCACTGTAAAATCTTTACCCACAGGAGTGAATGCCTAATGAAGCGCCCCAACATCCTCATCGTCATGACCGACCACCAGCGCTGGGACACCGTAGATCCCGACAACCCCTGCATCACCCCCAACGCGGAGAAGTTCGCGGCGGAGGGGGTCAAATTCAGCAATACCTACTGCCCCATGGCCCACTGCTGCCCCGCCCGGGCGACCTTCATGTCCGGCCTGTACCCCAGCCGGCATGGAGTATGGAACAACGTGAACAACGCCTACGCCATCCGGCGCGGCCCCTACGACTCGGTGCGGATGTGGAGCCAGGACCTGCGGGAGGCGGGGTACGACCTGGCCTATGCCGGCAAGTGGCACGTCAGCGCGTGGGAACACCAGCAGCCCAAGGACTACGGCTGGCGGGAGCTGCAACCCTATCACGAACACATCCAGGACGAGAGCGCCAAGTGGGAGGCCATTCGGGCCGCGGCCACCGAACCGGAACCCGAAGGACCGAGCATCATTCACATGCCCGGATACCGGCACCACGACATCTACGGCGCGCAGGAGGGAGTCCCGCAGAGCGACCATCGCACCCTTGAAGCAGCGCTGGCCGAACTCCCCAAACTGGCCGCCGGGGAGGCCCCGTGGGTGCTGTACGTCGGCTGGAACGCCCCGCACGCCCCCTACAAGGTGGATCAGAAATACCTGGACATGTACGACAAGAACTCGATCAGCCTGCCTGAGAGCTTCTACGACGAGATGAGTGACAAACCGGACTACTACAAGAAGGTGCGCAAGCGCGTCTTCGACCAGCTGGGCGAGGAGGGTACCAGGGAGGCCATGCGCCACTACTGGGCCATGTGCACCAAGATCGACGACCACTTCGGCATGCTCCTGGATGAGTTGGAGAAGACGGGACAAGCCGACGACACGCTGGTGCTCTTCTGCTCCGATCACGGCGACTACAACGGTGATCACGGTCTCTTCCATAAGCAGGTTCCGGCGTTTCTGGGGGCCTACAAGGTGCCCATGGTCACCAGGTGGCCCAAGGGGATCGAGAACCCCGGTCGCGTCTGTGACGAGTTCATCTCCCTAGCCGACTTCGCCCCTACATTTTTGGAGATGGCGGGGGTAGAAACGGACCGCTACTGCACCGGCCGCAGCATCACGCCGTTTCTGGCCGACAAACCGGCCGACGACTGGCGGCAGGAGATCTGCACCCAGTGCGAAGGCACCGAGAACCTCTTTACCCAGCGGATGGTGGTCACCCACTCCCACAAGTATGTGTACAACGGCTTTGGCCGGGACGAGTTGTACGATCTGGTGAAGGACCCACACGAGATCACCAACCTGGACGAGGACCCGGCATACGACGAGATCAAACGCGACCTGGTGAAGCGGATGTGGCGCTTCGCCTATCAGGAGCAGGATCGCCTGGGGGCGACCCAGTACCTGATGGTGAACACCGCCGCCTGGGGTCCCATGGAGGCCTTCCGGGACGATGACGCCGATTCGATTCCGACGGCGGAACCGAACCCGGACCTGATGCTGTAGGGAACACAGGCTGCTTCGACAGGGCACATGGGGGAGCGGTCTCCCTCTTCCCGCCCTGCCCTCTCGGGTTTATACTATTCCCATGCAGGGTGCCGAGACAGCAGCCAACGGAACCACCCCGGAACCGATCTACATCCCGGAGGACGGCGTCACGAATCTCGTGAACGCCATGGCCGAAGGGTTTCGCACCCATCCGCTGGAGATCGCGCTCTTTATACTGCTTCTCGCCGGGTTTGTGGTGGCCCTCATCGTGATGGGGCGTATCATCCGCAGGCGTGAACGGGAAGCCCTGGTCGCCAAGTCGGAACAATCCTTCGCCGCTCTCGTCACGAAACACCAGCTGAGCGACGAGGAACGACGGCTGGCCGAACGGATGGCCGACAGCCTGGACGACGACGGCCGCCGCCACCTAGTGCTGACCGACCCGCACATCTTCAACGCAGTCCTCCGGAAGATGTACGGCCGTGAGCGGGTACCCGCCGCGGTGGCCAACTCACTCAGACAGAAACTCGGGTTCGACAAGACCCGGCCGGCGGCTCCGAAATCCACGGCGGAGCTGCCGCCCGGGGCTCCGGTCCGGCTCCTTCGGGGGAACGAGACCTTCGGGACCGGCAGCGTCGCGGGTATAGAGGACGACGCCCTTATCGTGACACTCGACGGGGCGGGAGCCGGAGAGGCCGGCCGAATCAAGCCCGGAACCCCCCTCCGGCTTCTCACCGCCGGCAGACAGGGCATTCACGTCTTCGAAACCGCCGTACTCTCCAGCCAAACAGCCACCCTAAAGCTCCGGCATGCCCCACGGGCCAAGGCCTACCAGCGGCGGAAGTACTTCCGGAGCCCGGTGAAGATCCCTGTATTCATACGCCAGGAGCAAGATGCGGGTGATCTCCAGCGCACACTCATTCGCGATTTGAGCGGTGGTGGTGCCAGGCTCGATGATCCCGGCATCCGTCCCTCTGCAGGAGACCGACTGGAGCTCTACTTCCGCAACGATCCCGAGAAGGCCCGGCCCCTCCGGGCCGAGGTGGTACGACGGAGCAAGTCTGGAAACGACGAGACCATCTCGGTCCGGTTCGGGGCGATCAGCGAATCGGAACGGGATAAGATCATCAGCTTCATCAACAAGGGAACCGGAAACAGGGCCTCCGCGACGAAGAATTGAACTCTGCAGCGACCGCCGAAGACCGCCCCGTCCTGTGCGTGCGCTGCTACAACTTCTGCCCTACCCAGGTAATCATCTACATGAGAAAGCCGCACAAACCCTCACGCGGCACACCATACCGGCGAATCGCAATGAGTGCCGTTTAGGTCAACGAGCTGTACGGATCCGCCGCGTCTCTGATTCCGTCGCCGACGAAGTTGAACGCCAACACGGTGATGATCACGAAGAGCCCCGGGATCAACAGCCAAGGATAGTTGGCCACTACCTGCACCTGCTGGGCATTCTTTAGCAGGACCCCCCAGCTGATGGCCGGCGGCTGCATGCCCAGACCGATGAAACTCAATGATGTCTCACCGAGGATCATTCCCGGAATCGCCAGGGTGATGCTGACGAGGATGTAGCTCATGAAGTTCGGCACCAGATGCCGGAATACGATCCACGTGTCGGATGCTCCGCAGGCCTTTGCCGCCAGCGCGTACTCCTCCTCTCTGAGGGACAGAATCTTACCGCGAACGACTCTCGCCAGACCGGTCCATCCGACGATGGAGAGGATCAAGGTTATCGCGAAGTAAGTCTTGACCACCGGCCAGTTCATGGGGACTAGGGCGGACAAGGCCATCCATAGCGGGAGTTTGGGTATGGAGATGAGAAACTCGATGAGACGCTGGAAGAACTCGTCGATTACTCCACCGTAGAACCCCGAGATACCGCCGATGGTGACACCCAGGATAAAACTCAAGAAAACACCCACGAGACCGATGGTCAGCGATATGCGCGCCCCATAGATCGTACGGGAGAAGAGGCACCGGCCCAGCTTATCCGTGCCGAACGGGAACATGGGCCCCTCCTCGGAATAGAAGAGCTTCACGTCGGTTTTGAAGAGCCCCAGCATCTTGTAAGTATGCTTCGAGTGGGCAAAGAATTTCACTGAAAAACGGGCATCCACGTCTCTGCGGAATTCCATCTCGAAGGTCTCCATGTTCCGGGTCCTGTGCAGCCCGTACACGAAGGGAGAGTGGAGCTTACCCTCATGGAAGAAGTGGATCCCCTGGGGGGCCAGATAGGAGTAGTCGGAGTGCACCGTATGGGGATCGTTCGGCGAGACGAAGTCACCGAAAATGGCAAATAGATAGAGTATCCCGAGAACGAACAGCCCTACGATCGCCAGCTTGTGACGCTTGAACTCACGATTTATCAGCTGCCATTGTGATAGAGATTGTGGCGCGACACTCGCCTTAGCGGCATCATCGGCGGAAGCCATTTGGGTTTCTTCGATTCTATCAGCCATGCTTACCTCCCCCCTACTCGTACCGGATCCGCGGATCGACCAATGCCAACGCGATGTCCGAGATCAAGGTTCCTATCAGAACCAGCGACGTCTGTATCAGGATGATGTCGCCGGCGAGATACATATCCTGTGCGAGAATCGAGTTCAATAACGCCGGCCCCAACGTGGGAAGGCCGAGGACGATGGCAGTGATAGCGGCGCCGGAGAAGATCCTCGGCAGGATCCATCCGATGGTACTGATGACCGGGTTGATCGCCACGCGGAGTGCATGCTTCAGGATCACCACCCGCTCATGCAGTCCCTTGGAACGGGCCGTCTGCACGTACGCCTTGCCGAGTTCATCGAGCATCTGTCCCCGCAAGACTCGGATGAATCCCGCGGTTCCCGCGGTTCCTACGACGATGACGGCGACCCATATGTTGCTCAATAGATTCCCGAATTTAGCCCAACTCCAGGGTGCATCGATGAACCGTACGTCGAACAGTCCCGTGACGTTGACCCCGAAGTAGCGGTAGGCGATGAACATGATGATCAGGGCAAGCATGAAGTTGGGCACCGACAACCCGATGAACCCGAGGAAGGTGACCACGTAATCGCCGACGGAATATTTCTTGACGGCCGAGTAGATACCCACCGGAATCGACACCACCCATTGGAAGATGAGTGTTAGCAGCGACACAAGCACGGTAAACCCAATGCGTTTGTTTATGATCTCCGCAACCGGCATCTTAAAGTACAGCGAGTAGCCCAAATCACCGCTCAAAAAGCCCGTAAACCACTTGATATACTGGATGTATATGGGATCATCGAGTCCGTACATCCGGATGATTGCCTGAATTTCTTCTTCGGAGACAGTCTCACCCTGTGCGCGCAGTTGCATCACGTACGTGTCTACGTAACTCCCCGGTGGAAGTTGGATGATGGTGAACACGAAGATGGAAATCAGGATGAATAACGGCACGAGGATAATGAGCCGGCGAATAATGAATGTTCGCATGAACGCGCCTCCCTCTCCTTTTACTACAGAACAAAACTATATCGTAAACTCGTACTGCAATTCTACCGCTTCTGCGATTCCCCGATTCTTCCGGGACACGGATCTTATCGAAGCAGCAGAACAATCGCCACCCCCACCGCGATCAGGACCGCAAGCACAAACGCACACCCCTTGAACGCCGACGGCCCCGTCTCCGCGGTACTCACGCTGTATGCCTTATACCGCCGTGCCTTCTTCAGACACTGAACCGCGCCGGTGTAATCACCCTTCTCCCGCAGTACCACTCCCAGATTATTGTACGCGGAGCCGTATTCGGGATCGATCTCGATGGCCCGCCGGTACCAGTGCTCCGCCTCGTGGTTCACGCCGCGTTCTCTGGCCACGCTCCCGAAGTTTACCATCGCCGGGACGTAGTCCCCATCCACCTCGAGGGCCCTGAGAAACCAGTCCGCCGCGGTTTGCAGATCCTTCGATTTCACCGCCGCGACCCCGAGTTTGTTGTATCCGGGAGCGAAGCCAGGTTCCGCCGCGATAGCCGCTTCGAGGGCAGCCACAGCATCCTTCAACTTATTCTGCCCGATCAGCCGACAGCCTTCGCTATACTGCTCCCGAAGCGACTCGGTAGCCCGGTGTAAATAATCGCTCTCCTTCATCGGCCCCTTGTTCTCATCGAGTCTGAACCGCATGATATCATCACTCTACACAGAACGCAAGCTAAAGATGCATACGGCAATATTTACATAGTCAAAAGGCTATGTACAATTTTCTCTTGACTGAAACCAATTATCGGCTTAGCATATCGCGAAGAGTTGCTCTCTTACCCTGCGGAGGTAACCATGCCTGACAAGATACTCGAAGTCGCTAACCTGAAGACGTATTTTGAAACTCACGAAGGAACCGTACGGGCGGTCGACGATATCTCCTTCGAAATCGCCTCCGGTGAAACGCTGGGTGTGGTCGGAGAGAGCGGATGCGGGAAGAGCGTCACGGCACTCTCGATCATGCAACTCGTCCCTCCCCCGAGGGGAAAGATCGTCGGCGGCACCATCAGACTCAATGTCGACGACGGCAGCACCGAGTTAACCTCCCTTAAACCTCGCGGACGAGAGATGCGGTCGATCCGCGGGAACGACATCGCCATGATCTTTCAAGAGCCGATGACCTCCTTGAATCCCGTATACACCGTCGGCGAGCAGATCATGGAGGCGGTCAGGCTCCATCAGGGGGTCGACGACAAGGCCGCCAGGCAACGGGCGGTGGATATGCTCGGCAGGGTAAACATCGGTAATCCGGACCAGACGGTGGATGGGTACCCCCACCAGCTGAGCGGGGGCATGCGACAGCGCATCATGATCGCCATGGCGCTCTCCTGTGATCCGAAGCTTCTCATAGCCGACGAACCCACTACGGCCCTCGACGTGACCATCGAGGCCCAAATTCTCGAACTCATCGAAGAACTGCAGCGCGAACTCGGCATGTCGGTCATGTTCATCACCCATGACCTGGACGTGATCGGTGAGATCGCCGACCGGGTCATCGTCATGTATACCGGCAAGGTCGTCGAACGGGCTAAGACCGAGGACATCTTCTACAATCCCAGCCATCCATACACTCAGGCCCTTCTCAAATCGATTCCGAAGATCGGCCGGGACACGAAGCTCGAGCCGATCAGCGGTTCGGTTCCCAATCTCCTGAACCTGCCCAACGGATGTTATTTCGCGCCCCGGTGTCCGCACGCGATGGAAAAATGCGCGAAAGATGATCCGCCGGTGTTCGAGGTTGGTGATAGTCATTTCGCCAGATGCTGGCTACATGAGCAGTCCGGGGGGAACGCAGAATGAACTCGAATGAGATACTACTGGAAGTAAAAGACCTGAAGATGCATTTTCCCATCAAGAAGGGCGTATTCAAATCGGTAGTCGGTCACGTGCGCGCCGTCGACGGAGTCAACTTCGTGATCCGTGCCGGTGAAAAGGTCGGACTGGTCGGAGAGAGCGGATGCGGAAAGACCACCACCGGCCGTTGTGTGATCAGGCTCATCGAACCTACCGGCGGCAGCATCAATTACCGTCGCAACGGCGAGATGGTCGACCTGCTGGCCATGGACAATCATGAGATGAAGGCAGTCAGGAAGGAGATGCAGATCATATTCCAGGACCCCTTCTCATCTCTCGATCCACGCATGAGTATTGCCGACATCATCGCCGAGCCGCTGCGAATCCAGGGGATGCGCAGTCGATCGGACAGGATGGACATAGTGAAGTCGCTGCTTCATCGGGTCGGCTTGAGTGAGTATCACATGAACCGCTATCCCCACGAATTTTCGGGCGGTCAGCGCCAGCGTATCGGTATCGGCCGGGCCCTCTCATTGAATCCGAAGTTCGTCGTGTGTGACGAACCGGTCTCCGCCCTGGACGTTTCGGTCCAAGCCCAGGTGCTGAACCTCCTCTCCGAATTGCAGGAGGAGTTCAACCTCTCGCTCCTCTTCATCGCTCACAACCTGAACGTCATCGAGCATATCAGCGACCGCGTACTGGTGATGTACTTGGGGCGTATCGTGGAGGCTTCGCCGGCCAAAGAGCTGTACGAGTATCCCTACCATCCATATACAGAGGCGCTGTTAGGCTCAATTCCCGACGGCGATCCACGGATGAAGAAGAAACGCATGCCGCTGCAGGGCACGGTGCCGAACCCGGCGAAGCCGCCGGTAGGCTGCCACTTCAACACACGGTGCCAATACGCGCAGGAGAAGTGTTTCAAGGACGACCCGGCACTCGTTGACATTCCCGACCGTCCGGACCACCAGGTTGCGTGTCACTTTGCGTCGGAACTCTCGTTGAAGAACTATTTCGCGTTCAAAGAACGGGTGGAATGAGCCGATACACCCTATGTATCCGCGGATATGAGGATTGTACCGTAGCATGAGATCGAAAAAGCATACAAAGGAACCCCTGAATAGCATCGGAGACTGGATCGCCGTCTATGGCCTTTGGCTCGCCGGCTGCGCCGTCGCATTCCTGCTGATGATCGCCCTGCGGCAAATGATCCTGACGTGGCTCGATGTCGCCGGTGCCGACGAGTTGACCCGCACGGCAGTCGACCGGTTCGGGTTTTTCGGACTCAGCATCTTCTGCCTCTTCATCATCGTCTATCTTGAGCACTATTACCGAACCGGACACGGACAGGGATTGTTGTACATCCGCTTCACCCGGAGCCTCGGAATCGAGCTGTTTCTCTTAGGGGCGATGCACTTCACCTCCATGGCGTTGGTGCACGTCTCCTCCGCCTCCTGGGCTGAGATACTGGTTCCACTGGCCGAGGGTATTGCCGGCCTCTCCTTGACGGTCGTATCGTTCCGTCTACCCGAAACCAAGGGAGAATAGACAGATGCAGGCTACCGCATTGATAACCCACGAAGACCGATCCTTCACTCTCGAGCAAGTAGAAATTCCCGATCCCGGTCCCAGGCAGGTGGTGGTCAGGACCCACTACTCCGGCGTCAGCATCGGCACCGAGTTCGCCCTGATCCGGAACAAGATATCCTGGGGCCCCTACCCCCTGTGCACCGGATACCAGGGCACGGGAATCGTCGAGGCGATCGGACGCGACGTGGAGTGCCTCGCACCGGGGGATCCGGTTTTCTTCCGGGGCTCCGACGCAATGACGCTGACCGACGGCGGTGCCGTCTCCTGCGTCAGCGGGGCTCACAGCTCGATGATCGTCGGGAGCGTGGATTCCTCCCACGGGGTCGAAAAACTCACCTTCGACGTGGACATGCAGACGGCTTCGATGTTCGTGATGCCCGCGGTAGGCCTGAACGGCGTCGACATGGCCAATCCAAGAATGGGAGAGACCGTCGTGGTATACGGATCAGGGCTGATCGGTCTCGGAGTCGTCGCGGCCTGCGTCCATCGCGGCTGCCGCGTGATCGCCGTCGATATCGAGCAATCCAAACTCGAGATCGCCGCGAAGCTGGGCGCCGACGTTTGCATCGACGGCTCCGAGGGCATCGAAACGGTGGAGGCGGCGGTGAGGGAGATCACAGGAAACGGCGCCGGCCAAGGTGCGGACACCGTCTTCGAGTGCACCGGCATCCCCGCCTGTATCGACGAGGCAGTGCGTCTCTGCCGGACTCGTGGAACCTTTGTCTATCAGGGCAACTACGGCGCCGATCCGATCTCGTTCCACTTCCTCCCCGTCCACGGCCGCAGACTCACCGTCTACTTCCCCTGTGACGACGGCCTCGCCCCCTGCAGGCGGGCGGTTCTCAGGAACATGGCCTCCGGCGCACTCCGCTGGGACCACTGCATCAGCCACAGGATCGGCTACAAGGATGCACCGGAGATGTACTCACGCATCGAATCGGGCGAAGGAGGCATCCTCGGAGTCACCATCGACTGGCGGGATGCCTAAGTAGTGGTCCGGATTCTTAGCACGTCTCTCGAACCACAGCCCTCATGATGTACCGGATACAGGAAATTCGATTTTTCCCAACATGCCGGCACCTTGTATCCAGCAGTCGACAAGGTCTTACACGTCACCTACCCTTTCACGCCACCGTTCAATCTCCCCGTCCAGCCTCTCGATTAGTTCGGCGTGTTCTGCGAGGCCGAATAAATTTTCGGTCTCGCCGGGGTCGTCGTTCAGGTTGTAGAGTTCGCTCTCATTTTCCTCGGCCGGTAGGTAGCTCTTGTTGTACTTCCAGCCGTCCGGGGTGACCACGGTCCTCACCGGGTCGGCGACGTGGCGGTTCAACTTCTCCGGTGAAACCGTGTCGGCCATGGTCTGCGGCACCGAAATCCTGCCCGCTGCCTCACCGATCACGCCGGAGTTGGGGCCGTTCCATTCGATGAACACGGTTTCCGTGAGTCGCGGGATTTCCGATCCTCGGAGTTCCGGCAGCAGGCTGCGGCCTTGGCACTGTCCATGAATGGGAGCTTCCATGATCTCCAGCAGCGTCGGCACCAGATCGACGTGACTCATTGGACCGGTCACGTCGATTCTCTTCTTCTGCCCGGGTAGTCTGAGAAGCATCGGCACCCGCACCGCCTCTTCGAACTGGGTACACTTGGCGGTCAACCTGTGGGCCCCCATCATGTCGCCGTGGTCGGAGGTGAAGACCACAATGGTCTCCTCGGCCACCCCGGATCGCTCCAGGGCGTCCAGGATCTTCCCCACCTGGACGTCCACCAGGCTGCAGAGTCCCCAGTAGTTGGCGATCAACCGGCGCCAGTGGTCGTCTTTCTCGAGGGGCAATCCGCTGTGCCCCTTCAGCCGATACCCCTCCGCGTATGCCCGGGTCTTCAGGGGCTGCCGTTCGGTGGGCGGCGAATGCAAGGTATCGGGCACATCCACCTCGGCAGGATCGTACTGATCGTCGCGAGGTCCGAAGTAGGGCATGTGGGGCTCCAGAAAATTCACGAACAACACGAACGGGTCCCCGGCATTATTCATGATAAACTCGGCGGAACGGTCTCCTACGAAGGCGGCCTTGGTGTATTCCTCCTCCAGCCGGGCGGTGAACCCCCTCGGGAAGATTTCGTCATCGTTCGGTTCGAACCCGTTCCGTACCAGGTAGTGGTGATAGTCGCTACGTTCCTTTTTTGATCTTCCTTTCGAATAATAATCGGTGTACATGTCCTCGATAGAGACCCACTCGTCGAAGCCGTGCTGACGGAAGATCTCGTCTCCAAGGTGCCACTTGCCGATGTGCGCCGTCTTGTACAGCTCCGGCGTAAGCATCTCGGGAAAACACAGCGTCTCCCGCCCCAAAGGGATGTTGTTGGCGGTACAGCCGTTAGTGTGGGGCCATTGACCGGTCAACAGGGAAGAACGGGAGGGAGTACAAACCGGCTGGGTAACATATGCCTGACGAAACACATACGAACTCGCCGCCAGGCGGTCTACGTTGGGCATGCTGATCCGATCGTTCCCGTAGGCCGCCAAGGTCCGGTACGCCTGCTCGTCGGTATACAGAAAAAGAAGATTGGTCGGTCGATTTCTCATGGGCTCCTCCTGATATGGGTATGTGGCACGATCATCGCCTTCACCTGCGCGCCCCGCCTGCAGGACAGGTTTTGCGCCCGCCGAGTGTGGTGTATGTACGTATGTAGTAGCTCGAAGCCTGATAGAACCTGAGCAACCTGATCGCCTCGATCTGCCTGTTCACATCGTTGGCGAGGAGATACGGTGCGAAGAGAGGATTTCCCCTGATCTGGGTGGATATCTCTCGCATCTCGGAAATGAGTGCTTCGACCTCGTACACCGCGCTCTGCAGGATCGCCATCCCGGACCTCTCGGCCTCATGCTTCAGCGTTCGGAGAGTCGTGGAAAATACCACGAAGGCGATGATGCTGATGATCAGCACGACAACGGTAAAATAAGAAAGGAGATACCGGTAAAAGAGACGAGAATGGTGCCGATGGTTCTCAGGCATCATCTCTACCTGTTTTTACTATATCCATGTAGACAGAGTATAGGCCGTGATGGTGGTATGCGCAAGATTAGTTCTCCAGCCGATTCTCATACCACGATACATCTACGTCGTACCCCGGCACGTCGGTGATGACGCCGGCTTCGATCAGACGCTGAGTCGGAGAGCCCATCCTCGATGCCTCCGGATATCCGATGGATTTCAGGAACGCATCATGTTCGGCCCGGATTCCGCCGGACCAGCTATCGGCAAAGAGCGGCTCCCGGAGGCCGGCCTCGACGGCGGCATACTCAGGATTCCCGGAAAGGTTCACCTTCTCATGCGGGTCCTCGATGAGATCGAAGAGCTCGTACGTCTCGAACCCGGCGTAGTAGTTCAACTTCCAGCGGCCTCTTCGGATCATCCGGTGAGAGCCGAAGGAGTCGTGGAACTCGACGAACACCGGCCGCTCCTCGTCGCGGGGCGTGAGCAGGCTCGAGCCGTCGACCTCGAAAGGCACCTCCCGGCCGGCCAGTTCGCAGATGGTGGGGAAGACGTCCACCAGGGAGACAGGAGTGGCGACGCGGCTTCCGGGCCGCAGCGACTCCGGTGCACGGAAGATCAACGGTACCCGCGAGGAGGCTTCGAAGAAGGTCTGCTTGTGCCAGCGGCCGTGCTCACCGAGCATCTCGCCGTGGTCGGAGAAGTAGAGGATCACTGTAGTATCGAGGAGACCGGTACGTTCCAGAACGTCAATCAGTTTCCCGATCTCGTCGTCAAGGAGATCCACCAAGCCGTAGTAGGCGGCGGTGGCCTTCCGCAGGTTCTCCTCCGGAATGCGATCGATCTCGATAGTTTCGCGATACCGTTTGTGATACGGGTGCAGGGCGTCGAGTTCGTCTTTCGTTCCCTCGGCCGGCGTCACCCGATCAAGATATTTCCGGTAGTACTCCTCCTCGACGATGTAGGGGCAGTGAGGAGAGAAGTAGCCGACCGTCATCATGAAGGGTCCATCGACGTCGGATTCTTCATACGCTTGCAGCCATTCCGTGGCTGCAGCCGTCGTGTCCTTGTCCATCTGCTGGGTGCAGGTCACGCCCTGCCCTACCTCCAGGAGCGGATCGGGTCTGCCACCGTTGCCGAGAAGCCCCGTGAGCGGATTGTACCGGTTGATCTTGGCACAGTGGAACGCGTAGGCGGTGTAGTCGCTGCCGACACGCTCCTGAAACCCGTGGAGCTGATCCGGTCCCACGAAGTGCATCCGGCCGGCCAACACCGTTCGATACCCGGCTCCAGCGAGCATGTGGGCATAGGTCGGGACACGGCTATCGAGGACCGACCCGTTTCCCAAGACCCCGATCCGGCTCGGATATTTACCGGTCATGAAGCTCATGCGGGACGGCACGCAGATGGGCTGATTGCAGTAGGCGTTTTCAAATACCGTGCCCTCCCGCGCCAATCGGTCGAGGTTCGGAGTATCGATGACGGCGTCACCGTAACAGCCGGTCACGGCGGGGTTGTGCTGATCGGAGCAGATCACGAGAATGTTCGGTTTATCGTTCATGCGGAGACTCCTCCTGTGGTCGAAATCAGAATTCGGGCAGATTTTAGAATCTCACTCCCAGCCGGAGTTGTCAAGCTTTCACGCGGAATATCCGGGCGTCAGGCTCCGCCTTGCACTCACACACCGCTATCGGCTAT
>CAZAKE010000076.1:0-3399 GCA_964485495.1 uncultured Spirochaetales bacterium
CATCCGGTCCTGGATTTCTCTATAATGACGGGAGAAATCGAGAGGATGAAGACTTTCGGCAGGAGGAACACCATGAAACGCCCGAACATTCTTTGGATCACCACCGACCAGCAGCGCTGGGACACACTGGGGGCAACCGGAAATCCCTGGGTGAAGACTCCCAACATCGACAGGCTGGCGGCCGAGGGGTGCCGGTTCGACTTGGCCTTCAGCCAGAGTCCGGTGTGTACCCCCAGCCGCGGGGCGTTCCTGACCGGACGGTATCCTCGGACCTGCCGGGCCAGGCAAAACGGCGCCGCCATCCCCGAGACCGAAGTGCTGGTGACGAAGATGCTCGCGGATGCCGGGTACCGCTGCGGACTCTCCGGAAAACTGCACCTCTCACCCTGCAATCCCTCGGAACTCGGTCCGGGGGGGAGCGAGCGTCGTATCGACGACGGCTATACCGACTTCCACTTCTCCCATCACAGCGGCTTTCTCGGTGACGCGGTCAACGAGTATCACACCTGGCTGCGCTCCAGGGGGCTCGCGTGGAATCCCGTACCCTTCGAGGGCAGCAAGTACGTCTCAAACGCCATGACCGGCGAGACCAGCCAGATGGCCTGGTGTACCGACCGGGCGATGGATTTCATTGAGGAACGTGCGAAGGACGGCACGCCCTGGCTCTTCAGCTTGAACCCCTTCGATCCCCACCACGCGTTCGATCCGCCGGAGGAGTATCTGCGGCCCTATCTGGACCGTCTGGACGAGATTCCCCTGCCGGCGTATGTCGAAGGCGAATTGCACGATACACCGTTATGGCATCGTACCGATCACGAGGAGGGGGCCTATGGCGGGTCTTCCACGGAACTCGCCTATGATTTATTGAAGCCCCGAGACCATCGGTTGATCCGGGCCGCCTATTGGGCCATGTGCGATCAAATCGATTTCCACGTCGGGAGGCTGTTGGATGCGCTGGAGCGGACCGGGCAGCGGGAGAACACCCTCGTGATCTTCACCTCGGACCATGGCGAGCTCATCGGCGATCACGGGATCTACCTGAAGGGGCCGTTCTTCTACGACTGCTCTATCCGGGTTCCGTTGATCGTGAATATGCCGGGCGTAATCGAGCCGAAACAGAGTGAAGCGCTGGTCGAACTGATGGACCTTCCGCAGACCCTCCTCGACGCCGTCGGAATGGCCCACCATCCGGGGATGATGGGTCGCAGCCTGTGGCCGCTCCTGACGGGCAATGTCCCGGCGGAGAACCATCGGGAGGACGTCTACTGCGAATCCTATGCGGCGTGTCATGGGCACAACGGTGCGAGCGAACAGCCGGCCCACGCCACCATGCTCCGTACCCATACACACAAGATCGCCGTGGCCCACGGCCGGTCCTCGGGAGAACTCTACGACCTCGAAGCCGATCCGGGAGAGCACAGAAACGTATGGAACGATCCGCAATCGCGGGACGTGAAGACGGAGCTGCTGGTGCGGCTGGCCGATCGGATGGCGTTTACGGTCGATCCGCTCCCGGAACGGACGGCACTGTGGTAGTCGACGGCCGGTCGCACTGCAAGCCTATCGATCCTCCGATACCGTCAGCATCCCCAGGTAGCGGTCATATACCTCAACCGATAAGAGCTTCAGGAACTCGTAGACCTTGAGGACGATCTGGTTACCGCCGGCGGCGGTAGCCAGGGCGGTGAATACTTCGTACATCGAACGGCGGCGCTCCTCGAGTTCGGCGGGGGTGAGTTCGCGAACGGCCTGAGAATCAGGGAGATCAGACGCGTCCACGTAACCGTCGGTCACCCTGACCCCGTCCTTCCGCTCCAGCGCAATTTCGGAGATCTGGTCGTTGAAATCGAACACGATGTGGGTGTAGTCGATCCCCCGTGTCTTTAGCCTTTCGGCGGCGCGGAGCGCCTCCGTTACGTCCGTCGGCTCGCCGTCGGTGAATACCATCACCGCGTGCCGGTCGGCGTGATCGAACGGTCCCCTGTCGGACTCGCGCAGCACCGCCTTCATGAAGCGTGCGAAGTAGGTGTCCTCCCTGTCTATCTCTCTTCCGGTCAGTGGAAATGTCACACGGGTGGTGGCGGAAGAGAAGGCATATAGCCGGACCTCGGTACCCGGCAGGATCTGGGGCAGTTTCTTGTAGAGATAGTTGGCGGTATCCATAGCCACCTTGAGCTTGCCGTTCCGCTCCATGCTGAAGGAGTAGTCCACCATGAGATGCAGCGTGATCTTCTCATCCGCCGGCAGCTTGAGGGACTCGAAAAGGCGCCCGTTCAAGAGCTCTTCGATGGTGAGTTGCAGGTCCGGGCGGCCGAAGAGTGAGGGTAAGAGGTAGTCCTCCGGCAACGAATCGAAGGGGACCTGGAATGAGGAGAATGAATCCAGGATAAGAGTGTCGGCGGCTACCACCGGAGTTTCTACGAGTGACTTGGCGGCCAGTGCCTCCAGTATCCGATCATTTAGAAGAGATGAATCCTCCATGGAGTTTTCGAGCAGATTCCGCATCAATGCCGTCTTTTCTTGATAATACTCCGACCGTATGTATTGGAAGGCCCCGAACCGCCGTTGCTCCTCCGCGATGAAGTCGCTCATCGTGCCCTGCGGTCCCGAGTCCGACGTGACCAGTACGGTCTTCCCCTGGAGGAACCGGTACTTGTGATGCAACTCGGCGATGAGCGAATGGGTCAATACCGGATGTCGGATGAGCTCGAAGGGGAGGGCCCCGTTGATAGATACGCCGCCCAGTACTATCATTCCGGGCTGCAGCTCCTCCCACGGCACTCTGCGATACTCGACATTTTCGGTGAATCCTTCGAACACGGCCGCCTCCGGAACAACTATATCTCAGTAGGATCGGGGTGTCATGCGTATTTTTCGACGATTGATAGTTCGCCGGGGCGACCGAGCGTTACGCGTTGCCCCACGAAATACTATCGCGAATCGACTGGAATAGTATTAAAAAAGTAATATATTAAAAGAGTAAGGAATACCTGACTATTCCCGGCTATGCTGATTGGCATTGCCGAGGCAGAACAGCCGACTTGGAGGATATATGACCGATAAAACACACAGGAGGGCATGGATCATCCTCGCTCTCACTCTTTCGGCATTGCTGCCCATTGTTGCGGCGAACAACACAGGCGGCGAGGAGCAGATAGACGCCGGAACCTTGATTGCCTATGAATACGACGGTCGTGAGTTTCATACGCTCCACGGTACCCGATCAGGCTCGCGGCCAAGGACAAAACCGGAAGCAAGTGGGTAAAGTGGCTGGGGAAGAGAGTGGTGAAATAGTACGAGACCAATTACTCTTTATACCGATAATCGAAATTGATTTACCTATTTCTTGTTCAACCACGCATCGACTCGTGCCTCATCATCATCGGTCCAACCGGTGAA
>CAZAKE010000076.1:3499-22328 GCA_964485495.1 uncultured Spirochaetales bacterium
TCGTCCTTGCGGAGCATCCACGACATGGTGTTGGCGGTCACACCGCTGAAGGAGGAAAGGACCCACCCGCGGCATTCATCGGTCTTACCTGCAAGCAGCGGCAGTAGCGACTCTCCGTCGAAGCATTCGCGCTGCTCCATGCCGGTGAGTTCGCATATCGTCGGCGCCATGTCGATCAGGGACACAGGCGTGCCGATGCGCCGACCCTTCAGGATGCCCGGCCCCTTGAATATCAGCGGAACCCGGGCCGAACCCTCGAAGTGACTCATCTTGTAATACTGTTGATGTTCCATCACCAGCTCTCCGTGGTCGCCGGAGAAGATCACGGTGGTCTCATCGGCCAGACCGGTCTCCTCCAAGGCGGCCATGAGTTCGCCGACGACGGCATCCGCCTCGGCACACATGGCGAAATAGATGCGCCTCACCAGTTTGACCGTTTCTTCATCGAACCCGTGACGCCAGGCTTTAGATTTCTGTTGGTAGACATTGGCCGGATGGGCTGTCTCGTCCACCGAAGGAATGTCGACGAGTTCGGCTGGAATCTGGTCCAACCAATATTGGTTTGTGCGGAAGGCGGCATGAACCAATCCTGGATTGAGACAGATGAAGAAGGGGCGGTCACTATTCTTGCGTGCACGGATGAATTCTATGGCCCGGTCGGCGCTCTGCCAGTCGCGAAGATGATAGCGTTTTTCCGTACCCGGATCGACGGAATACTCCTGGGCCGGATCCAGATTCATCACCGGATACGGGGCGGTGTTCAGCGGTTCGAGGAATGCGGCGACCCGGTTCATCACCGAATGACCGCCGGTGAGGAAATCCATATGCTTCCCCAGGAGGAGCACGTCATGGGTGGATCCGAGTGCCTGGTGATAGTTCCACATCCCTCGTTCCAGCCCCTTGAAGTTGTTCCAGCTTTCACATTTGTGGGTGTATGTTCCGGAGAGCATGTTGGCTCGTGACGGACAGCAGATCGGGTTGGTGCAATAGGCGTTCTCGAACAAGGTCCCCTGCCGTGCCAGCGCATCAATGTTCGGCGTAGCGTTCGCCATCGCCGGATGCAGCTCCTGGCACCCCAGCATGCGGCCGTCCCAACTCTCGGCGTGAAACATCAGTATATTGTTCCGTGACATAACCCCTCCAAACGGTTATCGATATATAGAAAATGCTGTTGGTAAAAAATGGGCGCCTCACCCATGTAAGGCGCCCACTGAATCAGATTGGTTTGTTATTTCCCGACGGTCCTATCGTACGCAGTCTGTACGAGGCTGATAAACTCGTTCAAGTCCATTTTATCGAACTCGGCCAGAAAATTGTCCCACTCATCGAAGCTGCGGTCGCCGATGATGAACTTGGCGATATTCTCGGTGAGGTAGGTTCGGATGGAGGGTTGCAGCGTCGCCCACTGGTCCATCTCATCCAGCGTCATTGTGAGTTTGCGGGGGACCACCTCATCCGGAACGTAGTCGGCCATCACTACCGAGGCCTTCCATTGAACATAGAGGTAATCGAGGGGATCATCTGGTGTAGCCGTACGGTCGATTATCTCGCGGGGATGGAATCCCGGATTCACGTATTGCCAATGAACGTTATGGGTCTTCATTCCCCACACATCGTTGAACGTATCGAATATAGCAGGAGTTCCATCATACCCCAATACTCCCTGTTCCGGTTTCCTCCAGTTTGTGCCTTCGAATCCCCACCGTCCGATCAGTGTGACCTCCGGTGACAAGATATAGTCTCCTACCCTGAAGGCGGCGCCGGGATTCTTGCACTCGGAGGTGAGGTAGAACAACGGCTGTGGAACGGTCGGGGTCGGATGGGTTAGCTGCACGCCGTGCGGACCCTTGAGGGGGGCGATGGGATAGTACTCTTTCGATCGTTGGTTGGAGAAGGGAATGTTTCGGTCGAGTACGCCCGTCTTGGTACTCTGGGCGAAACTACCGATCAGCACCTCCTCCTGGTTCATGATCGATTTCATTGAGTTTTGATCTTGAGTGAATGTCAGGGGATCGAGTAATCCTTCCTTGACAAGCATATTCAGCCATTGGAGGGCTTCCTTGAACTCGGGATGGCGATAGGAGACATCCACCTTTCCATCCCTTACGATGAAGCGGTCGCCGTTATCGTCATGGATCCAAGCGTTGATAAAGAATGACGGCATCAGCCCGCCGGTATGTCCCAGATACGGAATCTCATCGGCCTTGCCGTTTCCGTTGGGATCCTCAGTCTTGAAGGTCTTGAGCATCTCGTAATATTCATCGGTGGTTTCGGGGTACTCCAACCCCAGCGTCTCCATCCACGGGGTGTACACGTAGCAGCGCCAGTTATAGGTGTTCACGGTCTGTTCGCTGTACTTCGGCAGATAGTAATAGTTGCCGTCGGCCGCCTTCATGGTATTGATGAGATTGGGATCGTCCTTGGCCTCGGCCCACATCGCCTTGGTCTCGACTCCGTAGGCATCGATTAGATCGTTCAATGGACGAATCAAGCCTTGGGAACCGTAGTCCAGTATCGCGGCATCGGGCAAAGCGGCTCCCATGAACAGTTCCGGCAAGTCGTTGGAGGCAAACATCAGCATCACTTTCTGTTGTGTTTCTCCTCCCCATGGCAGCACCTGGAAATCAAACTCGACACCCGTCTTTTCCTCTATCATTAGGGTAAATAGATTCGTTTCTAGGTCTTCGATCTTCGGATGCTTGTTTATCGCGGTGATCAAGGTTACCGGTTCCCTTACCACCGGAAAGGTTCCTGCCGGGGTGACATTATCCGCGTCTATAATGCCGGCTCCTCCTTCAGCCGCAGCGCCGCCTTCACCCTGGCCGGCCGCGAAGACGATTGATCCGAGAATTAGAATCCCGAGGATCAGCACGAAACACTTGCTTTTCATACACACTCCTTCTCTTTAAAAGATATATTTAAAACGGTATTCGGATATCCGATTCCGCTTTCACCCTATCCCTTAATCGAACCCAACATGACGCCTTTTACGAAGAACCGTTGGACAAACGGATAAATAAGCCAAACCGGCACGCACGCGACCATGATGAGTGAATATTTCAATAGGTCCTGTAATCCGGCCTCGAAATCAGCTGCGGCATCTTCCGTCATCATCTCCATATCCATCTGATTGCGCACGAGTATCTCCCGCAGAACCAGCTGAAGCGGAAAAAGATCCGGATCATTCAAATAGAGGAAGGCATTGAAGTAGGCATTCCAATGTCCCACGGCATAAAAGAGGGTAATGACCGCGATTATCGCGCCTGAGAGCGGTAACACGATCTCTCGTAAAAAGCGCAGATAGCCGCAACCGTCGATACTGGCGGACTGAAACAACTCATCCGGAATGCTGTTTTGGAAAAATGTCCTGGTGATCATGATATTCCAGACACCTATCGCCCCGGGGATCCACATGGCCCAGCGGGTATTCAACATGCCGAGGTTTTTTATGAGGAGATAGGTGGGAATCATGCCGCCGGAAAACCACATGGTAAATACGAATAGGAAATTGATGGTCTTGAATCCGACCAATTCCTTCCTGGAGAGGGGAAAGGCGGCGAGGATCGTGATGGTCACATTGATCGCCGTGCCCACCACCGTGTAGATGAGTGAATTGTAATACCCGCGCAGGACGCTGTCGGTCCGGAAGACCGCTTCGTATCCTTCCAACGACAGATCTACCGGCCACAATACCACTTTGCCGGTGGTTACCGCTTCGGGGCTGGAAAAGGAAGCGGAAAATACAAATACGATCGGATACAGAGTGACGAGAAAGATTACACCCAGGATAATCCCGTTTACGGCATAGATGATTTTATCTTCAAATGTTACGGTTAGAGAATTACTCGCCATATACTCACTACCATAAGGAATTTTGATTCATCATTCTCGATAGGCTATTGACCGAGAAAACTAAAATAAAATTGATGACAGAATTGAAGAGGCCGATGGCGGCGCCGAACGAGAAATCGGTACGTACGTTCCCACCCGTACCGCCGATGCCGACCTTATACACATAGGTCGAGATAACCTCACTGGCGGATAGATTCAAATCGTTCTGCATGAGGAACACTTTCTCGAAACCGACATTCATGATGCGTCCGGCATCGAGTATTAATAGGATTATCGCCGTCGGGATGATGGTGGGAATATCGATATGCCATACTCTCTGGAGGCGGTTCGTTCCGTCGATAATCGCGGCTTCATAGAGATTCGTGTCGACGGAAGAAAGCGCAGCCAGGAAGATGATCGTACCCCACCCGGCGTTCTGCCAAATACCCGACCAGACATAGATATGGGCGAAGAATTGCGGCATTCCCATGAGGTCCCGATTGGTTCCGCCTAATAGCTGAATAAACATCGAGATTACCCCGAGCCGCGGATTGAAGAACTGGACCAAGATCCCTACCAAGACCACGGTAGAGATGAAGTGAGGCATATAGGTGACCATCTGTACCGTCTTCCGATATCCGCCGGAACGAACGATGTTGATCATCAAGGCAAGGATAACCCGGACGGTGAAGGCACAGATGAGGCTGTAGGAAGACAATATGAAGGTATTACTCACAACCCGCACGAACTGATACGATTTAAAGAAACGGATGAAATGTTTGAATCCAACCCATGGACTCCCAATGATTCCCAGATTCGCCTTGAAACTCTTGAATGCAATCTGAGCCCCGTACATGGGGTAGTATTGGAATATCACAAGATAGACAATGGGAATGACGAGTAACAGATACAGCTGGTGCACTTTTTTTATTCGCTGGAATTGCTCCTGGAGCGAATAGTGTCTCTTTCGCGGAACCGTCTTGTACGTGCTTGCCATCATAGGAGTTCATAATAGGTCCGGTTTCGCGATCACGCAATAGTACTTGAGTACTTGTTGGGGGCCCCTTCGTTACGATCGGAAGCATATTCGGCAGGAATGATTATTTGGTTGGAAGGGCTAGAAAAGGCCCACCTCACACTCGGACAGTCTGTTTCTGACCATTCGTATCGCGTGCACCCTGTCCTTCACCCCCAGTTTGGCATATATGGTGCTGGTGTAGTTCTTGACCGTCTGTTCGGAGATCGTGAGTTTCTCGGCGATCTCGAAATTATCGTATAACATCATCAGAAGGTCCATTACCTCGGCCTCGCGCTGTACGAAATCCGGGAATTTCGACTTGATGATGTCGATCCGTTCGGCGGTGACGCTGTGTTTGGAATATCCCTTCCGTTCGTCATTCTCCAGCCTCTCGGCCACCTCGCTAGAGATATAGATACCACCCGAGAGCGCCGTTTCGAACGCCTGCATCAAATCCTCAGGGGCGGCGTCTTTGAGGACATAGCCCGACGCCCCGTATTTCAAGGCCGCCTCTACATATTCATCGTCGTCGTAGGTAGTGAGTATCAGCACCCTGACGTCCGGATACTCATCGCGGATCAATTGTGTTGCCTCGATTCCGTCCATGCCGGGCATGCGTACGTCCACGAGTGCGAGGTCCGGGCGGAGCCGTCCGACTTTTTCCACCAACTCACGGCCGTCGTGGGCAATACCGAGTACTTTGATGCGGTCGGCGCTGTATTTCTCTATGAGAAGCTCAATTGTGGACGCGAACAGTTTCTGATCGTCTGCGATGATGACCGATATCGTTTTCATGCCCTTCTACTCTCCCTCATACTCTCGTTCTCCGTGATACGCTGTTCACCGGCATGATCACTTTTCGGTATTTTCGCGCGAATCTCGAATCCGTCGGTGCAATTTCCCAGGGCCAATTGACCACCAAGGATCCCTAATCGCTCCTGCATTCCCGTCAAGCCGATTCCCATCTGGAAATCCTGGTCGATTCCCTTGCCGTTGTCCCACACCCGCACATACAGAAAGTCGGCGTCGGTACTAAAGATGATCCGGACCTTCTCCGCCTTGCCGTGGGTAAAAGAGTTGACGAGTCCGATCTGAATGAACCGATAGAAGGCCGAATCGATCTCCGCACCCAATGAATCGGGAAAATCTCCGAAGTGGATCTCCACCACGATTCCGGTTGCACTCTCGAAGGTGTTTACCAGCCGTTGTATCCTGGTGAGATTGTTTGTCAGGGCGATCTCGGGGGCTCTCAGTCGACGAAGGATCTTACGGGTATCTTGAAGACACTCCTCCGTCATCTGTTTCGACTTGAGTATGAGGGCGATGCGGTGGTCGTTGCCTTCCGCTACAGCCGCCGCATTCAGCAGCATGGCGATGTTGGAGAGGGAATATCCCACCACATCATGGATCTCCCGGGTGATGAAGAGCCGCTCCCGTTTCGCCGAATTCGCGCCCTCCCTGGTAGCGAAATATTGGAGATCCATATTCGAGTTCATGAGGTTGGTGATAACCTCATCGCGGCTTTCAAGCGTATGCAACGCCCGGATATGTTTTTCTCTGAAATGAACCACCGCCACGAGTGAGACGGTGATGAATACAAGAGCCGTGGAAACGAAGATGACCGGAAGCATTCCGGGACCCCAATACGCCTGAGCGGACCGGATCGGACCGACGATGCTCGTCGTGTTGAAATGGAACTGTACCACCACGAATCCGATAAGCGGTAAGGAGATGGTGAGAGCCGGTACAGGAGTCAGAAAGAGCCCGATCTCGACCAGGTAAGCGAGGGTGAGTGCCGGAAGCAGCAGTACCGGACCAACCGGAGCGGTACGACTCGCGATGTATAGGAATACCAGACGGGCCGAAAGCACTACGAGATATACCCAGCGACGGGTGATGAAGAAGGTGATCGGCAGTGTGAGTGTGATCAGGAGTATGAATAAGCGAGTTTCGAGGTGGTACGACTCACCTTGCCCCGATACCGATATGATATGAAAACAGTACACGTTCAAAGCCGTCAGCAACAAACATGCCGCGAGAGGCGGAACATAACTGTACTCGGCAATACCATTTCGGTTCACGGCACCCTACCGTCTCTGTTTTCGAATGGATAAGAATATACAAAATCTGTCGATTTGTGCAAGAACCTGAATTAGACTGTGATTCAGGAGTGTTGCCCCGCTTGATCCGAAATCGCGTTTATGAAATCAACAATGTCTTCGGCGGCAGGATCAATCCTGAGGGCTCGGTGGCAATATTCGAGGGCCGAGTCTGCGTCGGAGAGGTCATGTGAACACTTCGCGTACCCGAACAGGGCTTCCACCTGGTAGGGATCGATTTCCAGACACGCCTTGAATGCCTCGAGTCCCTCGGTTGGATCTCCGATCGCTCTTTTCAGGTTTCCGAGATAGTAGTTCGCCCGAGAATTTCCCGGATCTAGTTTGAGGGCGGCACGGAAGTCGTCTTCGGCCTCTGCGTACGATTCTTCCGCGAACCATGCGATCCCTCGATGCATCAGTACCAGCACACGAATCTGGTTCCCGATGTCATTGGACAGTATTCGGTTATAGATACCGACGGCCTTCAAGTACTCTCCGGTATTATGGGCGGAAAGTGCCGACAACAGGAGATCGTCCAGATTACCGGTGTTTTCAGGATTTTCCACGCATGGTGGACCGGCATTGGGGATGGATCCCTCGACGTGAGAAACTGCTCCTGCAGCCGACTTCGGTTGCGGTATCCATTGATGACCGGTACCCGCCACAAGATCGACTTCCCGCAGAAAGTCGTCTCGTCGTTTCTTCAATTCCCGACCGAGTTTTTTCTGGTGGTCTCGAATCTCTTGAAAGATGATGTCCGACAGAGTCAGGTTAGCATTGAGCGCGGCGAGTTTCCGTTTTAAAGATTCGTCGAAGGGGCTGAAATCTTCCTTATACACGAGCTCGTGCTCGACCTCGGACCACGCGTCCTGGAGGATCGTCCGCACCTGTATCTCGAAGGCATCCACGTCCAGTTTCGGATCCGCGAATTGGTCCGGTATCGAGACGATTATATGGAGCGATTTGTACCCGAATTCACGAAAGTTCTGATCATCGCCCTTACGTTCGATCTCTCCTATCTGAAAGGTATGTCGGATTACCTCTTCAACCCTGGCGATATCGTGGAGAAACGGGACGATGATGCGTACTCCGAGTCTGTCCGTTATGGTTTGCAGGACGCCGTCGCATGGATCGGTGGTTTCCCTCATCCGGCGGAGCCCCTTCTTGAATAGGCTGTCGAATGTTTTCAGCCGGGTCTTGACGGTGCATCGGATTCCCTGATCCTCGAGGAGGTCGCGCAGAGAAGTCTCGATCTCCTTCAGCACATCTCGGCACAGGGATGCTGTCGCCTCATACTCGCACCGGCAGGCTTCATATTCGGGATACCTACCGGATGACGACGGTGATCGGTGTGTGTCTGCCATATCTACAAGGTACTACCTGGAACCGGCTCTCGTCCACATCGGAATCTTTACAGGCCCGGGACCCGTATATACAGTCATCCTCACTACACCTCCGGGCCGGTGCCCTCCTCATACTGCAGCGGAAAGTGGGCGCAGGGCTCCCGGTCGTTCCAGGGCTCGTAATCGGGGTTGGGTGAGGGGATCCGCGCCATGATACTCTCCTGCCAGGAGTGGAGCCGTTCCCGCATCGCGGCGGCCTTTCCCGGCATCTCCTCGATTAGGTTGCGCTCCTCGCCGATGTCGTCCCGCAGGTTGTACAGCTCCTCGTGTCCGTCCTCGAAGAACTCGATCAGCTTGTAGTCTCCGTCCCTGATCGAACAACCGGGAGTGCCGCCCTGGTTGCCGTAGTGGGGGTAATGCCACATCAGCGGTGCGGGCCTGCTCCACTCCTCTCCGCGCAGGAGTGGTAGGAAGCTGTAGCCGTCCACGTGCTGTTCCGGGATCGGGGCGATACCCGCCGCCTCAAGCAGGGTGGGGTAGAAGTCCGGGCTGGTCACGGGTTCCGGAGTTTCGGTCCCGGGCTTGATCATCGCCGGCCATGTCATGATGAGCGGCTCCCGGGTCCCGCCTTCGTACATCCAGCCCTTGCCTTCTGAGAGCGGGGTGTTGCAGGTGGGAGAGCCTTCGGCCGTAGCCAGCCCGCCGTTGTCGGAGGTGAAGACGACGATGGTGTTTTCCCATTCTCCGGTCTCACGGAGGGTAGCGAGGATCTTCCCGATGTTCTCATCCAGACTCTCGATCATGGCGGCGTATACCGGGTCGGACTGGAAAGTGCGGCGTTGGATGTGCTTGTCTTTCTTATGTTCGCACGGAAACCGGCCACCCTTCACGAAGGGATCTCGTTCGGTGAGTCCGAGTCTCTCGGCCTTCTGCCGATACTTGGCGATCTTCTCCTCCTTGGCCTGGATAGGCGTATGTACCGAGTGATACCACATGTTCAGATAGAAGGGCCGGTCGGATCCCCGCCGGTTCCTGATAAGTTCCACCGCCTTGTCCGTGAGGTAATCGGTGAGATAGGTGCCGTCCTCTGCAGGTTCCTCGAGTACCGGATTGCCGAAGGGGCTGAAGTACCCCTGCTTAGGAAGCCCCCACTCGCAGCCGCCGATATTCACGTGGAAGCCCTGCTTGTCCGGATAGCTCGCGAAGCCGCCGAGGTGCCATTTCCCTACATGCCAGGCGTCGTAGCCTCGTTCGGCCAGCGCCCGGGCCAGGGTCTTCTCGGTCCTAGGAAGCTCCCGGAAATAGGGGACCTCCACCAACCGCCCGGCGGTGGGATGGTTCGCGCCGCCGATAAAATTGGTGACACCCACGGTGGCGGGATACTTGCCGGTGAGGATGCTGGCCCTGGTAGGGGAGCACACCGGGCAGGCGGCGTATGCGTCGGTGAAGGAAAGCCCATCCCTGGCGAGAGAGTCGATGTTCGGGGTCTCGTAGAAGGAACTCCCGTAGCAGGAGAGATCCTTCCATCCCATGTCGTCTATCAGGATGAATACGATGTTCGGTTTCGTCATGTTTCTGTCTCCTATGTCTTTGTCTGTGTCGCTTTATATCGCTGTCTATTATTCGGACTTCTGAGATTCGTCGAGGCTCATGGTCAAGTGGATCAACTCCACCACAGCAGTTCTCGACTTGACCCGTCCCCGTGACGCACATACTATACGAAGTAGGGATTCATGTCCAAGCGGGATCAAGGTAGCGGAGGAGAGTGAGGGCGGTCATGTACGATATCAACGGCGATCTCGCGATTATCGATCGAGAGAGCATCCGCAGGATCATCGTCTTCGGTGATATCCATGGCGATCTCGAGTCTCTGGAATGGGGGATGCGAAACTGGGGACCCAACGACCTGCTTCTCTTCCTCGGAGACTACGCCGACCGGGGGCCTTCCGGTGTCGAGGTAATAGAGAGTATCCTGGCGATCTCCGATCGCGCACCCGGCAGGACCCTGATCCTAAAGGGAAATCATGAGGACTACGGCGAAACAGGTGAGCCGCGTTTTTCCCCCTGCACGCTCATGGATGAGGCTGCGCGGAAACGTGGCTCCTGGGAGGCATTTCTGCCGATTTTTCGCGAATTCGAGTCCCGGATGAGTTCCGCCGCCATCCTTCCCGGGTTCGCGCTGTTCACTCACGCGGGTATCGGCCCGGAAATTAATGGGCCGGATGATCTGATCGAACCGTCATCGCTGGTTCGGGAGCACCTCATCTGGAGCGATCCTGGACTACGGCGGGGTGTCGTACCCAGTCCCCGCGGAGCGGGTGTGCTCTTCGGTCCGGATATCTCTGCCTCGGTTTTGGCGTCGCTGGGGGTGAAATTCCTCATCCGCAGCCATCAGCCCCGCAAGGCGACGGTATCACCGGCGTTCGATCATCGTGGCCGGGTCGTTACGCTCAACAGCACCCGCGTCTATGGCGGCGGCTCCTTCGTCGTCGAACTCGATACCATGGGATTGCCGGAGAAGCCTAAGGAGCTCCGCCGACTTGCGAGGTTGTTGTAGTGGCCCGATAATTGTGGAATTCCATCGGAATCTCGTTGTGTAGCGTGATTCGTACGGAATTCCCCGAGAGAATGCCACCATATATAGTGTCCAATAGCATTTCCACAATTTTCGGACCAGTACATTGACCCAAATCTGTGACATATTCTAAACACATTCTTTATCTGATTCTAACCGAAATTGAGTAGGCTGGTGCCGTATGACAGCCACAGCCGAAGAGGTCAGCGGAAATAAGGCTCAGACACACTCAGGGATGGAGGACTCGGTCTCGATCTCCTCGGAAGGGAATAGAGGCCGCGGAATCGATATCCCCGTAACTGTCAATCTCAACGACAACGGGATGAATTTCTTCATTCGCAGTGGACACCATCTCGCCAAGTTGAAGGACCTGGACAGCGAGGATACGGTGGGATTCAAGGTACAGCGGATCCATCCCGAATCGATTCAGAAGCTGATTTTCCAGGACTACATCTCAACCATCGAACTCGAGATCTCGAACGTGTCGAAGCATCGTTCCGAAATCATCGATTGTTCTAAATTAGTGACGTACGGCATGTTGTACAGATATTGCAGTATCAACAGTTTCAATAGTCTCCTCGGGTCCGACCTCATCAAGCTGTGGAACCGAAATAATCCGAAGAAGATAATCGATAGGAGAACCCGACTCGGGAAGGCCACCGTTCAACGACTGATCGAGCAGAACAAGGCTGCATACCATGCAATCAGAGGCGATATCTGTCGTCCTATCACCTCACGACTGCAACTAATAAAACCCGACTTGACCGATATAGAACGACGAAACCTACGGCTATTCTGCACAAGACTGATCGATATGTTGAATCCCTTCGTCTGGTTCCTCCTGATTACGCACCGTACCAAGCCCGAGTACCCGGGTCTCGTCAGACGTATACAGATCGGCATACAGGATGTGGTGGAGAAATCGAAGGTCGCTGATTTCCTTGCCTTCATGATCATCGAGCTACTGAACACCCAGGAGACGTATAACATCGATACTTTCGTACGCAGCAATACGAGAAAGGATCCCGCTTCAAAGATATCGATACGAAGTTATGATGAACGGGTGAAGGTGCTGCGTGAGATCGAGGAGAAGGGGGTCCGGACCTTTCTCTCCTGGCGGCTCAAGAGTCGCAATGACTCCTTCGGGACTGGGGTCTCTCTCCACGTGAGTATCTATAATCGGAAATCCCGATTCGGTGATCTGGAGAAGAAAATGATCCAGCACTCCGGGTTGGCGGTTTCCGAGCGTTCGCTGCGGGACTTCTACCAGGACAAGGACGCATCAGGCGGTGGGTCCGATCTCGGGCTGTACTATCTATCGTTCCTCCAAGATGCATGCCGAGAGGTAGGTGTCCGTTTCGAGTCATTCGTAAACCGGGCGAATTCGCGGGACCTTACGGTGATGAATATTATCATCCGGTTCTGAAGTGTATCCTGGCAATCTCGATCAACCGCACGGGAATAAAGCACCGGAGTGACCTCTTCGAGACCTCATCTTCGGCAATCCAGATCAGGCGCCGCCGGATATTCCCTCTTCCACTTCATCCGTGTATTCAATGCCGTGACGAGACACAGTCCCTTCGACTACCTCATGCGGCGCCGGGTCTCCGAGAGTGCGGTATTCCTTCATACTTATCCGGATGTTCGGATCATCGATGTGGCCGTCGAGTATGGGTTCGGCAGCCATGAGGCCTTCACCCGGGCCTTCCGCAGGATGTTCGGGCTGACACCGAGTTCCTTCAGGTCCGAACCTCCGGGCAGGTGTCTCATCGGCGATACCGGACCGCCTCTGTTTACTCCCATGGCCCCTGAGTATCTCGAGTTTCTCGCCACAACCAAGATCGTCCCCGCCTGGGAAGAGCTTCGGCAGCTGAAACTTTTCGGTGTGATGGATCAGGCACCGTATCCACCGATGCCGCCGAAACCGTCAGATACATCATGCTCCTTCGACAGGCCGAGTCCGGCCGAATCGTGCAGTCTCGACACGATGCGCTGCCGGGTACTGAGGTTCTCAGACAAGATCCGGCAGTTCGATGGATATCCGGTGGATTCCGTCGAAGAACCTTCCGTCGAAGGGTGTTACATGATCCTGCCCGGTGGCAGGCATCTTCGATTCACCGTCGCCGGCACCTCAACGCATCTGACACACCTCTACCGGTACGTGCTCCTGACTTGGCTACCGTTGGACGGACAAATCGGCCGTACCGAATATGCCGTAGAGCGGTATGAGTCGGAGGGCTACTCACTCCTGGTGCCGTATTTTACCGGAAGTGATGGTGCAGTTTCGTGATTGGATGCATGAATTCACGGCCGGGAACTGAATGTTGTCCCCGAACCGGATGACCTCCCGTACCATTACGGGTATACTTATTCTCTATGAAGACGATTATATTGGGACGCACGGGACTCGAGGCGACGGTAATGGGACTCGGAGGCGGTGGCCCGAGCAGGCTCGGTACGAGCTGGGACCAGGGTGACCCCGAGGCGGTTGTACGACGGGCGGTCGAATTGGGAATCAACTTCATCGATACCTCGGAGGTGTACGGCACCGAAGAGGCCGTCGGCAGCGGCATTAAGAGTATAGCCCGAAGTGATCTGATCCTCTCCACCAAGTTCATGAATAAGCGGGAAGGTGTTCTCAGGGATCCATCGGAGATCGAACCCTCGCTGGAGGGTAGCCTCAAAAGGCTCGGAACCGACTATGTAGACATCTATCATATTCATGCGGTATTTCCTGATGACTACGAGTATGTAGAGACGGAGTTTTTTCCGGTTCTGACGCGATTGAAGGAGAAGGGCAAGATTCGATTCACCGGTATAACCGAGATGTTTTCTCAGGACACCGGACACGCCATGCTCTCCGAGGCCACAAGGTCCGGTGTCTGGGACGTGATCATGGTTGGATTCAACATCCTAAATCAGAGCGCCCGGAAGCGGGTACTGGCCCCGGCACGGGAACACGAGATGGGGACGCTCTGCATGTTCGCGGTACGAAAGGCGCTCCGGTCGTGGGAGACGGTGAAACCGTATCTGCGGGAGCTGCTCGAGGCGGGAGAGATCGACCGCGAACTACTGGATCCCGAGAGCCCTAAGTCGGCGTTCATGATGGATTCCGTCGATACTTCCCTGCCGGATATTGCCTATCGGTTCGCTCGGGATGAGGATGGTCTGCACGTGATTCTCTCGGGTACCGGCAACGTCTCTCATTTGGAGGAGAACTACCGGTCGCTGACCGCTCCGCCTCTGCCGTCGGAGGTGACTGCCCGGCTGCGCAGGCTTTTCGGGAACGCCGTCTCATCGAGCGGTCAGTAGCATGGAGTCGGTAGCCTGATGGAGAGCCTATTCGATCATAGCTATCTCATATACGCCGGCATCATGAGCGGCACGATACTCGTGCTCCTGATACTGACGTCTCTCTTCCTCAGCCGTAACGAAGAACACAGGATCAGTCGCTTAAAGCGGAGTAACTATGTTCGTCCCGTCAAGACCACCGCGCCGGACGACCCTGTAATCGGCGGCAGGACCAGGACCAGGACCAGAACCTTCCAGGGCAGCATTGAGGTTCGTTTCTCCATCATCCGGAAGATCGCCAAGGGTATTCTGGTTTTCATTTGGCTGATCGCCCTGTCCCTGCCCCTTTTGGGGACGGTGCCGGCCACCTTTCTGACTCTGGGGATATCGGCTGTCTCGGTAATTGTCGGCATCGCAGCTCGCCCCATCATCGAGAACATCATCGCCGGAACCATCATCACCTTCTCGAGGACCATCAATGTAGGCGATACCATCATCATCGACGGCCATTACGGGTCGATCGAAGACATCAACATGACCCATGCAATCCTCAAGGTGTGGGACTGGAAGCGGTTCATCCTGCCGAACAGCGTGTTGATGCAGAAGGAGATCACCAACCTCTCCCTCACCGAACCCTACCTCTGGGCGCATGTCGAGTTCTGGGTCGCACACGATGCCGATCTCGGCGTCGTGAAGGAGCTCTCGATAGAGACGGCACGAAAGGCCCTGAGCAGCGAGGAGTACGAAGACCCGCGTTTCTGGATCCTGGACATCGAGAAGGACGCCGTGAAATGTTGGATCGCGGCCTGGGCTTCGGACCCGGCCGATGCCTGGCGGTTGCGTTCGGAGATACGGACCACCCTCATCATGCGGTTGAACGAGGCGGGTATCCGGCCGCACGGCTGGAACATCACAACATCCGCGTCTGCAGATTTCGAAAGATCTTGAGGTATACCTTCACTACCAGCAGGAAGGTTCGTCTGCACTTCCCACACCGCAGCTTGTAGGACCCCCGCACGAAATTAGGTGTCGATTCGTAGGGTGTGCCGCAGAAGGGGCAGCGCACGGAATATTCCATAGACTCACCGGCTCTTTTGCCGTTCCAGTAGCCACCCGAGCCCCGCATCGTAGAGGGTCGATTCTAAGGGGACCCCCTCCTCGTCCCACCCCATCATGGCATAAAAGGTTTGGACGCTTTCTGCGAACTTCTGCCTGTCTATGACCGCACCGGCCTGAGGCCCACCTTCGATCGCTCGAGTATGGAACCGGGTTGGAAGAGTATCATCGGCTTTGGTCAGTCCCTCCCTCAGATTGTACCATCGCATGAGATGGACCCGCCGTTCTCCGTACCGCATCAGCTCATACGAACTCGTCTCCCACCCGGTGGCGGCGCGAAGCAGCTCCGCCATAACCGGCATCGAGAGGATCCGGGTCGGTGCCACCGCGAAGATACACATGTCCAGGGCGTCCGCCGCCGACCAGAGGGTGTGGAGAGCCTTGAAGTTCCGCACCTTCTCCGGACCCATGTATCCCATGGGAATCCGTTCGAGGATTCCGAGGGTGCGGGAGTATCGGAGGGTATGGTCCCATCCGACCTCGGTATCGAAATCCCAGTCGTGCTCACAGATGTCGTATCGGGGCCCGATCGGTGCCACCGCATACCCGAGGGCGAGATTGGTCTGTGACCTCGGCTCGAATGGCACCAACTCCAGTCCCTTCGCATGCATCGCCAAGTCCGGCGCACCGCCGCCGAGTGTGTCGGCCGCCCGCTTCGAGCCCTCCGCTAGGATGTCACCCAGTCCCCGTCTGAAGGTAATATCTTCGATACACCGGAGGGCGTCATCGGTGCTGCCGAACCTGAGATGCCGGCCGCCGTTGTCACTCTCCGAGAGGATCCCCTCACGAACGCACTCCATGGCGAATGAGATGGTGAATCCCAAAGACGTCGGATCGAGTCCATACTGGTTACATAGGGCATTTGCCCGGAGGATGAAGGACAAGTCACCGATTCCGAGATTCGGTCCCATGGCGCCGGTGATCTCCTGGTGGATACCCGCGGAACGATAGTCCGATCCGTCGTCTGTGGAATCCGACGGGTCCCGGATCGATTTGATGCAGTTGTTCGGACACCCGGGGCAGGGGAGGTCGACGATCTTCATATCCTCGTAGCGTGTCTCTTCGAAGGCTTGCAGATCGGGAAACTCGCTCCTCGAGTAATTTTCGACACAGATAGACGCGTCCAGTCCGTGCAGGTAGATCCAGCAGCTGAATCCGGGATGATCGTGTTGCCACTTGCTCAGGGAGTTTTCCGGAATTGCCCTACGGAACTCCCTGCCGATGCGGGCGAGTGCCTCCGGATCGGCCACGGCGGGTACGCTCCCCTCGCGGAGCACCACCGCCTTCAGGCGTTTCGATCCCATAACTGCCCCCATCCCCATTCTCGAGGCCTGATGGGAGCGGTCGGTTACGATCGAGGCGAACCGAACGAGGTTTTCTCCCGCCGGCCCGATTGCGGCGGTATGAACTCTGCCGCCCAATCGCTTCTCAATCTCGTCGGTAGCCGCTCCTACGGTCTTGCCCCACAGGCTTTCCGCCTGGTGGAAGATCACCTGGGTCGCTGTTTCTTCCGGACCGTTCCATGTTCCAGGCACGATTTCCACCATGACCGGTTCGGTCGATGCGCCTCGGATCACGATGATGTCGGCGCCGCTGCATTTGAGGGCCGGACCCCAGGGGCCCTCGGTGCGGGTCTCGCCGATTCCCCCGGTAAGGGGACTCTTCGCCGAGGTGGTAAACCGCGCCAGTCCCGGAGCGTTAAGGCCCGCAACGACACTCGTGGCAAATATCAGCAGATTCTCGGGACCCAATGGATCAACGCCGGGAGCCGTCTCCCGCAGCAACAGATATGTCGCAGCCAAACCGCCCCCGCCGTACAGGCGCCAGAAGTTCTCGTCCGGCGTCTCTACGTGATACGATCTGTTGCCGAGATCTATCCACAAAATTGTGCCGTGATATCCATTTGGGTTCATCTTGTTCTCCTTCTGTCTACTAGATCGGAGAGATTTATCCGCGGTGACTCATTGGGGTGCCCATGAGGTTTCACGTTCCAGGGGGAAGATCGGCCGTGCGAGTCGTTCATAGGGCAGACGTTCGAACCGCTGCTCGCCAAATCCCGCACTCAGGGCCATGATGTGATAGGGGGCATAGTCGCGGAGCTCGGGAAACAGATAGCCCTCTTTCACGATGATTGCCCTGTAGTCCTTCGGATCGATTCCCATCTCCCGGAAGTGCGACAGTTCGGTGAAGGGGCGTCGGTCGGTCTGCAGTACCACATCCACCCCGCCGATCCTGAGGATGGTCCTGGTTTTTCGTCCCGGACCCAACTCTTCACCTGTCTTTAGTGTGAGCACCGTGCCGGTGCAGGAGAAAGGGTCCGAGTGGATGGTATCCAGCTTCCCGCCGATCTCAACATGTACTACTGCTCCCTGACCGGCTCTCTCGCAGACCGAGACGGCGTCAGGATCCGTGACGCCGGCCACGAGCACGTCCGCGACGCCACTCTCTATGCAGTAGCGCAGAAACAGAGGGCTGTCCCCGGCCGCTCCGGCTGTCGTGTTGTCGCCGGAATCGGAGATGAATACCGGCCGTTCCGGCTGCCCAAGGGCCAGCTCGATCGATTCCGCCATTTCAGCGGTGACCGAGTCGATGGTGAACTCATGCCGCTTCTCCCAAGCCGACTCAGCGAGTTTTTCGGCAGCGACGGAGACAGCGGCATCATCCGTGCCGCTTACCACCGTCGCAACTCCGGTATGGATCGAATCGGTCCAGGCACAACCGATGAGGAGCGATGACACGAGGACTCCATCAGTTCGATCGATCTCCGGAAGCAGGGCGAAGAGACCGCGAGCCGGATCTACCTCGGTGACCGCCGCCTCGCCGGCAACTAGTAGTGGTAGTTTGACCATTCTGGTCACCGGGCGCGCGCCGTCCTGCAGGCACCGCACCATGTGGCGCATCCCCCGAATGCGGGTCTCAATAGCATCTCTGTGAGGTGCTGTGCGGTAAGCCGTCACGATCTGAGCCGCTTCGACCACCTGCGGTGCCAGGTTCGCATGCAGGTCAAGCGTGACGGCGATGAATAGATCGGGACCGAATTGAGACCGGACCGTCCTCAGGATTTCGGTCTCTCCGTCTCCGATCTCCTCAACTTCCATTGCTCCGTGCAGAACCAGGAGCACGCCGTCCAACGGACGTGCCCCTTCGAGTCCGTCCATGAGTTCTTTCAAGAGCCGTTCGAAAGCCCCACGGGTTACCCTGCCCGACGGAGTGGCGTGGGCTGAAAAAAGGGGGATGATCTCCAACTCTATGTCAGGCGACAACTCCGATCTAAGTCGGTCCCAATCCTGACCTTCGATGAGCTCCGGTCCCTCGACGCGTCTGAAATCCTCGTATTCTGTCGCCAAGGTAGAAAAGGTGTTGGTCTCGTGAGCGATGCCTCCGACGGCTATACGCATAGAACGTTGCTCCTTTGTATGTTTGGTATCGGCTGGATGTGCCGATAGATGGCATTATTTCCTGTAATAATCGATGAATCGGCTGGAATGTGCAACCTGTTAATACTGGCCCGATTTCTGTGGAAGATGAATCAGCATGCACGAAATGCGCATATCTA
>CAZAKE010000077.1:0-21902 GCA_964485495.1 uncultured Spirochaetales bacterium
AGTACTACTCCATGCTCGGTGCCCTGATCGAAAATGAGGACCAGTACAAGATCGGCGGAAAGTTCGACCTGGACACCTTGAAGCAGAAGAAGTTCTCCTTCGTATCCAACAGCTCGACATCCGGGTTCCGCGTTCCCTCCAGCATCATCTCGACAAACTTCAATGTGGATTCCGAAGAACTCCTCGAGGGCGGCCCCGACATGGTATTCTCCGAAGTCATGTTCGGCGGCTCCCACCAGGGTTCCTTCTTCAACGTCCTGACCGGCAAGGCCGACATCGGCGCCTTCTGTAACACGTGTGTCGACACCTACATGGATTTCATCAAGGGTGACTTCAACGATCCGATGCCCGGCGACATCATCAAGGTGATAGAGAAGGCCGACCCGCCCTTCGACAAGGTACCCGGAGTCGAGGTGATCCTCGTGGCCACCGTACCGGTCCTGAATGCCCCCATCGTCATGAACACCAACCTTCTCTCAGACACCGAAGTACAGGCGTTGAAAGATGCGTTCACCTCGAAAGAGACCATGAACAACAAGGCCATCTTCGGACCCTCCGGCTCCTCCGCGTTCTTCGATGAGGGTGAGCGGTTCGCCCTGGTAGAGGACGAGTGGTACGATCCGATTCGCGTCCTGAGCGGACTGAAGTAACCTTTTATCACAAAGAACATACGTAGTCAGCCTCCGTCGGTTCGCATCTTCCCGTCGGAACCGACGGGACACCAGCTCCCGGGGATTAGAGTCAACCGGGAGCCTCCTATTTTCCCAAGTTCAACCGAACTCACAGGAGACCTGCATGGCATTACTCGAGATAGAAAACCTCACAAAATTTTACGGCGATGTCCGTGCCCTGGCCGACGTGAGTTTCTCGGTGAAGAGCGGCGAGTTCGTCTCTATCATCGGGCCGTCAGGGTCGGGCAAGACCACACTGATCAGGTGTATCAACCGACTGATCGAGGCCTCCGACGGTACCATCAGATACGACAAGCAGGAGATCCTCCGTCTTCACGGTAAGCAGCTCCGTCATGCGCGAGCCAAAATCGGCATGATCTTTCAACACTATAACCTGGTCTATCGACTTACGGTCATCGAAAATGTACTCCATGGACGCCTCGGGTATAAATCGAGTATCACCGGCGTTCTCGGCATCTACACCGAGGAGGAGAAGGAGAAGGCCGTGCAGGTATTGAGCCTTCTCGGGCTCGAAGACTTCATCTACCGTCGGTGCGACCAGCTTTCCGGAGGACAGAAACAGCGCGTGGGCATCGCCAGGGCCCTGGTGCAAAATCCGCGAATGATACTGTGTGACGAGCCGATCAGTTCTCTCGATCCGAGTTCCGCCAAGATCATCATGGATTACCTTCGGAAGGTACAGGAGGAGTTGGGCATCACCATCCTCGTGAATCTTCACCAGGTGGATGTGGCCAAGAAATACGCCGAACGGATCCTCGGATTCAACGATGGACGATTGGTCTTCGATTCCTCGCCGAAGAAACTCGGCAAGAAGACGATCCACGAGATATACGGGACGGAAGCCGGTGAACTCATCATCGAATAGCATGAACACCACGAATGAAAGCACGAAGAGTAGTCTGGAAAACCCCGCCGTCTATTTCCGACGGCAGAAACTCCTTCTGACCCTCTTCCTCATAGGACTCATGACTCTAGCGGCGGGAGCGTCTGCAATAACGAGATTCGACCTCAAGGATGCCATACTGGCGATTCCAAAGGTAACGGTCTGGATGGTACAAAATCTGATTCCCGATGCCAAGTCATTGACCAAGCTGCCCCGGATTCTCGATAAGCTCCTCCAGACGGTTCTGATGTCGGTGATGGCTTCCGTGACGGCATCGGTGTTTTCGTTGCTGTTCGCGATACTCGGCTCCAGGACCACCCAACCGAACCGAATCTTTGCGATAGTCTCCCGTACCATCGCCTCCATCAATCGCAACATCCCGATCGCGGCCTGGGCCATGATCTTTCTGCTCTCCTTCGGGCAGAGTTCTTTCACGGGCTTCTTGGCACTCTTCTTCGCTACTTTCGGATTTCTGACCAGGGCCTTCATGGAAACCATCGACGAGGCCTCGGCCGCCTCGGTGGAAGCGCTACGGGCCGCCGGCGCATCCTACTCGCAGGTAATTGCCCAAGCGGTGATTCCCGCCTCCATGCCGCAGATGCTGAGCTGGGTCCTCTACATGATCGAAACCAACATCAGAAGCGCCACCCTGGTCGGCCTCCTCACCGGCTCGGGTATCGGGTTCATGTTCAGTATCTACTACAAGAGCCTGCAGTACACGAGCGCCTCCCTCATCGTGCTCAGCATCGTATTCGTCGTCCTCTCGATCGAGTTCATCTCCAACGCAGTTCGGAGGGTTATCCTATGACCGGTGTACAACGCAATCGACGCTCCGGACGAATCCTCATCCGACGGCGCACCAAGGACAAGACCTGGCTGACGGTTGTGCTGGTCGTGTTGGGATTTGTCACGGTGTGGGGGTTCGCGACTATCGACACGAAGGGCGTCGACCTGGGGAAGGCGACGGTCGAGACCATCGAGTATTTCGGCACCATGTTCGGCAGGCCCCGAGGAGTCGCCACCCATTTCATGGCGACCGCGGACACCCGAGGTTCCGTCCTCCTGGCCGCCGGAGAAGTCTTGCTCATCACCCTCTCGCTGGCGTTCCTCACTACGCTAATCGGTAGCATCCTCGCCCTCATGTTGGGGTTGTTTGCAGCCCGAAACCTTACGAGCACCCGCACGAGCAACATCATCAAAGGATTCGTCGCGGTTATCCGGGCCGTCCCGACGGTTCTATGGGTCCTGATCTTCGCAATCGGGGCGGGACTGGGGGCCGTGGCGGCTGTAATCGGGATGAGTTTTCACACCATCGGTTACCTTCTCAAGGCCTACTCCGAATCGTTCGAGGAGTTGGACGAGGGTGTGATCGAGGCACTGCGGGCTTCAGGGGCAAACTGGCTGCAGATCGTGTTCCAGGCGGTACTCCCATCATCCGCTACATACCTGCTCTCATGGACTTTCGTTAGGTTCGAGATCAACTTCGCCGTCGCGGTTGCCATGGGTGCGGCGGCAGGCGCAGGTGGTATCGGATATCAGCTCTTTATGGCCGCCGGATACTTCTTCGATATACGGGAGATCGGATTCATCACCTATCTGATCCTGGCCGTGGCCCTGATCATGGAACTCGTTGCAACCAAGCTGAAGGAGCGGTACCACATCCACGAATAGCCGAATTTGCCCTCATCCTTGTTCGACCCGTCGGTCCCGTTGCATCGACTGCCGATACCATATACAGTAACTACGTAGATGGTCGCATGAAACCGGTGCGTATCGGCGTCATCGGGTGTGGCATGATCGGAAGGCATCACCCGAAGACGGCGGCATCTTGGTGAATTGTGGCTCTCAGGACCTGGACTACCCTACCTACCCGGTATCACCGACACCATCTATGAATCGGCAGAGAAGGGGTCCTCGGTGGAGATCAGATAGACCGGTTTACCGCATTCAGGAGGAGTGTATGCAGTATTCATTCATGAGTTTTTCTTGTCCCGAACTGAGTCTGGAGGCGATGCTGGATTTCGCAAAGGAGACAGGCTACGACGGCATCGAACCACGCCTGGTGAGCAAACATGCCCACGGCATAGAGACCGACATCGGCGGTAGAGAACGGCAGAAGGCGAAAGACCTGGCGACGCGGAAGGGGATCGCCTACGCCTGTGTGGCCACCTCCTGCCGGTATGCCAATCCTGAATCGAACAAAGAACACATCGAGGGTTCCCACAAGGCCATCGACCTTGCCGCCGACATCGGTTCAAAGCGCATACGCGTGTTCGGCGGAAAACTGGGCGCGGGGATCGAGCGGGACGCTGCCGTCGACCTGGTGGCGGAGTCGCTGCGAGCCGTGGCGGACCACGCCGGAGAACGGGGAGTCTTCGTCTGCATGGAGACTCACGACGACTGGTGCGACCCCCGGCATGTGGCGGAGATCATGCAACGAGTGGACCATCCGAACGTATGCGTGAACTGGGACGTCATGCATCCGGTCAGAACAGGCCTTGCAACCATCGACGAATCCTTCGAGATCCTCAAATCCTGGATCCGGCACCTGCACATTCACGACGCCCATAAAGAGAGCACCGATCTCCGGCCTATCGGTAAAGGGTATGTCGATCATAGACGAGTCGTCGAACTCCTCATGGGCATGGGCTATTCAGGATACTTAAGCGGCGAGTGGATCAACTGGGACGATCCATACCCCTCCCACCTGCCCCGGGAGCTGGCCACCATGAAAGAGTATGAGCGACAGTCGAGTTAGGGGTGTGTAGGAACATACGAGAACATAAAAACAGGACAGCGGTATTCCATGTCGGATGCATCAACCGGGACCCACTCCTTCAGGTAGCCTATCGGAGTATCCGCCGGATAGCCTGATCAGTTGCTCGTGGTCTTTGTATCCAGATTCTATGATTCCTCGGGTGACTCCTCAGAAGGACGATATGCAGGCATGGCTATCGTCACGGTCGTTCCTTGATTAATTTCACTGACAATTGTCAATCCGAAAGGCTTACCGTATTGTATACGAATCCTATCATGGACATTCTTGATTCCTAATCCAGTGAGTCCGCTACGCGACGTTGCCGCAGTAACAATAATTTTCCCGCCTTCATCGATTATATCTCCCTCAAGATAGGATTGTACCGTAAGGAGTTGTCTTTCGGACATACCGATGCCATCGTCCTTTACGACGATTGACAACCGATTTTGCCGTATTCCTAATAATACACGAATCGTTCCACCGACGCCGCCCGGGACCAGGCCATGAAAGAGTGCGTTTTCGACGATAGGCTGTAAGATCAACGAGGGAATTATTACCTTTTCTGCCGCTTCCGGCATTGTGATGGTCAACGTATACTTATTGCCATATCGTATTTTTTGAATATGCATGAAGTCCCTGAGTATTTCAATTTCATCCCGTACCGGTACCAATCCGCCGGAGCGGTCGAAGGTAAATTTCAAGAGAGATACCAATGACCGGATAGTTTCTCTCAATTCATCCGTTCGTCCCTGTCGTGCGAGAGTTCCTATAGAGGAGAGGGTGTTGTACAGGAAATGCGGTCCGATTTGATATTGGAGCATCTGCAATTCCATGCTTGTTTTCTCGGAGGTGAGTCCTTCGATGCGGTCCATCATCGCATTATAACTCGATACCAGCGAACCTAATTCATCATTATACTTCTCCTCAATCGGTTCGAGTTCCTCCAAGCTGTTGACTCTGTCCATTCGTTGTACGAGTTTGAGGATCGGTCGCGTGAAATAATAGCTCAATAGCACCGACATAAGCAGCAGACCCACGAAAAGTACTATCGAGATTCGCAATATGGTTCGGCGTATCGGTCGTAGTTCATCCTCGAATATCGATGGGTCGATGAGAAGGTAGATATTCCAACCCAGATTGTTGTTATGGGATCGCAGAACGGTCAATGGATTTCCACTCCACAGTAATCTATTTATGGATAAAATTGAAGTCGCGAGCATCTCCTTGAAATCCCCTTCGAGATCTGCAGGATACCCGGATTTCTGAGTCGGAATAAGCGGATTCCCGACATCTAAGAGGATGGTGTTGTCCCTGTCCGAGGTAATGATGAGTGCCACTCCAGGCTCTCGTATGATGTCGAGTAACTTGCCTGCGAGAATTTCGAGATTAATCTCTATTACGACGTATCCGCCTTCGAATCCATAAGAAAAGTTTACCGTCCATCCGGCAACGGGACTCATGAAAGGCTCGCTCCACTTAATTCCTTGTTCACTTCCGGATATCAATGCATTAATCGTTGCATATTCCTTTGGAAAGATGGTCATTTCGATCTGCCGACTGCTTATATACCGGGATCCATCATCGACTACATAGATGTTCGATACGATTTCCGCGTTACTCCTCTCTATCCTGTGGAGAAGTCCGACGGCTTCATCTTCCGGTAAATCCAAAAAGAGAGTTGGTTGCAGTGCCACGTGAAAAAGCATGTTCCTGATGTTGTTCAAATAAAGGTTTAGATACTGATTCGTCTGGTCGATAAGCATCTCATATTGATGTAACGCCTGGCCTTCTACGATGTCGAGTGTTTCCGACAGGTTCACTGAAGATTGCAAGAAAAAAAGGAGAAAGGTAAACAGGAAAAGCAACAGAAAGTGCTTTCCGGTAAGACCGCCAAACCAATGACGCATGGGCTACCCCTTTCGATACGCCTTGGGAGTAAGACCTGCATGTTTCTTGAACAGCGTCGTGAAGTAATGATAATTAGGTATTCCTACAGTCTTCGCAACCTCACACATCTTCATGTTGCTGTCCTTTAATAATTGCATGGCTTTTTCCATGCGGACGCCGGTTACATACTCGTTGAAGGAGACGCCCACATCTGCATGGAACAATCTGCTTAGGTACGTCGAACTGATGCCGACAGATTCACCCACTATCGTCAAAGAGATCGGCTCGGAATAATGATCCTCTATTAAGAGCATCGCGGCTCTTACTACCGGATGATAATGAGCAGTCCCGTCGTCCTTAGGATCCAGTACCCTACAAATGCTCGAAATGAGACATTCGATAGATTCCGCTTCGAGTATGGCAGTAGTGAGAGATTCTACGCCACCTACCGGCAACAATCTGCGAAACTGAATGATATTCCTGATGAAGAGTGATTTTATCCGTGTAGGAGCGAGTCTTATCTTGGATGTTTGCACACGGAATTCCGAAGAGAGAAAACCTTTCACGGCAGCATAGGAATGAGTAGACGCCGAAAGAAGTTGAGAAAGCCCTTCCTCAAAGGCCGCATCCGAATCGAACACGAGTAGATCAAGAGACGAAAAGACTTTCTTTTTATGGCAATAGAAAAAGGTATCACGAATCGTATTCACCGAATCGATGATCTCTTTGAGTTCATCTACGTTCGAGATGGGGTCTCCGATATATCCGATGAATTGTCCAAATTCCGAGTTCAACTCTATCAGATGAGAAAGTCTATCCTTTACTTCTTCGAACGAGAGACCAGGATCCACGGTTCTGACTGCAATCATCTCCTCCGCATCGAACCAGCCTCCCTCCTCAGAAAAGAGAGAGGTATGCATGTCATCTACATGTACCAGCGTAGAGCTCGGATTGCCAATTCCTATTAATAAGACAGTTCTGCAAGGAAAGATACAGTACTCGGAAATATCTAAATCGGATACGTCCTCCGACAGAAACGCTCTAATTTCGTAGTTACGTTCCAGTTCGACCTGTATTTTCCTGTGTCGTATCCGTTCTCGTTTTTGGGACTGAGCGGACGCCGCCTTATTCAATGCAGAAAGTAACTCCTCGTCACTTATACAGACCTTTAAAATATAATCGACAGCACCGAGTCGCAGAGCCTGCTGGGCATATTCAAATTCTGTATGACAGCTAAGAATGATGAACTGGGTAAGCGGAGAAAGCGAACAGGCACGTCGAATAAACTCAATCCCGTTGAGTACGGGCATCGAGATGTCTACAAGACAGATATCGGGCCGCACGTACTCACAGATCGAAAGGGCTTCACGTCCGTTGAAAGCCTCCCCGCACACCGAAAAACCGTGTGCCTCCCACGGAAATAAGTGAAGTTCATCATGGATAATCTGTTCATCATCGACGATTAGGACGTTCAACAAATCGTTCTGCATACTAATATCCTACCAGATAGCCACGGTCGCGATTTCAGCGCACAACCTCGACAGTTTCCGGTATATCCAGGATGGCGTTGTTTTGAATCAAGACGGTCCGTACCGCAGCATAGGATAGCCTTTTCACAACTCCTTCTTTCCTCGCGGACAGTGCGGCGGTTATTCCGGCCGCCTCGCCGACGGCCATACAAGCAGGAATGAGTCGGAATGTATCCAGAACCTTCCAATCGGCGGAGATGCATCGTCCCGCAAGGACAAGATTGTCTATATCCGCCTGGATGAGTGCCTTCCAAGGAACCTGTTGAGTACCGTTGTACGACGCCTGCCATATGGGTCTGAACCGATCGACTCCGTGACCACCGTAACTTCGTTTGTTAACCGCTATCGGTTCGGATACTTCAGGAGATGCATCCACCATCTCCCCCGTAATAGACTCTATCCCGATGCCACCACGGCCGGCGCGAATTCCCAATGTGTGAGCCGTCCTTACAAGGTAAGCATCCTGAAAGCCTGGTATATTGGTTCGATAGAAATCGAGAGTGGTCATCACCTGCTCTCGCATCTCCTTGTCCATCCTGGTTGCATCTGAGGAGTGAAGCGAGGAGCCTACCGCGAGGGTGTGGTTCACGTGCACCACACATGGATCGATCAGTTTTACCCCCATGAAGGCATCTTGATTCGGGAACGGGGTCATCCCCTTCTCAAAGAGTTCGGCGTAGATTCGCTTGCATCGCGGCTTGTCGAATTCAGTCACGTTTCCGAAATCCATGAGGATCGTCTTGGTCATCGATTCGCGAACAGGCGCTTCCCTCACCCGCAATCCCGCTCTATAACAGAGATGTGCGTCCCCGGTGGCATCGACGAACACCCGGCCCGTCACGCTTACGGGCCCCTCGATGGTGTCCAGTACCACACCGGTAATCCGCGAATCATCCCGTATAACGCCGATGAAAGTGGTGTAGAACAATGAGACAACGCCGCTATCATCGAGTAACCGATTTGCGATTATCTTCAAGCCTTCAGAATCGATTATACAGTGGTGTCCAAGCTCTTTCCCTTCCAGGCTCTCGAAATCCGGGTGAAACTCTTTATTTTCCTGATAGGCCCATCCTGCGGCATTCATCTTGCGTACAAGTTCGTCCGCAATTCCACCGATCACCTGCCGACCGTCTATACCGAAGCACATCATGTGGCATACGTTTCCTGCGGTTCCCATACCACCAGGATACCCAAACCTATCTACCAGCAGGGTGGATGCACCGGCACGTGAGGCGGCAACAGCTGCGCCGATTCCACCGGGCCCCGCACCGATCACGACGACATCATACTCACCGGCTACGGGAAATCGGTCCACCTGAAATATTACGGTACCTAGTTCTCTCATCGCATTCCTCCCAATCCGGTTGACGAAAGTCGAGTTCACTGCAATGATCCCATTCGAGTCGAGTATAGTATGAATCGGGTCATCCTCTCCAGGGTGAACGTTCACGGCCAATTGCGTCACACACTCGACGTCGTGCTTGTATGAGCACACTCATGCATGTGCATACTTCTCAGGCAAGAGATCCGCCAGTTTGCGGTACTCCAACTGCCGCGGCAGTATTTTCTCTTCGGCACACAGTGCCGCCGCGAAACCTGCGGCCTCACCCATAGTGGACGCGTCGCCGGTAACCCGGTAACTTGAATGTGCGATGAAATCTCCGCTGATACAACGCCCAGCCATCAGCAGCCCATCCACATCTTTTGCCACCAGAGCACGGTATGGTATCTGATACGGACGAACCTCGAATTTTTCGAATTCCACATGGGCTCCGAGATGATGCACGTCTATAGAATAATACGAGAGACACACCGGATCCGGTACTGTTTTTCCGATCCTGAGGTACTCTCGATCGATTGTCTCGAGTCCGTGGATCCGTCGTCCCTCCCGTACACCGATACGGTCCGCGGTCACAACGAGACGAAAATCTCTCCATCGACCGCCTAATGAACGCAATGCGGCTACCAATCGATGTATCTCCGCCCGGGCCTCTACGGTGGCATCCGTCAGTTCCTGCGCATCCAAACCGGAAACCCCATACTGATGATTTATCATCAGCAGGTACAACCCTTCACGGATCATGGTCATAAAGGGACCTGCGTACGACGGTGTCATACCGCCGCGCTCCATCTCGGACTTTAACACGTGCCGAGGATTCTTACCCAACGGTTCGGCAAACCCTCGGAGACAATCGGCAATCTCACTCGACTCGGGGCCGCAGGCGATACCGATGAGACTCATCGGCTGCATTAAGTTTTCGGGACCGATTCCCAGCTCGAAACTACAACCGGCACGCACCGCCAGATCGCCATCACCGGTTGCATCGATGAACACGTTCGCGGAAATGGCCTGACGGCCCGATTTATTCTCGAAAACGGCATGGGTGATCCGGCCATTCTCGACGTGGGCATCTACCACACGAGTTTGATACAGCAGGCGTACGCCGGCAGCCAGGCTTATTCGCTCAAGCAGTAGTTTCATCTCGTCGGCATCTGCGGCCATACCGCTCTTGGCCTCGTCCCAGGCGACGCCTCGGGAGATGAGCTCCTCGCGTAACTCATTAATGAACCCATTCTTGTTTTTGTGCCCTTGAAACCAACACAAAAGACCGGCGGTCCAGATACCACCGAGACATCCGTTTACATCGATTAGCCTCGTTACCGCCCCGCTTCGGGCGGCTGCGACGGCGGCCGAAACACCGGCAGGCCCACCGCCACACACACACACGTCTACCTTTTCGATGACGGGTGTTTCACGCGCTGCTTCATGCAAGCTTGATATACTCATGTGAATCCTCCCAAAACATGCACGGCCGGGGCATTGAAGATCCCCAGCCGTCCGATAGTTGATACTCTTTTTTACATTACAAGTACCACCTCAGTCTAGAAATCCCATACTTCCTATCTGTTCTCGTGCGGCATCCATGAACAGTTTGTATTGAAATGTGGTATCGAGTTTTTCGAGGAATTCATCGTACTCATCCAGTGAACGCTTCCCATAAATGAAGGCGATCACATTTTCCTCGATGAAGCGCGCCGCGTCGGCATTGTTGTAGTCCTCTGGCGGAGTCGGCAGCGAGGTAAAAACCTGCAAAGATGGTGCCGTACCGGCAAACTTGACCTCATCATAGAAGTTCGGGAACTTCGTCGGAAGGTAATTCGCCCGTCACGGCCGGTAAACTGATACTTAGGGATGATTAGTACTCCATCATCTTCATACATCTTCGGGAGTATCTCGACCCTACCCTCCTCGTTGACTTTGTAGTGCAATCCCTCTTTTCCGTATAACACGAGTCTCTGCCCCTCCTCGGATGAGACAAAGTTACATACCTTAAGCATACGGTCGAGTCTAACCGGGTCAGCCTCCAACTTTTTATTCAAGACGTTGAATGAACCGACACCCATGCTCTCATAGTGGTTTATTCGACCACCCGGTCCTTCGGGAGCTGCTACTTGATTCCATTCCGCATCGGGATTCACAGCCGCGAGCTGTTCGGCATATTTTACCTTCAGCATCCTCCACCAGGGTTGATACGCGAGTCCTACCTGCTGCTGGGCCTGTTTCTGGAAGGCCTGTCCGCCGTTGGTCGACAGCAATCCTGGATCCACGACCCCCATCTCGATTATCTCTTTGATTTTCGTCAGCGCGTCCTTCATCCTCGGATCATGAACTGCGGAGATCAATTCCCCGTCCATTATGAACAACTCACCGGGCATGGGAACGCCATATGCGCCGAAGAATCCGATGAACGCCCCGATGCCGTCGCCGGTAATCCCAAAGGTATCTTGTTTTCCGTTGCCGTCCGGATCCTTTTCCGTAAATGCCTTCATTACGGAAACATAGTCATCCAAGGTTTCGGGTATGGAGAGTCCGACTTTTTCTACCCAGTCTTGACGGATCCAGTAGCTATTCATGTTGTAACTTGGGGGACTAATTAAAGAATATAGCTGTCCGTCTATATACCCCAGCTTTCGACGGTCTTCTGAAACATACTCATAATAATCCGGTAGCCTGTCCTCATATTTGGAAACAGCAAGGAGCAAATCCTCTTTTACGTACTGGGTATAATAGGCCTTGCTCGGAACGACAAACCAATCCGGCAGGATTCCAGACGCAACCTTGACATTGAGCTGCTGCTCATATTCCGTAGAAATCAGGATCAATTTGGCGTCAACGTTAAATCGTTCGTAGATCCCCTGCCACATGGCATCTGTCTCGCGAGGAGGCACGTTTGTGGAACTCGGCCACATGAACTCGAGTACCACCGTCTCATCCTCACCGGTCGTACCGGACCCTTCTCCCTGCCCTGTCGCACAGATCACCATGCCGCACACCAGCACGGTGAATACCAAGACTAATCGCTTCATAACACAACTCCTTTGGAAAATATTGGCAACCGGAAAGACCGGTATACCTGCAATATACTCACGAATGTCGTGATTCCTTTTTTATCCCTTCACAGCGCCTATCATTACTCCCTTTACGAAAAAGCGTTGCAGAAATGGATATACCATGATAATCGGAATCGCCGAAAACACGACTGCGGCCATCTTAATGGTCTGTGACGGTATCGGCTCGTCGATCAATGCCTCTACGTTGTTTTCGGCAGCAGCTAGCATATTCCGCACGATCACCTGCATCGGTTTCTTTTCGGGGTCGGTGATGTACAGCACCGCCGCCATGAAGGTATTCCAACGTGAAACAGCATAGAACAGTCCAACCGATGCCATAACCGGAAGCGAGAGTGGGAGTACTATCCTCGCTAAGATCAGCCACTCGCTCGCTCCGTCCATCCTTGCCGACTCAAACAACTCGTTTGGCATATTCTCGAAGAAACCTTTCATTATCATTGTGTAATAGGCAAATACCGCATACGGTATTATCATAGCCCATATCGAATTCAACAAGCCGACGTTCTTTACCACCAGATAGGTCGGTATCAAACCACCGTTAAAGAGCATCGTAAAAACGATGAAAAACAATATTTGACTGCGTCCGGGGAGATCCTTTCGACTCAACGGATATGCAAGAAGCGTCGTAAATGTAAGACTCACCAAGGTACCCACGAACGTGATGAAGACGGTAATCTTGAATGCATTCGGCATGAGAGAATTCGTAAACAGATGTTCATATGCATTCAGCGTCAGCTGTTTTGGAACAAGGATGAATCCGCCGTTCTTGAATACTTCCGTAATGGGTGTAAGTGAGACGGAGACTACGAATAACAGAGGAAAGACGCAGAGGAATGCAACCCAGAAGAGCACAAAGAGTGAAACACTGTTAAAGATTCTATCTTCCGTAGTTTCTCTTACCATACGCCCTGTCCCCACCTTTTCGCGAGACGGTTAGTCGCAACGATCAGCACCAACCCGATGAGCGACTTGAACAAGCCGACAACCGACGCCAGACTGAAGTTCAGCTGCTCTAATCCGGTACGATATACCCAGGTATCGATAATGTCTCCGACGGAGTACACATGTGGATTGTACATTACGTAGATCTGTTCGAATCCTGCATTCATCAACCGTCCAAGCCGCAATATGAGGAGCATGACGATGATGTTCGTAATTCCAGGCAGAGTGATATACCACATCATCCGTATTTTCGAGCACCCGTCTATCTTTCCGGCGTCATACAAATTCGGGTCGATTCCTGCGAGTGCGGCCAGATATATGATGGCACCCCAACCTGTATCCCGCCACACGTCGGCGATCACCACCACACTCCTGAACCAATTCTCCGATCGTAAAAATGGTATGGCTGCCCTACCGGATTCTCTGAGTAGGCGGTTGACCAGACCCATGTCCTCGGAGAATAGTGCCACCAGGATGCCTTGTATAATCACCCAGGAAAGAAAATGGGGCATATAGGTGACGGTTTGGACTCCGCGTTTGTAGAGAGCAAATTTGCACTCGTTCAACAGCAGCGCGAGAAGAATCGGCGGTGCCATTCCCCAGAACAGCTTATAGAAACTAATCAGCATAGTGTTACGCAGTAACTGCCAGAAGTATGGCGACTGGTAGAATGTACGAAAGTGTTTGTAAAAGGGATCGGCCCACGGGCTAGCCCAAATCCCCTTGGATATGCTGTAATTCTTAAGTCCGATGATTACGCCGTACATCGGTAGATAGCGAAAAATGATGAAGAATACAATCGCCGGAAGCATCATGATATAGAACGGATAGTATCGTCTAAATTTATCGATTCGCACCATCTCCTCACTCCGGAACTAACAATTGATTGAATTGTACAACGATTTTTTCGTTTGATGAGTTTCAATATCTTGTGATAATGTTTGAATACTTGTCATAATCGGCCTCTGCTCGATATACAATAAAAAGAGGAGGCTCCCATGGGAATCAGCATAGGGTTAGTCGGGCTCGGTGCATTCTGGTCGAGTTCGATCCGAAGGATGCCATGGGGTTCTTCCGCCTGAGTGCGGAGGAGCCGGATAGGCTCGCGCCTAAGTAAGGAGGGGCGAGCGATACAACGATTCGAAATTAGCTGAGCGAATAGTCCGGCCTCTACGGTTGTATCGCCACGTCTCAAGAGTATGAACGGGCGAACCTTCGCATCGCCTCCAGGTTGGCGGGAGGCGTATCCCGGGGAATCTCACATCCGGCGGCCACGGCATACCGCCGTCCACCCACCGCATCGAAACACGAGGATAATTCGGCCGTTACCCTGTCCGGACTGCCGTTCCGCAGAACCCTGACGGGATCGATGTTTCCGGAAACAAGCATATCCGGCCCAACCGCGGCGCGCACCTCGTCCATGGGAACCATCGAATCCACGTCCAGCAGGTCGACGGGCAGCTTCCCGATCCACGGGAGGATCCCGGTGATGTTCCCGCAGATGTGCAGCCTGACAGGAACGTCGAGCGCATGGATCGAATCGATGAATTTCCGGTGATACTCGAATACGAACTCCTCGTAGATCCGCGGTCCCACCAGGGACGATGCGGCATCGCCCATGCCGATGATCTGGGCCCCGGCCTGCACCTGCGCCCGAGCGAACCCGATCTCCATCTCGAACACGAAGTCGAACAGGTCCCGTACGAACCGCGGATCGTCGTAGAAATCCATCATGATCCGGTTAATGCCCCGAAGGTCCGAACCCTCCGCCACCGGCCCTTCGATCCAGCCTTCTACGAGCCTCTCGCCGCCGACCTCCTCTGCCAGGCCGGCCACCGCCGCAACGCGGTTACTCATCCGCGGGCCATTCTGCGGATCGGGAATCGCGGCCTTCGCGAGTCTCGCTTTTTCGCTGAATACGGCGTTCTCCTCGTCGATGGCCGGGGGCTGGTCGGGATGATAGATCACCGAGGCGCCGCAGTCGGCGGCCTCGACCGCCGGATCGGAAATTCCCGAGACGTGATCGACATCGTACCGTTCGGCGAAGGCGATCTGCCCTTGCACCATCTTCCGATAGTCGGTGGCGTACTCCGTATACGGCACGCCGACCGCGTCGGCGGCGATCATCATCGATATGGGTATGTGAGGTAGCGTATCGGTATCCTCTCCGCAAATGGCCGCGAGTACTCGTTCTCGCCCGTTCATCTTCTACACCCTCCTGTTTCGCGCTATTCGCCGGATACCCTCTCGAGTCGCTCAGAAAGATTCTCCGCCCTCCGCACCATGCCGAAGTCGGCAGGGTGGATCATATCCGCGATCATCACAAATCCCCCGGTACGAGAATACACCAATCAGGCCGACCGGTATACCGACTCGAGCCGGTGATAGGGAATATATTTCCCGAATTTTCGTACTGAGAATCTTTTTCCCACCATTCAGCAATCGCTCTCATACCGCGTCGTTGTATCCCCTCGATTCGCATGTGAAACCACCGAATTCCCAGAGAATTTTCGAATGTATTGCCTCCAAAGTCATCCGATTGGCACGCAATCTGCTTTATATAGATGAACGACAACAGATCATACAATTCTTTAGGAGGAATAACATGAAGCGTTCAATGCTCGTATCGATGATCATCCTGGTCGTGCTTGGAGCCGGAGTAGCCATCGCCGAAGGGCAGTACGAGTCTCCTCAGGCGCCGACAGACGCCTATGGTCCCGGCCGGCGGATGCAACCCGGATGGGGAATGAATCCGGGTTGGAACCCGGAAGACTACCAGGAACCGGAACGTATCACCGTCACCGGAGCGGTAAATCTCGAGAACAGCTGGTTTCCGACTATCATGAGCGAGGGCACCGAGTATGATGTCATGGTTCCCCGGTATCACCTTGCATCTATCAACCTTGAGAACGATCAGTCCGTGACCGTGGAAGGGTACCTATTCGACGATACTCGGCGCCCCGGTACGGCTGTCGGAGGTGATGAACTACCCGTTATTCATGTCACTAAGGCGATCATATCCGGTACCGAGTATGACCTGAGTGAGCAGTTTTCCGGTCCCGGAGGACGATCGGCGAGAGGTGGCGCCCGCCGCCGCTAAAAGACGCGAGGGAGTACACCCGGCTGGGGCGCACCCTTGGAACGGCACGGAGAGACTCCGTGCCGTTGTATTTCACATTGATTGTATCTTCGAATACCGCATCTTGAAAAAACTGGAACAGAATATTCATGGTATAGTAGGGGCATGGCAGTAGCGATTCGAGAAATTTTGTCAACCGGAGAGGAGCGTCTCTTCGCCATCGTCCTCGGAAGCCTGTTTTTCATCCTTTCGATCTCGGCAATCTTCTTTCTGCAAAGTCAAATCCGCCACAACCAAGTACTGATGGAATATGAGGCCGATACAATATCCTCGGCATTGCTGGAATCCTTTCGTTCCGATTCCCAATACCCTGACCTCGGAGACATCTTAGAAACCGTCACCGGTTTCGGAGTATACGACTCCCGCGGAGACGCCATCTACATCAGCGGAACAGCGCCGTCGACCATCGGTGCAGACAACATCCCGGCTTCTCTTCTTCAAGGAGACCCCCGCTTCACCATCGACCGGAAAACGGCGACCATCAGCATCGCCAGATCGGTAGGCATTCGCAACTCGATGATGCCGATGCGAGGCATGATGCCACGGATGGCAGGCTTGCCCATGTTCGTTTTCACGCAGATTCGTATCGAGCGCCACCTGCTCATGAAACGAATCTATACGGCTGCATATCTCCTGGTTCCACTTCTCATTGGTCTTGTTTTATATTTCATCGGTAGGCTCTATTACAGAAACCGCCTATTCAGCCGCAGGCTCGAGGCACAGCAAAACCTGGTGCGACTTGGCGAAGCTGCGCGCACTCTCTCTCACGAGATCAAGAATCCGCTGAGCGCGATCAGAGTACAAGCCGCAATTCTGAAGAAGCTCTCCCCGGAAGAGGTATACGAAGATATCTCTGTAATCGAAGAAGAAGTCGATCGCATGCAGAGACTCGTAGATCGGATCGGCGAATTCCTGCGCGATCCCGTGGGAAGCCCCGAACGGATCGAAATCGACATCTTCATAGAAGCTCTGATAAAACGATATCCGGGACGCGTCGAGTTTCGCCATAGAGACGACGATGCAATTGTCGTCTTCGACCGGGAGAGATTGCGCTCGGTGTTGGAGAATCTGATCACAAACGCGCTCGAGGCAACGGATCCGCGCCGGCCCCACTCGCCGGATACATCGGTCGCCTCATCTCGAATAGACGTGTATGCCGACAAACTAGAGGCAACGGTATGTATCGCAGTCGTTGATAATGGCCCCGGGTTATCGGAGGATCAGATGCGAAACATCTTCGACCCATTTTACACGACCAAGAGCAAAGGATCCGGCATCGGTCTCGCGATCGCCAAACGTTTCACTGAGTCGGCAGGGGGAACCCTGGAACTCGTTCCGGGAAACCCAGACGGCACGGAGGCTCGTGTCGTTCTGCCTCTCGCCGATGCGATTTCCGCGGGTGATACTCCAGGGTAGGAAGCATGGTACTGATAATCGATGATGAGAAAAACATCCGCGAGTCCGTCGCGAAGTATTTACAGCTCGAGGGAGTTGAGTCCAAGACCGCGGAAAACGGGCTCTCCGCTCAACGCATGATGGAGGATGCTATCTTCGAGGCGGCGATCGTCGATCTAAAAATGCCGGGTATGGATGGGCTCGAATTTCTGGAGTGGCTGAGATCCGATGGTCCGGACGTGCCGGTGATCATGATTTCCGCATTTGGCGAGATCGGCGATGCGGTCAAGGCGATGAAGCTCGGTGCTGAAGACTACATCGTGAAACCCTTCGATGTGGCGGAACTGGCACTCCGCCTGCGCAGGATCATACACGAAAAAAAGATGCGGATGCAGGTAGAAGCCGGGCGGAGGACGAACTCCGGCGGCATACGGCTCGTGGGAGACAGTACTTCCATGAAGGAGATCCGTACGTTGATCCGGCGGGTCTCGAAAACTCCATCCACCATCCTCATAACAGGAGAGAGTGGCACCGGAAAAGAGGTTATCGCACGGGCCGTCCACTCCGAATCCAGACCCGATGGTCCCTTCGTGGCCGTGAACCTCGGCGGTATTCCCGAAAGCCTTCTCGAGAGCGAGTTGTTCGGCCACGAGAAGGGTGCCTTTACAGGCGCGACGGGTACTAAAACAGGCATGTTTGAACTCGCCTCAGAGGGAACCCTCTTCTTGGACGAGATCGGAGATATGCCGTCTCATCTGCAGGTGAAAATCCTGCGTGTGATCCAGGAGAAGAGGATACAGCGCCTCGGGGCAACCCGTCAGATTCCTGTAGATACGCGCATCATTGCCGCCACCAACCGTGATCTGGAAGAGGATGTACGAGCCGGAAAGTTCAGAGAGGATCTGTTCTACCGACTGAATGTGGTCCGCATCCAGATACCGCCGCTCCGGGAGCGACCCGAGGACATTCCTCCGCTCATCGGATACCTACTTCGACAGCTCAATCCGAAGATGGGCACTCGAGTCGAAACACTCGCTCCGGAAGCCCTTGCTTCCGCCATGAAGTATCCATGGCCCGGCAATGTCAGAGAGTTGGAAAACCTCGTCGAGCGGGCACTCATCTTCGCGGATTCGGACACTCTCACCCTGCCGAATCTGGGAATCACTCCAAGTTCGCATCGGGAAATTCCGGAGGCCAAATCTCTCAGGGAGGTGGAACGTGATACGATCATCCACGCTCTGTACGTCTGGGAAGGGAACCGGACCAAAGCCGCGGAAGAGCTTGGGATTACTCGCCGTACCCTGTTCAATAAGATTCAGGAATATGGCATCGAACTGTAGGCTGTTTGCACCTATTCGTGTTCACATCGCCGCGGTATTGATTTCTGTCGGTTCCGCCGTCCCACTCTTCTCGAACCAGGCATCCACGACATCCACCGATCTACAAATTTATCTTCAGACCTACTCTCCCGGTCAGGGACTCGAGGCCATGTTCGGGCACAGCGCTTTGCGTATCACAGATATCGAGAACGGCAGAGACTCGATCTACAACTTCGGTGCATATGATTTCGACGACCCCCTCTTCTTCTACAGACTCCTGACTGGAACGGAACTCCGTTTTTCGCTCTCTGTCAGACCGGCCGAGGTGGTCCTGAATGAGTATCTCGAGACAGGCAGGAGTGTCAAAGAGCAGCTCCTGAACCTCGATCAAAAACAGAGTGTGCAACTCTTAGAGTATCTGCAATCGGAGGCCAGGCCCGAGAACCGGGAGTATCGATACGACTTTCTCGAAAGAAACTGCTCGACACGAATTCGAGAACTCATTGAATCGGTTACCGCAGATGCATTGCTCGTGTCGTCATCCGCAACGGGTGTATCAGAACACGATACCGGCGGCCCACCTATCACGGCTCCACTCACACTCCGTGAACACCTCCACGAGTATCTACACGATCACCCATGGGTTCGGCTGGGGATTGATACAGTCCTGGACGGCGGCCTGGATACGCCCGTAGATGTGCGGGAGGCGGCCTATCTGCCGGAGGGCTTGTACGAATGGGCGGCAAGGGCCAGGATCGAAGGAAACACCGGACCTCAGCCGTTCGTCTCGGCGGAGAGGATGTTATTTCCGCCGGCGGAGATGATCTCGGGAGATACCCCTCTCCCCTTCATTTTGACGCCGATTTTCGTAGTTACAGCACTTACGATTCTCTACGGCATAGCAATCCTGCGCTGCATTCGCCGGAGGCGGTACTGTCCATCACTTCCATTTATTGCGTTCCTGCACTCGGGGATAGTGGGACTCTTTCTCGTGGTGGTTCAATTCGGTTCGGGATGGGGACATTGTAACTGGATTCTGTTGTTGATGTATCCGACCGATCTCGTCGCCGCGGCAGCACTCTCGGCGACACCCCGAGCGAAAACGCTCAGGTCGTATGCTCTGTCGACCGCCGGCATCTCGGCACTTACTCTCCTCGCCCTGCCGATCATCCCGCAGTACATCAATCCGGCCTTGATCCCACTCATTCTCGCACAGGTTGCCGGGAAGGGGTATCTATTCCAGTCTCAGCGTCTGCACTGATGCCTGCGGTGTTCGATGGCGGCCAGGGAGTACTCCGCCACCTCGTGTACCTCGTAGGGAGTCATGCAGCCTATGAGCATCAGCCGTTTTCTCTCCATTCTCTTCTCTCTCGATACGATTCAGCGTACATGGTACTGTGAGGTCGAAGAAACGCACGGAGGAGCATCCTGAAATGAAGATCGGTTTCGACAACGAGAAGTATCTCGCGGAGCAGCACGCGGCCATAGCAGAGCGGATGAACCGGTTCGGGAACAAGCTCTATATCGAATTCGGGGGCAAGCTCCTCTTCGATTATCACGCGTCCAGGGTCCTTCCCGGATTCGATCCGGACGTCAAGATCAGGCTCATCGAAAAGTTCCGGGATAAGGCGGACGTCATATTGTGTATCTATGCCGGAGACATAGAGCGTAAAAAAGTACGGGCCGACTTCGGAATTACCTACGACCAGAATGCCCTGAAGATCATCGACGAGTTGGCCGAACACAGGATTCATCTCGCCGGCGTCGTCATCACACGGTTCGAAGGGCAGCCGGGGGCCGAACAGTTCAGGCAGCTGTTGGAACGTCGGGGTATCCGCATATACAGCCACGGCGTCACCCACGGATACCCCACCGATGTGGACAGGATCGTAAGTGATCAGGGATACGGCGCCAACGAATACATAGAAACGGAGAGACCGGTCGTCATCGTTACCGCCCCGGGGCCGAACAGTGGGAAACTCGCCACCTGTCTCTCCCAGCTCTATCACGACTACCGGCGGGGTCTCGATTCCGGCTACGCAAAGTTCGAGACCTTCCCGATCTGGAACCTGCCGCTGAAGCACCCGGTGAATGTCGCCTACGAGGCGGCCACCGCCGACATCCGGGATTACAACCTGATCGATCATTTCCACCTGGACGCCTACAACGAGCAATCCGTCAACTACAACCGTGATATCGACGCCTTTCCGGTCTTGAGGCGGATAATCGAGCGGATCACCGGAGGTGACTCCTTTTATAAGTCTCCCACCGACATGGGGGTGAACCGCGCGGGCTTCGGTATTATCGACGACGAGGCGATCCGTGCCGCCTCCGGGCAGGAGATCATCCGTCGGTACTTCCGATACTCCTGCGACTACATGTCGGGCCTCATCGACACCGAGACGATCGAGCGGGTGCGACTCCTCATGGATGACCTCGATCTAAAGGAGACCGACAGGCCGATGGTGTCGCCGGCGAGAGACGCGGCTCGGGAGGCGGAACCTTCAGGAAAGGGGCATGACGGCGTATTCTGCGGCGCCGCAATGGAACTCCCGGACGGTTCCATCGTGACCGGCAAGAATTCCAACCTCTTTCATGCAGCTTCGGCCATGCTGTTGAACGCCGCTAAACAGCTGGCAGGCATCCCCGACTCGATCCATCTGCTTCCGGAGACGGTCGTCAACTCGGTGGGCGCCTATAAGAGAAAGATACTCGGCGGGAACGAGATCAGCTTGGACCTCGAGGAGACCCTGATCGCCCTCAGCATCAGCGCCGCGAGCAATCCCGCGGCCGAGACGGCCCTCGACAAACTGGCCCTCATACGGGGATGTGATGCCCATCTGAGCCATATCCCCTCACCCGGAGATGAGACGGGGCTTCGAAAACTCGGTATCTATTTCACCGCTGATCCTCATTTCGCCACGAAGGGCTTGTTCGAAAGCTGA
>CAZAKE010000078.1:0-21864 GCA_964485495.1 uncultured Spirochaetales bacterium
AACTGTTTGACACGTTGTACTCTTTCTCGTACTATACTGGTATTGATCCATTATTGGAATTATTCATAACCATATTTGGAATCCATGATCGGAATTACCGACGGATCCCATATCTATCGGAGGAACACCATGCGCATTTTGTATCTCGACATCGACACCCTGCGGCCCGATCATCTCGGATGCTACGGGTACCATCGCAACACCTCGCCCAACATCGACCGCATCGCCCGCGAGGGGATCCGTTTCGACGAGTACTACTGCTCGGACGCCCCGTGCCTGCCCTCACGCACGGCCATGATGAGCGGCCGGTTCGGCATTCACACCGGCGTGGTCGGCCACGGCGGAACCGCCGCGGATATGCGCCTCGAAGGCGCGTCGCGTGACTTCAGAGGCACCCTGGCCCGGCAGAGCCTCCCGGCCATGCTCCGGCAACAGGGGATCAAGACGGTGTCCATCAGCCCCTTCGCCGAACGCCACGGCTGCTGGACCTTCAACGCCGGATTCAACGAGATATACAACACCGGCAAGGGCGGCATCGAATCCGCCGAAGAGGTGACCCCCACGGTGATGAAGTGGATCGAGGGCAACGCCGACGAGGACGACTGGTTCCTCCATATAAACTATTGGGATCCGCACACGCCGTATCGGGCCCCGGAGGAGTTCGGGAACCCCTTCGAGAACGATCCGCTCCCGGCATGGCTGACCGAAGAGGTCCTCGAAGGCCAAAAGAAGCTGGTAGGCGCCCACAAGCCGGGGAACATCAACATGTTCGACGACAAGACAAATCCCCGCTGGCCCCGTCATCCCGGGCGGCTGGATACCATGACCGACCTGCGCCGGATGATCGACGGCTACGACTGCGGCATCCGGTATATGGATGACCATGTCGGCCGGATCCTGGAGGCCTTCGAGAAGGAGGGCGTGCTGGACGACATGATCATTATCGTCTCCTCAGACCACGGCGAAAACCAGGGGGAACTCGGCATCTACGGCGAACACGGTACCGCCGACCGCATCACCCACCGAATTCCGATGATCGTACGCTGGCCCGGCAAGACCAAGGGGCACGTCGACACGGGGCTCCACTACAACCTCGACCTCGGCCCCACCCTGGCGGAGATATTCGGCACGGATCCCATGCCCACCTGGGACGGCAAGAGCTTCGCCCCGGCTATCGAGAGAGGCGCGGAGTGCGGCCGAGACTACCTGGTACTCGGCCAGTGCTGTCACGTGTGTCAGCGAAGCGTCCGCTTCGACAAGTGGCTCTACACCCGCACCTACCACGATGGCTTCCATCTCTTTCCCAGGGATATGCTCTTCGATGTGGAATCCGATCCGCATGAACAGGTCGACCTGGCCGGAGATCATCCGGAGGTGGTGAGAGAGGGAGTCTACTGCCTGAACGAATGGCACGACGACATGATGGCGTCGATGGACTGCGATGTAGATCCGCTGTGGACGGTACTCCGCGAGGGCGGTCCGTTGCACTCAAGAGGCCAACTGCCGGCATACTGTGAGTTCCTCGAAAAGCACGGCAAGGCCGAACAGGCTGCCCAACTGAAGAAGAAGCATCCCCAGGAGTTCAAGAACCGATAGGGACGCGCCGGTAAAAATGAAGAGCGAAACGTCAAAACCGTTGGAGAAGGCCCTGGCCGTGATCGAGTACATGAACATGCGGCACGACAGGGCCTATACCCTGGAAGATCTCTCGAGAGACAGCGGGGTGGCCAAGACCACCCTGCTGCGTATCATGAACACCCTCATCGATTACGGCTACGTCTCCAAGACCAGAAAAAAACGGTATGTGACCAACTTCTATCTCACGAAACTGCTACCGCTGGATCCGGCCCACCACAGGCACCTGGAAAGCGTCCTCAGGGAGATCGCAACCGAGACCGGACAATCCGGCGAAATCATCACCATCAACGGCAAAAACCTCTACTGGTACGACAAGGCGGAATCGAGACAGCTTCCCTTGAAAATCGCCGCGTATCCCGGTTTCCGACGCTCGTTGTACGAGCTGGACGCACCCGCCAGGCTCTACTTGAAACATCTATCCATCGATACCGTTTCCCAGCAGTTCGACACCACCGGATTCTATACCGCGGCGCCGGCCTATTCTTCGGTATCATGGGAGGAGGCCACGGCGATCATCGAACCGGTGGATCCGAAGGAGATCGAGTACGATTTGGAAGGAAACCGGAACGGAATCAGACGCTTCTGTGTCTTGGTGGAATCGAAGAGCGGCGAGTTTCAGTATATCCTGGCGATCGCCGAGGCTGCCCTCCGAATCCCGGATGAGGCGGCCCATATCGAGACGAACTGCTCCATCCTGAAACGTCACGTGAAGAGACTCACCCAACTGCCGAAGGAGATACTGGATCCGGAAGAGGGGAGCACTCCGGCGTGATCCGCCTCCAAAGCGGTTACCGACTCAGACGAAGGTATCTTCCTCATCATCCGTCCACGGTGCACCCGGATTACCGAAAAAATACGACATCACCAGTAGCGCCACACCCGCCACCGCCGGCAGGAAGAAGAGCACCCAGCCGAGGAACCCGGACTGGGCGACTCCCGCACCGACGAAGGCGAGACCCTGTGCGAGGAAGAGCAACAATCCCGAAACACCCGCGATTCTCGCGAACCGCTTTCCGAGCTGAGCCGGCCCACGGGAGGTCTCGAAGAGCCGCTCGAAGACGATAGAGAACGAGAGCAGGGCGATTCCCAGAAGAATCACCGCTACCTTATCGAATACGCCGACCCGATATTTCCCTTCGAAACTCCCCTTGGCGATGGGATTCAACGCGATGAGATATCCCGTACGGAGTTTCATCGCCACATAGATGATCATGACCGTCGATGCCAGCCAGGCGATGATCTTGACGACAACCGCGATTATTTTCTTCAACTTCATATCTTCATCAAACCTCTGTTCGATATGTCTGCGTTATTTCTGCAGTATGTATGCATTGCTACGTCTCGATATCGTCGGAACCAGCTTTCGATTCCGACGATTCCGACGATTCCAACAAAAGCGTCTCCGCGTCCGTCTCCTCCCACCGGGTCTTGGCTTCTGTAAGCTCCCCTATCAACATCCGCTTCGTCGGTTCATCCTCGAAGACCGGCGCGGTGTCGAAATACTTCAGCAACCCTTCGATCTGCTTGAGGATCTTCTCCTGCTCCCGTTCGGCGGTCCGTCTGTGGGAGGGAGACCCGGGGGGACCGGTTTTTCGTAACGCCTGTTCGGCCCGCAGCCGCCATTCCGGTGGTACCCGACCGGTGTCTACGATATGCTCCGCCGCCTTGTGACGCCCGTATACGGTCTTGCCGAACACCTTGCCGATATACCCCATCGCCATCTTGAAGAAGAGGACGAAGATGGCGATGGCGATGAAGAAAATAAGAACGCTTATGCCCATGCGGATATGCTACCACACCCGGGGTGGGAATGGCTATGCGTTTTGCTTGCGATTGAACGCACTCACCAGCGCCTTCAATCCTGCCTTGTTGATGTCCGTGTCCTTGCCGGCCCCCCAGTACATGGTGCCGTCGGCCGCGTCGATCCTCACATACGCCACCGCCGCGGTGTCCGAGCCGGAACCCACCGAGTGTTCGTGGAAATCCATCAGCGTGAAGTCGTCCCAGCCCTGTTCCTTCATGGCGTGCACGAAGGCGTCGATCGGACCGTTTCCCCGTCCCGCGATCCGCCTTGACTCCCCGCCAAAGGTCACCATCGCGCTGCATGCGAGACCGTCCGTGTCGGAGGTGACGCCGTATTGATCGAACGCCAAAGGCGCGGCACGGTTCATAAACTCTTCGGCGAAGATGTCGTATACCTCCTTGGGGCTGAGCTCCCGGCCCCACTCGTCGGCCTTGGTGTTCACCAGCGTGCCGAGTCCGGGATGCATGGGCTTCGGCAGCTCGTATCCGAACTCCCGGGAGAGGATATATGCGGCCCCGCCCTTGCCGCTCTGGCTGTTGATCCGGACGATGGCCCGATAGGTGCGGCCGATGTCCTTGGGATCGATGGGAAGGTAGGGCACGCGCCAGGCAGCGTCCGGATCGCTCTCGCCCCGCATCACGTCCATCCCCTTCTTGATGGCGTCCTGATGGGAGCCGGAGAACGCGGTGAACACCAACTCCCCCGCATAGGGCTGCCTGGGATGGATGGGCATGTGGGTGCACGTCTCGTAGACCTTGCTGACGTGGGGGAGATTCGAGAAATCGAGTCCCGGATCAACTCCCAGACTGTACATATTCAGCGCCACGGTCACGACGTCGAGGTTCCCGGTTCGCTCGCCGTTCCCGAAGAGGGTCCCTTCGACCCGCTCCGCGCCTGCCAGGAGCCCCAACTCGGTGGCCGCCACCCCGGTGCCGCGGTCGTTGTGAGTGTGTAGGCTGATGATGGCCTTGTCGCGATTCTTCATGTTGGTGCAGAACCATTCGATCTGGTCGGCATACACGTTCGGCGTCGCGTTCTCCACCGTCGACGGCAGGTTGAGGATGATCCGCTCCTTCTCCGTGGGCTCCCACACCTCCATGACGGCCTCGCACACGTCCAGCGCGTAGTCGATCTCCGTATCGGAGAAGCTCTCCGGAGAGTATTCGAAGCGGATGTTGGTGTCTCCCGCCTCGGGGAGGAGCCGCTTTACCAGGGCGGTGCCGTCGGCCGCGATCGTCCTGATTTCGTCCTTGCCCATGCGGAAGGTGATATCCCGCTGCAGCGGCGATGTCGAGTTGTAGAGGTGCAGGATCACGTTCTCGGCGCCCGTAAAACTCTCGAAGGTCCGCCGGATCAGGTGCTCCCGGGCCTGGGTCAGGACCTGGAGATAGACGCCTGCGGGCACGCGGTTCTCCTCGATGAGGATTCGCAGGAAGTCGAAGTCGATCTGCGAGGCCGAGGGGAATCCCACCTCGATCTCCTTGAAGCCGACCTCCACCAGGAGATCGAACATCTCGAGCCGTTCCTCCAGGCTGTAGGGCTTGGCCAGGGCCTGGTTCCCGTCGCGCAGGTCTACGCTGCACCAGTACGGTGCCCGTGTGATCTCGTTGTCCGGCCACGTTCGGTTCGGCAACGATACTTCCACTCTCTTCGCATACTTGGCCATTGAAATCCTCCTTGATACGCCGGCTGCTCGCATGGCCCTCTCAAGGAGGGCCGTCGGCCTCGACTCCCGCATCCGGACGACGTCCGGATTCTCCCCGGAAAAACGAAAAGCCCGCCTCCCGGGGTACGGGCAGCGGGCCGCTTGCATCTCACGCTCATTTCGCGTGTATTACGCGATCATGACGAAGACTTGCCTCCCCCTGCCGAGGTGCACAGTAGTAGAGCGAGGAGTAGGCTGGATAAAAGGCTCTTCATCGTCATCGGGATAATAGTACGGCTACTCGAGAAATATGTCAAGCGTCTGCCGAAATCAGTTCTCTCCGACATCCTCGACGCCCCGCCTGCACCCATCGGGCCTTGGGGTCCACGTCCGGAGTCTCTGCGGTTTGTTCTTCTTTGCATTGCCTATCTCATGCTCCCTATTTCGGTATCGCTATCTCCACCCGCACCCCTTCATTGGGCGCCGAGTGGACGTCTATGGTTCCGCCCATGTTTCCGGTGACGATGTTGTAGACGATGTTCATGCCCAGGCCGGTGCCGCCCTTCCCGCGGCGGGTGGTGAAGAACGGCTCGAATATGCGCCTCCTGACCTCCTCCTCCATGCCCCGTCCGTTATCTGAATACCGGAGTTCCACCGACTCGCCACGATCTACGACGACGATCCGGATCTCTCCGGTCTGGGCGATTTCGAAGCCGTGGACCAGCGAGTTCATCACCAGATTGGTGATGATCTGGGAGATGAGGCCGGGATAGCCGTCGATCGACAGGTCCTCGGGGCACTCGATTCGGACGGTCACATCGGTCTCACGGATCCGCGGCTGCAGGCTGACGATGATGTCTTCGAGGTAGGAGTTCACGTCGAATGAACGGCGGTTCTCGCCGGTCTGGTCGGTGGCCAACTGCTTGAAACTCCCTATCAGACGGTGGGCCCGTTCCAAGTTCCTGAGAACGATATCCGATGATTCCGAGGCGGCGGCAAGATACGCGGTGAGTTGCTCGCCTGAAACCTCACCCTCGGCGAGGAGCCTCTGCATCTCCTCGGATTTGGTCTTCATGAACGACGCGGCGGTCACCCCGACGCCGATGGGGGTGTTGATCTCGTGGGCGACACCGGCCACCAGACCGCCGAGAGCTGCCAGTTTCTCCTGCTCCACCAGCCGGGCCCTGGTCTCATGCAGGACCTCAATCGTCTCCTTCAGCTCCCGCGTTCGCTCCTGGACCTCGTGCTCGAGACCGGTATTGAGTTCAAGCAGCCGTTCCGCCATCCGGTTGAAGGCCGACGAGAGGGAGCCGATCTCATCCTTCGAAGCAACCGTCGCACGGACTGCAAGATCACCCCGGCCCATCCGCTCCGCGCACTCCTCCAACCGCTCGATCGGTTTGGCGACACCGTGGGCCACGAGAGACAAGACTCCCATGGCAATCGCCACCGAGATGGTGACGAGAAGAAGCGAGGCCGAGAAGGAGCGGCCGATCGCATGGAAGGCTTCCTCCTCGGAGACGGCGACACCGAGAATCCAATCCCACTGCGGGAAATAGTCGAATTCCAGGTCGTATCCCCTCAATTTAAGCCGGCCGGGTCCTGTACCGGTATGCACGGAACCGCTTCGGAGGAGCACGGTCTCATGAAACGGATGCTCGGTATCCAGAATCGAACCCGGTTCCGAGCCGGGCAGGAGGACGACCGTACCGTCGGATCGGAGCACGAACAAGAACCCGCCAAGGACGTCCCGTTCCCCGGCATATGCGAGCACCTTGTCCCGAGCGGAACGCTCATAGAATTGCGAGTCTTCGACACCCAGCCTGGAGAGTACCTCGTACTCCTCCCCGGTCGTACGGACGAACTGCTTCAACTCGGCCGTCATGAGGATCCCGTTGAGGACCCCGATGGCGTTGGAGGTATTCAGCACGAAGATCAACGCCACCAACGCGGCAGGCAGGACGATGAACGGCAGGATGATCAACTGTAGTTTGAATGAGAATCTCATCGTGCGTCAGGTCGGCCCTTCCGACTCATGGTCTGAACTTCCGGCTTCAACTACCCGTTCCCACCAGGCCGAGATACTCGTAGAAGGTAAACTCAAAATACTCCTCCCACAGCCGGGCGAAGGTGCCGTCCGCCTTTGCCGCGGTGATATACTTCTCTATGATAGCGGCGAGGGTACCGCTCGTCTCGGCTACCGCCCAACACAAGAGGTCGGCGGACGCCCCGGCCGGCGCAACGGTCAGAGACGGATAGTCCCGTATCTGACGAATGGCGATGTCCGCATCCGACACGGCGACGTCGGCACGACCGGCGGCGATCTCGGCGATGGCCTCGTCTCCGGTTCCCACGGTGATCGTGTCGAAGGAGATATGAAGTTCTTCCGCCCGTTCCTTCAGCCAGCTCTCGTAGGTCGTGTTGGGCAGGAGCGCGACCGTTCTGCCCGACAGGTCGTGCGGTTCGGTGATCTCCTCCCCTTCATAATAGACGTAGACCAAACGTGTGTGATACAGGGGGATGAACCGCAGGAACGCGTCACGCCAGGGGAGGATGCTCAGAGTGCCGACGTAGAGGTCTACCTCCCCGAGGAGGTCAGGCACATAGCGAAAATCGGGATCCGTCTTTGCCCTCTCCGGGACGACGCCATCCTTTGAGAAGAACTGCATGAACCGCACCGGCCGTACATCCACCCGGATTCCCAGGTCCTCCGCCATCCTCCGGACCAGATGATAGTGGAACCCGTCGGGCTCTCCGCCGTCATCCGACGGTTCGAAAACGGTGGTAGCCGTCCCGATGGCGGCCTTCAGCCCTTCCGTGTCGCGGAGCGCCTCGAGATACACCGTTTCTTCGGAACTCAGATCAAGAACCGAGGGTTTCTCCGAGACAGCCACCGAACCGGCCACGGTGTCCGTATCCGCCGCCGGATGGTCCGTATCGGTTCGGGCAGGAGTACCGTTGTCCTGCGCACGCCTCTCGCAGGCGGCCGTGAAGACCAGCGCGACACAGAGAAAAGCCGGCAGGAATAGATTATGTCCGAATCTCTCGCGCCGACCGGCGCTACATCCCATGCGAGTCCCTCCTCACAACACCTCGGCACACGTCATTCACGCAATCTCTATATAGTCTATTTATAGAAGTATACTAGACCCTGTGGAAAAATAAAGGCTACAGGATGTTTTTCACCAGATCTCTGCCGGAGTTTTCTCCGTATCGACACTCATCCGTCGCGAGATACGGTACAGTATAGGCATGGCGAAGATCGACCCTGCAGGGTCCTGAACAGGCACCCGGCCGTATTGCAAGATCACGGGTGAATCGAGTATAGTGAGAGTACCAAAATTAATCTCAAACGGTTGTGTTTCAAAAATGAGGATCAGAAAAAGATGTCACATCCCTATCACCTCACCGTATTCGCGGTTGGGGCGGTGCTCTGTCTGCTGACGGGGTGCACCGCCGACGATGAACTCGAGATCGCCCTGAGTGCAGGCAGGAACTACCTATGGCTGCCGCTGGAAGATACCGGAGGGGGGCTGCCTGCGGAGATCGAACTCCCGGAGGGGATCGAAACCGTGTGGGTCCTCGATGAGGACGAGGAGTGGGTCTCTTCGTCTTGTGGCGAGTCCGGAAGTTGTGCCGCGGCGATTCGAGTACAATCACCGGTATGCATCGAGATGAACGATGAGGGGAAGCTGCGGATCCCGCACTCGCTCCTGGATCGCGATCATCTCTTCACCTTCAGGAAGGGGCTCCACTATTTCGGATTCCCGTCTACTGAGCCGATAGAGGTGGCGGTGGTATTCGACGGGTTCGCGGATATCATCGAACGGATCCACCAGTACCCCGAGGAGAGTGGATACTACTGGATACCCGGTTCGCCATACTCAACCCTCCGATATCTCGTGCCGGGACGTCTGTACCGTGTCAAACTGACGGAATCCGCCGATATCCACCTGAACGACGGGGTGCTGCTCTTCTCTCTCTCACTCGAACCCGGAGACACCTTCGTTTCCATACCCACCGATGCCCCCGGCATCGACCTAGAAGATATCGCCGCAATCTTCGAGCCTATCTCGGTCTCGGTATGGCGTCGTTCTGAAGACGGAACCACCGGTGAAGAATGGATTGAATACACATACATGCATGGTTCGCCGTCCGAGTCCACCCTCACTCCCGATTCGGAGGCGTTCGATCCGGTGAAGGGGTTCCGGATCGACATGGGAGATCGGGGTGCCGATCACCGCCTCGTCATCCCCCCGATCGAACTCATCGTCGAACATAGCGTGACCTTTCGGCCCGGAGACAACTACTACGGATTTCCCTTTCACGGCGCGCTGTCGGTGGAGAGAGTATTGGGCGAGTATGCGGGTGACGGGGGAATCGTCGAGATAGAGGAGCTCCTGCCGGGCCGCGAGATCGATCCGCCTCTCGGGTATCAGCCCCTCCTCTGGCGAGACGGCGCCGGCCACTACCCGCTGCAGACCCTGAGCGGCGGAAAGATGTATCGGTATGTGGTGGACGATTCGATATCAAACTCGATCGCCGTCACGTTCGCCCGCGGAACGATCACCGCGTTCGAAGCCCGGGGTATACGGAATTGAGTGACCGCGCTTAGATATCTCTGTGGGGATCCACCAGACCGGATTCATCGCCCTCGGTGGACGGAGTATCCCGTGCGGCCGGCTTGTTGATATAGTCCCGGTAGAGTTTCCGATTCTTCTCACTCCGGAACAGTTTCATCTTCAAATACAGCTGGTCCGTGTCCATATCCCGGAGCAGCTTCTCCGCCTCTACGCGGTCGGCCACCGGCATCAGGATGCCGTTTCCTACGATGAAGACCGCGCCGTCCGATTCCTCGATCCGTATCTCTCCCCGTATGTCCAGTTTCTTTCCGTCACCGAATTCAACCATATGTCACTCCCGAAAACCTTCGTCGTCTTTGTTATCATCTTCGCTATCATCTTCGCGATAATAGCCGGACAAGACCGACTCGTCTATCGATTCCTGTATAACGGTTCCGTCGATTTGAAACAAATCACGCATCCTGTTCCAGACCGAGACCGAATACCCGTCCAACGTCTTCACACGAACCGGCATGCCGTAGACACGACTCAAGTTGCCCTCGGTCATGACATCTGCGCCGGGTCCTGCCGTGAACACCGCTCCCCGGACGAGGAGGACCGCGTAGGTGGCCGATCCGTTGGCCACGTCGGGTTCGTGGGTCGAGAATACGACGGTGACACCGGAATCGTTCAGTCGATGCAGGATATCCAGCAGCTTGGCCTTGTTCGCCAGGTCGAGATGGGAGGTCGGCTCGTCCAGGATGATGCACTTCGGTCTCTGGGCCAGGGCCCGGGCGATCATGAGCAGCTGACGCTCTCCTCCGCTCAGATGGTTGATCGAATCCTCCGTCTTCCCACCCAACCCCCCCGCCGTTATGGCACGCCGTGCGATCCGCCTGTCTCCGACTCCGGGCAGCCCTAGAGGGGGGAGGTGCGGATTCCGTCCCAGCAACACATACTCCTCGATTGAGTATTCGAAGGGTATGTGCTCCTTCTGCGGCACGAAGGCCACCGTCCTTCCCAGTTCTCGTTTCGAGTACGCGTCGAGAGGCTTGTCGAACAATCTGATATGCCCGTGTTTTGGTTTGAGTACCCCACAGAACAGAGAGAGCAGGGTGGACTTACCGCATCCGTTCGGGCCGAGGAGCGCGGTGATGGAACCGACGGGGATGGAAAAACCCGCCCCCTCGAATACGGCCCTCTCGGCTCCGGGATAGGTGAACGACAGCTCCTCGACGGTAAAAGCCTGCATCAGCCGGTCCCACCGACGAATTTTCGGCTGAAGAGCACCACAAACACCACCGTGCCGACCGCCGCGGTCACGATGCCCAGGGGGATCTCACCGTTCAACACCATCCGGGCCAGATTGTCACACATCAGACAGAAGATCCCTCCCAGGATCATCGATCCGGGCAGCGAGTACCTCGTGTCCGCGCCGACGATCCGGCGGGAGAAGTGCGGAATGATCAATCCGACCCACTGCACGATACCGGAAATGGAGATCACGGCGGCCACCGCCACCGTCGCCACGGTGAGGGTGATCATGCGCTCTACCGGAGCGTGAACACCCAGGGTGTGGGCCACCGAGGTATCCAGACCCAGGAGGTTGATCCGCCAGCGCAGGGCATACAAGACCCCGAGCGATATCAGGGTCACCGGCAGTATCGGCAACAGCCGCTCCCAGGTGATGCGCCACAACCCGCCCATCAGCCAGTACGTGATCTCCGGCAGCTCGTTCCGTGGGTCCGCGAAGAGTTTCAGCAGTCCCAGCCAGGCCGAGAAGAACGCCGACACGGCAATGCCCGCGAGAATCAGGCGCAGCAGCCATCCGCCGTATCGTATCTTGCGGGCCAGTACGTAGGAGAGCCCCAACCCGAGGAGTGCGAAGAACGCCGCCGATCCCTGGATGAGGAGGGCGGAGCTCGCAGCGGTGAGAATACCGACGGCGGCCCCGAACGCCCCGCCCTGAGAGACGCCGATGAAGCCCGGTTCGATCAGAGGGTTCGCGAAGATGGTCTGGAATACGGTTCCCCCCGCCCCCAGGACCATACCGAGAAGCACCGCCGCGCACACGCGCGGAACCCTGAGCGAGAGGATGAGCCGCCGGGAGAGGAGATCGGAAAACACCGCACGAATACCGGCTGCGAAGAGGTTCGGGTACCGGCCCACACAGACGGAGGCGACGACCAGGAGCAGCAGCAGTATCGCACCGGTCGTCAGAAAGAGCCTTCCCCGCCTCGATTCCGATACCGCCTGCGCCGATGTCATATCGGCGGGAGGAGTATCACGCGACGCCTCGGAGGTCCTCCCTGAATCACCACCCATCAATGCTAGCCTGAACCTTCGGAAGCACCCTCGATCGGATCGTGTCCCGCGGCAGCAGGTACATCTGATCGAAGAACGCGGTGGCATGGGCCTTCAGGTCCAGATCTGCAAACGCGTTCGGGTGGAGTCGTCGTGCGGTCCAGAGCAGGCCGAGTATCCACCGGGCGTTCGGCTGATCCCAGGAGAAGTAGTCGCCGGGGAAGGCGTAGAAGCGTTCCTGCCGAACCGCCGGCAGCAGCTTCCAGATGGAGTCGGATTCGAGCCGAGAGTGTATCGCCACTACATCCTCTCTGTACGCGGTAAGGAGGATCACGTCGGGATCCCAATCCGCAATCTGTTCCATCCCGACCTTACTCCATCCGCTCCCCATGGATTCGTCCGACCACACGGGTGTACCGCCGCCCAATTCCACCAGGATCGTCTGCATCCAGGCAGCCGGCGGGATATTCAGCGCGGCACGTCCGTCTACGTCGGAGTAATACCCCAGCAGCACGGTAGGTTTCCGCAGGCCGGCAGCCGCGACACGCTCCACGACGAGGGCCATGCGTTCTCGATAGAACCCGACGATCTCTTCGGCCCTGGACTCCATGCCGAATACTGTGCCGAGCGACACCACGTCACGGAAGAAACTGTCCGGGGTCTCCAGATCGACATAGAAGACCGGAACCCCCGCGGCTTCCAAGGGTTCTCCCATGCTCCTTCTAGTATACGATTTCATGATGATGATATCCGGTGAATAGACCGCCACCTGCTCGGGGCCGAAATTCTGCTCGAGCATCGGAAGTTCCGGGAAGGATGAATCGAGGAGGCGGAAGAACTCGCCGTCTCCCTGAAAGAACCGCCCTACCGCCACCGTCTTCTCCACGGCGCCGGGAAACATATAGAGCACATCCAGGATCAGCGGTATCGCCTTGCCTGCCACGATGATCCGTTCCGGTGGCACATCGAGGACGACGGTTCGGCCGGCCGCATCCACGGCTTCAACGGATTCGGCGATGAGAGCCGAACCGAACACAGACCCGAAAAAAAGAACGACGACCCATATCACGGCCGTAGACCGCCGTCCGTTCGAGGACTGAGAAGGCTGCATTGTGACCCCCCGTTCGATCTGCAGAAGCATACATGCCGTTCATCCGCGTTGTCAAGGAGAAGAACCTGTTGTACGTTGATCCCATGACAGCAGGCGATCATCATCGGGTCTACCAGGATATCTTCGAGGCCGCACTCCCGTACCTACGCTCCCGTAGCGTGGCGGAGGTTGTCATGGGAAGATCACTCACCATGGCCCGCCTCGATGATGGCAACATCGGATGTTCCTGTTCTCTGGAATCTCCGCGCCACTCACCGTTCAACGCCTCACAGACGAGCACGGCCCCCGTTCCGGAGACGGCCGAAGAGGCGGGGGCGCTGTTCGTGACCGGCGAGACGATGGTATGGCGGTCAGTCGGGTTGGCGGTGCTCAATGGTGCCGTCGCGGATGCCGCCGTATCGCCCGACAACCGACGCGACATCCCGTTGCAGGAATCGATCCCTCTTTCGGCGTCGGACCGATTGGGGATGATCGGCTATATCCGGCCCATCGCCGACTGGGCACGGTCGATCACCGATACCGTGTACGTCTTCGATGATTCCCTGCCCGGCGAAACCTTATCCCGACGGGAACAACCTCGAGTTCTTCCTCTGTGCACCCACGTGCTAATCACCGGATCGACCCTCGTGAACCGTACCCTCCACGAGATCCTCAGGCTATCCGGAAATGCCGAGACCATCGCCCTGGTCGGTCCGAGCGTCTGCCTTCTGCCCAAGGCGTACTCGAACACCCAAATAACCGTGTTGGCAGGATGCCTCTGGGACCATACCATGGGTGGGGAGATCTCGAAAAAAATAGCCGGCGGCGCCGGCATGAAGGAGCTGACCGCGGCAGGAGCGAACACCAGGGTGACACTCCGACGAGACGGGTGAGTTCCGGCACTCTCACACGGCTGTACTCCAAGAGAAAGCCGCCTTTCCCAATTCACGAAGTGAATTGGTTCCCCTTTCCTTTCGCTCCTTTAGCGGTGGCCGTTCACATAGAATTTGTAGTATACATCACCTGGATCAGCTGCGCGGCGATACTTACCGCGATCTCACGAGGAGAGCTGCCGCCGATAGGAAGTCCGATGGGGGAAACGATTCGCTCGATGCGGTCGCCGGCGTACCCCTCCTGCACCAGCTCCCTCCTCAGCAATTCGGCCTTCGTGCGGCTGGCGATCACACCGAGATACCGCCACTCCTTCGGAAGGAAGAACCGCACCAACCTGAAGTCGGTCGGATGATCACGGCTGACGATCACCACGAAGTCCCTCTCCGTAAGAGTCACCTGTTCTTCGAGTTCGACCTCGTCGAATGAGTGCACGATCTCCACAACCTCAGGGAACCGTTCCCGATTGGCGTACTCCGTCATCGGATCGATCAGTACGGTACGAAAGGCCATACCCCGGCATACCTCATACAGGGCCTTGCCGATATGTCCGGCACCACACAGATAGAGGGTGGGCGGAGTCGTCACCGGTTCGATGAAGTAGTGTGCACTTCCGCCGCATGCCATGCCGAGGTCGTCACCTAAGTCCTTCTGCATGAACCGGGGCGATCCGTCACTCCGCAGCACCGAGAGGGCCTCCTCGACGGCGGTGTGCTCCAGGTTTCCGCCGCCGATGGTGCCGAAGGTGAGGTGGCGCTCACCTCGGTCGACCACCAACATCTTCGCGCCGACTATCTGCGGGACGCTGCCGGCGGTCGACACGATGGTAACGAACGCGCAGGGGTACCGCTTTTCGTATTGCTTGAGTGCTTCCTTGAATAGTTCTATCATCAAATATACTGTAGGCGTGTCCGACGGGTGTGTCAACGACCGCTGACGAGTATAATGACAAATGAGGTCGAGATGGTATATCTAGTCACAGGACCTGTAGGATCGGGAAAGACCACCAGATTACTCCAATGGCTCGATGGCGTAGCCGCGGATACGACGGTGTACTGCGGTGGGATCGCCGCTCCCGTGCGGGACGGTCACAGGTATCTCCGACGCGTTCCCGACGGCGAGGAGCGTCTTCTCGACGCCGCCGCCGAGGTGACCGAAGGGTATCTCGTGAAGATCGGGCATCACGTATTCGATCGAAGAATTTTCGAATGGGGCCGCAGGCACCTCGATGCGTCGTTGGCAGCATTGCTCGACGACGGTCATGATGCCGTCCGTCGCTTCCTCGTGATCGACGAGATAGGTCCGTTGGAACTCACTTCCCGGGGACTCGGTCAAACAGTGGTAGATGTCTTCGCGCGATACGCGGATTCGGAGGAATTCGATGTGATAATGGTTGTTCGCGACTATCTCGTAGAGGACATAGTAGACACCTACGGTCTGGATCCGAACAATATAACCACCGACTTGCCGTAGCAGCGTTGACGATGGGATCCTATTGACGAGGGCTGTTCGGTCGGATACTCTGAAGATGACCGGAAGAATCCGGAAAACAGTCATAACTGCCATAGGAGGATATTTGGATGAAAAACTCGCTATTGATTTCACTCATCGGTATACTCGCACTGACATTTCTGTCGGGATGCGGCGGCGGCGGCGACGAGGGAACGTTCCCCAAGGCCGACGATGATACGGTTGTCGTTGAGGACGCGTATGATGATCACGGGTGGAAGGGTAAGATTGCCGTAACGTACTCCAACGGTAAAATCTCGGAAGTCGATTATGAAGAATTCAACAAGAAAAAAGAGGCCAAGTCGAAGGATGAGGCATATAAGGAGCAGATGTCTTCGGCCTCAGGCGTAACCCCGGCAGAGGCGATCACCCAACTCGAGAAAGCGCTGGTGTCCGCCGGATCGGTAGACGGAGTCGACACGGTCTCCGGCGCGACCGCGACATCCGACCGATTCAAGAAGTTGGCGAAGGAAGCGATCTCAAAGCGGTAACGATTATTGGATAATTGATATTGGATTATTGTTATTAAAGTATTAATAGAAAAAACGAATACAACCAACAGATAAAATCAACGCCTGTGCGGTGGCAGTTCGCGACCGGCGTCACGCAGGCGTTTCTCTTTTCATTCCCGAATAACGCCGATCACTCCGTCTCAGACGGACGTCTCGTCGGCCCCCCGATCGTGCGCGGCCGTCGGGTCACCATCATCGTCTTCACCATCATCATCCTCCATCTCCAATGCCCTCTCTCGTTCCTTCTTTGCCAGCACCGAACTCACCAGGATACTCAGCTCGAAGAGGGCGTACATGGGCCCGCCGAGGAGTATCTGAGAGATCACGTCCGGCGGAGTCAGGATAGCGGCGAGAATGAGGATCAGCAGCAGGGCGAAAGTCCGATACTTCTTGAGTATCTCGGGACCGATCAAGCCCACCTTGGTAAGGGCCAGGACCAGCATCGGCAATTCGAAAGAAGCACCGAAGGCGACCATGATGGTCAGCTGAAATCCGACAAAACTGCCGATGGAAAACATCGGCCGGATCTCGCCGGTGGCGTATTTTAAAAAGAATTCGATGGTGATCGGAAGGATGACGGTGAACGCGAAAAACACACCCACGTAGAAGAACAGAGTCCCGAAGATCAGCGAGAGAAGGAAATACAACCGTTCCCTGCCGGACAAGGCCGGGCGCACGAAGACCCAGAGCTGATACAGCACCACCGGAGCCATGGCCATCAGACCGAGGATCACCGAGATTTTCAGGTAGGTGAGGAATAGTTCGGGTGGTGAGAGATAGACGAATTCCAGCGATCCGGCGGTGGTGAGAAAATGGCTCACCAACTCCTCGACAAAGACATACGCCGTTCCCGCGCCGACGACCACGGCGAGGAAACTGATGATTATCCGCTTTCGAAGCTCCGACAGGTGCTCGAGATAGGTGAGTTCTACGTCGCCGCCGCTCCTCGTGCCGTCGTGCTTCGTAGTATCATCGTCCGGCCGTTTTCGCGATTTCGATTGGCGTTTCTCACCACGCACCCGATTCTCGGCGTGACTCATTTTCGTTCCCATCTGGGCGGGGTTCTTCAGGCGCTCTCGCTGCTACTCTTGTTCTTGCTCTTGTTCTTGCCGGTCGAAGCCGAGTCGTCATCCTGCGCCGTCTTCTCCGCCTTCACGGTGGATTTGGCGGAAACTGACTCGGTATCGTCGAGGTCGGTGTCCAAGTCTTCGGTAAGCTGTTTGGTGCCCTTCTTGAAGTTCTTGATGGCTGAACCCAGGGCCCTTCCTATCTCCGGGAGTTTCTTGGGGCCGAAGACCACCAAGGCGATGGCCAATACCAATATCAATTCCATCGGACCTAATCTGCCGAACATCACGTCTCCTCCTCAATCGCATCGAGAGCGATTCTTGTGTCGATTATATTCCCGAACCGGCCTGCGTGACAAGTATGGATGCCTGTCAATCAGGGGTTCTCCTCCTCGCCGGTCTCCTCCCACTCGGCGAGATACGCCGCCTGGGCCTCCGGCATGAAACGATCCGAATAGAGATACAACGTAGTCCGCCTGGTGCGGCACTCCCTGATGTCGTCGTATTCGGGACTCGTCTTGATGCTCTCGATCGCACGGGAGATCATTTCCGCCGACATGCCGAAGGGACTCAGCCCAAAAAACGCAACAGGGGTCGGCCGGGGGTAGATCCTCGAGTTGTCTCTCACCGTCTCGGCGATCAGATGCACCGGAGAACCGCTGCGAACCCGCGCGAGGTGCAGGGCGTAGGCGTCGGAGAGAGAAGCCTCGCTATAATAGAACGTGTGAGATGCGTCGGTGACACTGCGGATATCATCGAACGCATCCGGGTCGATAGTCTCATTTGACTCCTCGGAGACGATCTTGTCGGGGGGGGGCGTGTCGGAGACGGCAATTCCGGGAGTATCGGCATCTCCGAGGGCTGGAGAGAGTGGATATGCGTACGTCTCGAGAGCCTTGTGCCGCGCTTCTCCGGATAGATCGAACACGCCAAGCACTTCGGCGACGATCTCCGGTACATTCCCCGATCCTTCGCCCAATTCCTTCAGCAGATCCTCCCGAGCCGTGAGTTCGCGCGCCTCACTCCGACTCCGGATGGAATCAGCAGAGAGGGTGAGATATTTCCTTGTTTCGATGATCGTTTCGGGTTTCTCTTTCGCCATATAGCTCCTCGATCTCAGCATGATCGCGATCGGTAACCGGTCATGAACAGCGAAACCGACCCCGAAGGGCCGGTTTCATGTGTGGACGCCGTAATCGCCGTCTATCAGGCGGGCAGGAGTCCCAACTCGTCCAACTCATCGGCCACATACTTCAGTCCGTGATCCTCAAGGCACGCCCTGGTGGGGGCGCCGGTCTCGGGATCCCAGCCGAAGGCCTCGTAAAGCATGGTCTTGGCCTTCTCCATGTCCTCACGGTCCATCTTGATGGTTCCCGGCGTGAAGGGCTCCTTGTCTGGATTCATATCGAAGATCCAGTCGTTCATATGGTCGTGCTCCTCACGCATGTTCACCGTATTCATCTGCTTGATGGTCATGGCCCGATGCAGGGTGACCAGCTTCTCTGCGTCTTTATCGAGCTCCTCTTCGCTCTTCTGAACGCCCGTCGCTAAGCTGAAGTATTCCGCCTCCAGGCCGGTGTTGCCGCGGTAGTCGCGCTCTTTGAGAGGCGAAACGGTCATCGGAAACATCCAGTTGCAGATGGTCAGCATGTCGTGCAGGAAGTTCTTCACGATTGACCACTTGGCGAAGTTGACCTTGGGTTGGTTGATGGGGGTATAATTCGAGGGCTCATCGACGGCCTCGCCGCCGCCCCATACCTCCGCGGCGATAGATCGCTTGATCTCGAGGGGCAGCCCGCTACCCAAGAAGTTCTGATGGGAGTGGTTCTGGGCGTCCCGGTTCTTGATCAGGCTGATCAGCGAGCCGACCTGCCCGTCGGACTCGTTGGAGTGGTGCTTGGGAACGCCGATCTTGTTCCACATCGAATAGGCCGCGTCGTTCCAGTAGTCGTCACCGAAGTTCCAGCGGCGCGCCACGTTGCCGGCGCCGTCGCCGATGTGGCAGAACTCTCCCTCCTGGAAGGCGATGCGTCGGTAAAAGTCCTTGAGAAAAGCCGGATCGCCGTCTTCGAGGAGGTCCCAGGGGATACTCGCGTACTCTTCCGCAGGGAGGACCTTCTTGAGCACGCCGTGGTTGTAGGCGTACTTGAAGTCCTTGGTTATCTGCAGGTAGTTACACCAGATGCCGTAGTCGTTGGTGATCTGCGCGCCGAGTGCCCGGGCGATCATGGTGCCCTCGCCGTTCATGTCCTGGACACCCTTGATCATGACCATACCCGGCGAGAAGAACCCGACACAGGTGCTGGAGACGTACGGGTGTACCCCGTAGCGTTCGAGCTGCGGCAGATGTACCTGCGAGTGGCACCTGATCGGACACGAGGCGCATCCGCCCATCCTGACGGTGTATTTCTCCGAGGCGCCGGTCAGGTCCAGCAGGGCCTTGTGGGTCCGAAACCCGATGGCGTTCATGTCTTTGGGATCGGTGATACCGGTCTCGACCGGCGGATTCGCCGCGCCCCAATAGACACCCTCGCCGGAGGTCCAGCGGGTGGGGGCGGTGAACTCGGCCCACGGCTGCGGGTTCCTGGGAACCACGTGCTGGTTGTTGGCGCCGATGACGGCCAGGTTCTCTCTGACCACCTTCATCCAGTCGGCGCTCTTGCCGGCGATCTTCACCGAACCGGTGCCCTTGATACCGATGCCTTTGAGCATCTTCGAACCGAGCACGCTGCCGTGCCCGCCGGAGTGGTGACTGGAACCGTTCCGGATAAACGAGAGGGGCACCAGGTTCTCACCGGCCTGGCCGATGACCGCACACTGGCACTCGTCTCCCATGATCCCCGAGATGGTCGCCATGGTATCGAAACAGCCCTTGCCCCACATGTGTCCGGCGTTCTCGATGCTGACCTTGTCATCCTCGATCCGCAGCCATACGGGTGCGTCTGACTTGCCCTCGATGATGAAGGCGTCCCACCCGGCATACTTTATCTCGGTCGCCAGGTACCCGCCGACGTGGCTGTCGGCCACCAGCTTGAAGGGATTCAAGGGAGAGATCGAAGTGATGTTGGTCCGGCCGCTACACACGGCGCCGGTACCGGTGATCGGTCCCACCGCGAACACGATCTTATTCTCCGAATCGTGGGGGCCGGTTCCCGCGGGAACCTCGTCCCAGAGCACCTTGTACCCGATTCCCAATCCGCCGATATACTCGAAATATTTCTCAGTCGATTCGACCGATGTCTTGCCGGTCGTCAAATTCACCCTGAGTATATTACCTGTCCATCCGCCATATTCAGCCATTGCTTACACTCCTTCGTTTGCGCTACGTCCGATTCCGCTACTCGTTATGCGTTTCGTTATGCGTTTGTTCCGATCGCACCGGTGAACCCGCGTTCCTTATAGACCTTGACAGCATCGTCCCAGGTTATGAACTGCAATGCACCGTTGGGACAGTTCTGCACGCAGGCCGGATGCCCGTTGCAGAGGAGGCACTTGGTAGACTTGTTCCGTTCGGGATCGACGGTTGCCATTCCCCAGGGACAGGCACGCTCGCAGGCCCCACACCCGATACACGCATCCATGTCTACTACCCGGGCTCCCGTGTCCTCGTGGGCCGAGATGGCGCCAACCGGACAGGCTCGGCCGCAGTAGGGGTCGGCACACTGCTTGCAGGTCTCACCGACGAGTTTGAAATTTCCGAGCTGGCCGTCCCGGTACGCCCACATGTATGAGACGCCCTCCGGGCCGTACTTGAAATTCCGGTACATCTTGACCCTGGCGATATAGGGATGTGCCTTGCCGTCGTTCACCATCGTGCAGGTGGTCTCACACCGACGACAACCCGTACACAGACGGGAGTCATGGATAATAGCGCCGGATGCGGTCTCGAACACCTCCGTGGTGTTCGCCGGCTTGTCGAACAGCTTCATCAGGGTGAAGGTCACGGCGGCGCCGGCTACACCCGCCCCCGTAATCTTCAGGAATTCCCTACGCGTCGTCGTCTTGGCCTCTTTCTTTTCCGATTTCTCGTCTGCCATTCCGTTCCTCCTCCTAATCGATTCGAGCGAATTTACCCACACAGCGTGCATCGGTCATCTTTTATATGTTATTTTAATCATATTATTTTATATACTATTTTACCAGTAGTTATTGTATATTGCCTGTACCTTTGGAGATCTTGCTTTTCCAAACAATAATAATCAGAATATCATATGTAAAACCCTGTGTCAAAGTGATATTGAACCTATTTTGTATTTTTCGCTCCGGATGGTACAATAAACCGATATGTAAAAAGGAGATATACGGAAAATCCCTTATACGCGGAGGTTCTCCGACGACCGGATTTGGAACGGTTCGCACTACTCGTATCGTACCATCTGTGTCGTTCCGGTGTCGTCTATCTGCGTTTCCCGGCGTTGTGATCTCGACGGTGTGGCGGCATCCGATCGATACGTTTAACCGCAATGAAAAAGCCGGACCGGCCCGATTCCCGCCGATTTGAGGCACCTATGAATGAGTTTCGCTGCAGGCCGGGTTGCGGGGCCTGCTGCATCGCCCTCTCCATCTCCTCCCCGATCCCCGGCCTCCCGGCAGGGAAACCGGCCGGTCTCCCCTGCCCTCACCTGACCCCGGACTATCGCTGCGCCATCTTCCACTCCCCGGAGCGACCCAAGGTCTGCGCCGACCTGAAACCCGAACCGGAGATGTGCGGCACCGACCGCGAGGACGCCCTGGCGTATCTCAATCATCTGGAACGGGAGACGAGACCTTAAAGAACAGCAGGCTGTTACGGAATATCCGTCTCCGTGAACTCCGCCGTATAGTTGCCGTTGTCGCCGACAT
>CAZAKE010000079.1:0-21810 GCA_964485495.1 uncultured Spirochaetales bacterium
GGTATCTGATGCCGACGGAAACCGCATCAAATCGTTGGAGACCGTGATGGTATTTGAATCTGATACGAAGACTCGTGTCATGTCTGATGTATATCTTGATTGCGTTGAGAGTTCATGAGAAATCGGTCAGAAATGAGGTTTCTCATTGACTCAGGTTTTTGCTCCATAGTATTGGTGTATTCATGAAGAAGGTCAGGCAATACTTGACCGGTTATGCGTTTGTCGCGCCGGCGGGAATTTTAGTTGGACTCTTCGGCATATTTCCGGTCTTCTTCACTATGTTCGTCAGCCTGCACAAGTGGCGGATAAAACGCGGCCGATTTTTAGCGTTTGATAATTTCACCGAAATATTCGGGTCTCTCGGATATCTCGGAATACTATTAATCCCATTTATCGTGTGGATCTTGTATTCTAGATTCAAGAATGACGAGGACCTCGGTCGGACCGTTCCGGGTATGCGTTGGCCGAGGGTCCTATTTCTCTTTCTTTTCGTCGGACTGTTCGCCTTCATGCTCCCCGTTATATATGCAAACGGCGATGCGGATATGTTCGATTCATTGCGAGTGACGATCTGGTACTCACTGGGCACCGTTCCATTCCAACTGGGGTTTGGCCTGTTCCTGGCAATGCTGTTGGATACTAAATTCAGGGGTAAACAGGCCTTCAGAATCATCTTTCTCCTCCCGTATATCGTGCCGACTGTGGCCGCCGCCGCGGTGTTTGAACGACTCTTCTCGCTGCGTCCCGAATCCTTCGCCAATCAACTACTCTTGAGTTTCGGCATGGAACCGCTCCAATGGCTGCTCGAGTCGAAGGGTGTTTTCACTCTCTTTGCAGGAGTATCCGAGTACGTCGGTACGAACCCATTCCTCACTTATTGGAATACCTGGGCTCAAGGACCGAGCCTTGCTCTCGTTTCGATCATGTTCTTCAACTGGTGGGTGTTCGTCGGCTACTACGCGCTCATCTTCGCGAATGGCCTCTCGCAGATACCAAAACAAATGTATGAGGCCGCGGAAATAGACGGAGCGAAGAGACGTACCGTCTTCTTCCGAATCATCATTCCCATGCTATCGCCAACCACCTTCTTCCTGACCATGTTAGGGATCATCGGAACCTTCAAGGCATTCACGCACATCTACGTTCTTAGGAATCCGGCCGTCCGAGGAGCTGCCGATCCGATGAGTGTTCATATATTTTTCACCTTCTTCAGGAAGTCGCGGTTCGGATACGCCGCGGCGATGTCGCTGATGCTGTTTCTGATCGTGCTGGCTCTCACCCTGGTTCAGCGGAGGTATATGGAACGGCGGGTGCATTATGGCGATTGATATGGAACACCGCTCCTATCGAACACGGAATACAGCCTCTGTAATCGGATTCTACATCGTCCTGATCGTAGGTGCCTATGTCGCGTTGCTGCCGTTCATCTACATGGTCGCCAACGCCCTGAAGACCTATTCCGAGACGGTGACCAGGGTCAGCTCGAACCCGTTTTCTCCCCGTTTCTGGCCCAGGATACTGCAGTGGATCAACTTTACTATCGTAATCAACGAAGGGAACATGGGCAGATATTTCATCAACAGTGTCCTCATCGCTACGATCACGGTCACCGGAGTGATGGCCACCTCCATCTTCGCCGCATACGGGTTTGCCAAGATCCGGTTTCCCGGCCGCGACCTGATATTCTCGATCATCTTGGCCACCATCATGATACCCGAGACGGTTCTACTGATTCCCAACTTCCTGGTGATTTCGTCATTCGGCTGGATCGATACGTTGCCGGCCTTGACTGTACCGTTCATGGGGAGCGCGTTTTTCATCTTCTTGCTCAGGCAATTTTTCCGGCAGATACCGGATGCCATCGTAGAGTCCGCCCGTATCGACGGTGCGTCGCATCTCCGAATTCTGTGGCGGGTGATCGTTCCGTTGAACCGAGCCCCGCTTCTCACGAGTATCTTCCTGGCGTACAACGCATCCTGGAACGCACTTCAGTGGCCGCTGGTGGTGACCCAGACGGACACATGGCGGCCGATCACGGTAGGGCTTACGAAGTTTATCACCGAGGCGGGACCTGAGACTCAGTTACGCATGGCGGGGTCGCTCATCGCGCTCCTGCCGGTGATTATCGTCTATTTCGTCGCCCAGAAGCAGATCACCGAGGCTATCGCGAACACCGGATTGAAGGGATAGCGAACCTCGTTGATTATATACAACATTTTTCACATAAGGAGTGAAGAGGAATGAAAAGAGTATTTTGTTTCTGTATCGGATTGTGCCTCATGTTCGGTCTCTTTGCGGCGGGTGAACAGGAGACCGTCGGCACCGACGCTATCGCCGAGGTGGATCCTACCGGCGCGGAGGTGCTTTACTGGTATCAGCACAATCGGGCACGTGAGGAGGGATTACAGACGATCCTGGCACGGTTCAACGAGGGCAACGAATACGGGATCAAGGTGACCGGAGAGTATCAAGGCGGATATGGAGACCTCTACAACAAGATGATCACCGCCATCGCCGGGAATTCGATGCCCAACGTGGTAGTCGCCTACCAGAATCAGGCGGCCATGTACGCGGTGAGTGATGCGCTGGTGGACCTCAACCCGTACGTAAACAGCCCTATGTGGGGACTGGGAGATGAGCTTTCCGATTTCTTCGAAGGATTCATCAACCAGGATGTGAATGCCATGTTCGACGGCGCCAGACTGGGCTTTCCGCCGAACAGGTCTCTGGAGGTCATGTACTACAACAAGGACTGGCTGGCCGAACTCGGATACTCCGTCCCTCCCAAGACCTGGGACGAATTCCGTGAATACTGTCGAAAGGCTACCGAGAGTGGCGAGGACAAGTATGGGTATGCCATCCGCACCGATGCGTCCAACGTCTTCGCCATGGCGATCAGCCGGGGCGGCGACTTCACCACCGGCGACGGTAAGAGCTACAAGCTGAATTCCAAGGAGATAAAAGACTCTCTGGTGTTCATGAAAGAGCTTCTCGACGACGGTACGGCGATCCGCATCGCTGAGAGATACGGCGATCAGACCGACTTCGCGAACAGTAAGATCCTCTTCTTCATGGGTTCCACTTCGGGTCTGCCCTACGTGGAGAGCGGAGTCAACGGCAGCGACAACCCCTTCGACTGGTCTGTGGCGCCAATCCCGTATGATGTGAGTAAGCCTGTCCTGGACGTATATGGCGCATCCTTGAGTGTATGCAAGTCCACACCGGAGAAACAACTGGCTTCATGGCTGCTGGTCAAGTATCTCACGAGTGTGAACGAGCAGGCCGAGTGGGTGAGGATCTCCAATTACTTCCCGGTTCGGAAATCCGTGGCCGACAACCTCGAAGACTACTTCCAGGAGAATCCGAAATACGCCGACTCATTCAATCTGCTGCAGACCTCGGATACCATGGCGGAGCCTCCCTTCGCCGGATATGACGAGGTGCGTGATGCCATCAGTGCGGCCTTCCACGCGATCCTCGACGGGGCCGACCCGGACGCGGAGCTGGACGCATTGAATAATGAAGCCAACGAGATTCTCTCCGACTCCGCGCCGTAATCCGATCAACGAGAATTCGATTAGTCTGAATCGGTATTTCTATCATGGCGAATTATAGCCGCGGCTGTTCCCGAGTGGGGCAGCCTGCGGCTTTCATTTCAGATCCGGGTGTACATACCCGTCCGTGTCCTTGATTTCTGTCAGGTTCCCTTCGCGGTCATCGCCTAAAACCAGTCGACATCGGCCGGCGCGACGTGCTTGACGAAGAAGTAGCCGTTCTCTATCTCCCACCGCACGATGCTGCCCGTGACGTCGCAGGTATAGGTGTAGGCGATGCCGTAGTAGGAGAAGTCTGCCACGTTGCAGTTGGCCGAGATCGTGTCCGGTGCGTAGAGCGTGCCGGAGAAGGTGCCTTCGATGGCGCCGCCGATGTCGTCGATCCTGGAGACTTGCATAAGGGCCACCTTGCCGAAGTCTCCCGCCTCGGTGCTCATCCAGTTTCCCTCCGCCGGGAAGAAGAGCATGAAGCAGTCGTTCAGGTAGTCTCCCGTGGTCTCTCCCCAGAAACTCATCTCGAAGTAGGGGAAGAGATCTCCGTCGGCCTGACCGAAGGCCGTCATCTGGGTGACACCGTCGTTCTGCCATCCCGATGGGTGCTCCATGCCGGCCGATGTCTTGCCGCTGGTGTAACTCACCGAGCCGCTTCCCTGCAGGACGCTGTTCTCGTAAATCGTGAAATCGAACTCGATCACGTAGTCATTGGTCTCCACCGTGAAGGTGTAGTCGGGCCGTGTTTCACTCAAGGGATCGCCGTCGATGGTCTGGAAGCCGGAGTATGCGATGGCGGTGTACGTTTGCCCGGTCTCGAAGTCTTCATCAGGATTGACCGTGATGGTGTTTTCGGCGATGGCGATGGCGCAGTTGATGTCGTCCTGGTACTCGACACCGGAGAGTGTGACGCTGCCGATGGTGTCGGTACTCAGGTCTGAGTCGAAGGTGATGACGATGTCGGCGGTCGCGGCCACGTCCGTGTCGCCGTCGTTGGGAGTGATGGAAAACATCTTCTCCACCAGCACCGTGCCGAGGCTGGTTCTCTGGGGGTACACCGAGGCGGGAAGCTCAAAGGTGATAGCCGAGGTGTTCGACTCCTGCTCCTTGAAGTGAAACCCGTTGCCGGTTATGGTGGTTTCCCCCTCAGAGATGCCTTTTGCGTAGCTTCCCTCGGAAACGAAATTCGCGACGCCGGTGTCGGCCGATAGGAATGTGTAGGTCAAGATCTTCTGAAAATAATAGGGGAATGTCCCGGGCTGAAACTCCTTATCCAACTCGGCGCTCATCACGTCGGCCAGTGCAATCACTCCGCCGGTGTATACCTCCGGATCGATAGGGACAACAAGATTGGCGATGCTCTGCCATTGGTTTTGGAGTGCGACCAGGGGATCGGTGGCGTTCAGGCCGTTCTTGGCGAGAGTACTGAGGGTTTGGGTAGTCATCTCCGTGGCCCCCGAGGCGATATTGGCGGCTGCATCTCCTATCACGGAACTCACCGCACCGCCCGTGATCATCCCGACGGCGGTCTGGACGCTGTCCTCGATGATGGTGCCTATCGGGTTTTTCTGGGTTACGAAGGTACCGAAGATCTCGACATCGCCCTCGCCGTGGAGCGGCACATGCACCTTCCCGTCCGATTCCGTGCTCCCGAGCCGCAACGCACTCAGGTCTGTGGGGATGAAGACATCGAGAATCTTGTCGGCCATGTCCATCATCAGGTTTATAAGGCCGGCGACCTTGCCGATGGCGACGACCGACGCCATCGGCGCGGCCGCGACTGCCAGCATACCGATGATGGCGGCCATGTGTTTGCTGAAGGTGATATACGATGAGTATGCGTCCATGGTGATGCAGAAGTAGTGTCGCGAATAGTCGGAATCGAAGGATACGTTCCGAGCGTAGGCGGTAATGCTTTTCCGGGTAGTTTCGGCCGCGAGAGCGGCTTCGGCGGCATAGAAGAGGGTGTCCAGAATGGTTTTCTCCTCATCCGTGAGCAGGGCGATCTCATCACCGATCACACCTGCAACCGTCTCTATGCGGTCTATCTCGGAATCCAGCAGCAGCTGATGATCTGCAGTCAACATCCCTGCGCTCACCATCTTGGGTGCCAACGTATCGCCGACCGCCTGTATTCCCTCGAACTCCTCCGTGATCGTTTTTTCTATTATGACACCCGGCAACTCGCCGGTATCGGCCTCGGTCTCCACCGTGAACGGTATGGTGTCGGAGACCTGTTCCTGCTCAAGGTTCCGCAGGGTGATCTGGTACTCCCCGGCATCGAGAACGGGCACCAAAGACTGATACTCTCCGGCCACAGGGTCGGCGCCGATGACGGGCACCCCGGTCTCGTCGAAGAAGACCGCCAGCGTGTCCCAGCCATCCAGGTCGGGAGTCGCGGTAATGTTCAGGATGGTGCCGGGAGCACCGGAGGTACGGGAGAGCTCGATGGTACCGAGATCGGCGCCGTCGGCGTCATCGCCAGAGTCGGTACCGTCGAGGAAGAAGGGGTAGTTCTCGTTGATACAGGTGGTAAGCGGGAAACACACGAGGCAAATGATGAGGCCGATAACTCCGATTTGCCTGACAAGTTCCGTCTTCCATATCGCCCTTGCCGGCAGTGTCCTCACCGTCATCGAACTTTTCATCTTCGTCACCATCCGAATCCCTCCTCCTCGCCATCGGAACTCGATCCGTAGGCCATCAGCGAGGGGGTGGCGAAGCCGATGTCCATGATCACCTTCACTATTCCCCCTGAATACGCCGGTATTCCTACCCCCATACTCACCGAGAGTCCCGAAGGGGTCGAGAGAGTGATCGTCGGGGTGATTTCATATGAGAAACCCCGATCGAACCAGTGTACAAATCTGTTCTGCACCGTCAGGCCGAAGACGTCGTCGAAAGCTGCGATTCCGGGGGAAACATGCCAACTGATCCTGTTCTTGGCCGCACCCTCAGCGAAGGGCGTGTAGTAGTCGCGCAGGAATGTACGAGAGTATTCGGCTCCGAAGGGAATCAGGATGGTCAAGGGTCCTGTAACGAACCGCAGGTATCCACCGAAGCCCGCGGAGAGGTCCATGCCTTTGTCGGTGTGTGGAGAGACGATTCGTGTCGAAAGTCCGTCTTTTGTAACCACATCGAACTCGACGGGCTGAGTCAGCACATGGTGGAGATCCAGGTAGGGGAAGAGATTGAAGGGGAAGTCGTCTCGCTGAATGACTCGGGTTTTTACGGTTACCGAATAACTACAGGGGGTTCGGGTGTTGTCTTCGAAGAAATGTACTCCCGTAACGGAGATGCGAGTATCGAGCCACTCCATGATGCCGAATCCGATCGATGGTGTGAGGTAGAGGTCGGAGATAAGGCCGGTCTCATACCCGATTTCGGTGCGGATCTCGAACCGCTTGTCACCGATTACGTACGGGGATTCGGATTCGAGAAGGTGCAGCGGATCGGCTCCGGCGGTGAATCGGCCGGCCGGACCGAGACAGCATACAATCATTGTCAGGAGGAACCAGAGACGGATCTGCGGCGTACTGTGTATCATTTTTACTTTCCTTCGATTAATCCCGATGGATTAATCCCGATGGATGAATCCTGATGAGAGACGGCATACGCCGACATTAATATATCACTGAACGATCCGATTACACGTGCAAATTCTCCCTTCGATCTACACTCTGCGTCACTGTTGCGCGTAGATGGATGGGTTCTGCCGCTTACACTCCTCAATCACCGCGATCTGGCGCAGGACCTGCTTCGGGGTGATCACCGGTGGTGTTCGGTTGACGAGTACGTCGTAGAGCATCCCATAGAATCTTCCGTTGATCGTTGCGAACAGATCGCCTTCGGCCTCCGGCACCGTCCAGGATCCTTCTATCCAGCGCAGCTCCTCCCGGGGATATGCAGGGGTACCGTCGTTGTGCCGGAGCGGTTCTCGTTGAAGCCTGGGCTTCGCAGCCATGAGGTCCGGTTCGAGATACTTCCATTCGATCGACTCCATCGTTCCGGTGAGACCGCCGTTTTCGGCGTAGACACTGTAGACGGGCACCGGATAGGCGCAGCAGGAGGATATCTCCAGGCGTACCGTCGGCGATGCCTCTCCCGATAGGACCAACAGCACATGATCCTCCGCATCACCCGCCGTATTCACCCTCTCCATGACACAGGTGACGCGGGGTTCCTCCTTCTCGCCGAAGAGCTGCAGCGCCTGATCCAACGGGTGCGGGCCGGTGTTGAGCAGGTTCCCGCCGGCGAACTCCTGCAGCGTCTGCCAGTCGTATCTCCTGGCAAACCCGTTGAAGGCGATGTTGATCTGCACGATGCGGCCGAGCACGCCCGACTCGATCACCTCACGCACCTTCATGAAGTACGGCGCGAACCGCGACTGCTGGTAGATGATGAGAATACGGTCCGTTTTCTCGGCGGTGTCTATCATCTGCCTGGCGCCGGTGGTGTCGGGGGCCATGGGTTTCTCGCTGACACAGTGGAATCCGGCTTCCATGATCTCAACCGAAATTGGGGCGTGCAGATGACTCGGGCTCGCGTTGATGATGAAATCGAGATCGTCCCGGGCAAGCAGGTCACGGTAGTCGGCATAACTCACACACCCGTACTCCTCTTCGGCCCGGCTTCTTCTGTCGGGAATGAGATCGCATACCGCGACGATCCGGTACTTCTCCGAAATGAGCGACAACGTCTTCCCGTGGATGTCCCGGCCGCTGCGTCCCTGTCCGATGATGCCCGCCCGTAACTGCTTCATCCGTTCAGCTCCTCGACGACCGTGCGCGTATATTCGACGCTCTTGGGTACGCCGCTCAACTCGGCCTCTTTTCCTTCATATTCGATAGCGATGTATCCGGCATAGCCGGCTTCACTGAGCGCACGCAGGCAGGCGAGGTGATCGACGCTTCCCTCACCCACGGTACAGGGCTCGATATTCCATCCCCACGGAGTCGACGGGTCGTCCACCTTGAGGAAGTCTTTGAAGTGGAGGTAGGCCGCATATTTAGCTGCGAGGCGAGTGCCTACCTGTGCCTCTTGACCGCATTGCATATAGTTGCCCACATCGACGGTAGCCTTGAGATTCGGCGAGGCTACCGTTTCGATTACTTCGGCCTGCTCTTCCCCCAGACAGGGGAGACCGCCGTGATTCTCGAGTGCCAGGACGATTCCGGATTCCTCGGCGGTCTCGGCCACCTGGGCGAGGGCGTCGAGGATGATCTTCATCCCCTCCTGGCGGGCCTTCGGGTCGGTACGGTCTTTCAGATGTCCGCCGAAGATCCTCGAGACCGGCGCTCTGGCATCCGCGGCCAGCCGTATCCAACTCTGGACCTGCTCGATCTGTGCTTTGCGTTCATCCGGATCCGGAATGTTGAAGTTGTTGGAGAAGGATACTCCCGTCAGCTCGAGTCCGGCGTCCGACACGACTCTGCGGAGCTTCTCGCCGGTGGTGTCGGCTGGGATCAGTCGCGTGTGGAAATCGATTCCCTCGACACCGAGGGAGGATACGTAGTCTGCCAGCCTGTTCAGAGACCAGCCTTCCTCTTTCCAGGTACGATGGAGGCTGTAGTGACACATGGAAATTTTCATTGCTCGCTCCTCTCTGATTTCATGTAACTTGCACGCGAATGGTTGCGTGTGAATAGCATTAAAAACTGAACCGTTCCCACCGGATTTGGTTCTTCGGGACGCCGAGACTACGGAGTGAGGCGACGACGGATTTCATCATGGGCGGGGGGCCGCAGACGTAGCATCCTCGCTCTGAGAGATCACCGGCCGATTCGCGAATGAGTGAGCTGGTGATGTAGCCGTGCCTCCCCTTCCAACCATCCGGGGCATCGCCGAGTATATATTCGATGGTGAGCCTCGGAGAGCCTTTGGCTGCGGACATCTCCTCCAGCTCTTCACGGAACACGATGTCTGCTTCCGTCTTGTTACCGTACAGTAGAATCACATTCTTGGCCGAATCATTCCTTCCGCCGTCGCGCATGTGCCGCAGCATACTCATGAACGGTGTTATCCCGATGCCGCCGGCGATGAAGAGGAACTTCTCCTCGGGATAGAGGGTATAGGAGAAGCGGCCGAAGGGTGCCTGGATTCGGGCTGTGTCTCCGACGACGGTCGATTCGATAGTCCGGGTGAAGTCGCCGGAGGCTTTGATCGTGGTGCTGTGGATCGACGGCTCCGATCCTCCACCCGAAGAGATCGTGAACGGATGCTCCTCCACCGGCAATCCTCTACCGCGAAGCAGGGTGAGGAACTGAAATTGTCCCGGTACGGCCGGAAGGTCGTACTTCACGCTGCCGGCCGATGGTTCCGGCGCATGCAACCGTATGGTCCAGACATCATGGGTCTCCTGACGAACCTCCGTCACGGTATAGCGCCGCCTCCGCTGCCGAATCGGGTTGATAATCTTGTGAACGGTATATGCCGAGAGCGAGACGGCAAGCAGAACGAACCAGATGACACGCACGGCCGGTATGGTGAGATCGCTCCCGCTCAGCAGGCTATGGATGAAGCCGGCAATAATCAGCAGGATCGCCGTGATATTGTGCAGGCCCCGCCACCTCTCGTATCCGAGACCGATCAGCTTTCGGCCCAGAGTCGAGACTGCGAGCACGACGATAACCAGCACGGCCCCCTTGCCGACCAGATAGAACCATGGCCAGTCGAAGGACAGGAGGAGGGACAGGTCTCCCATACCGATGGTGAGCAGCAGCGGGTGTATGATGATGAGACAACCCGCGAGGATTGCCATGGATTTGTGAAAGGAGAGGATCCTGTCGAGTCCGAATATCCGGTCTAGTAGTTTCAATCGGGCCGCCAACACCGGTTGCATGGCAAAGATCGGAAACGCGACAAGAGACAGCAGAGAACCGATGCTGTACGGATCGGTCAGGTCGTACAGGCCACGGAACGAGAAGAACGACGCTATGACGGCTGTGACTACCACTGCGACATAGAGACAGAGCGAAACGATCCGTAAAGCGGTACATTGGGATCCTGCCGGAATCGGAGTATACATACCTAGATCCTCCTTTCGTCTCTATGGTATCCTGTTGTAGAAAAAATCGCAATTAGACGCAGGGCGATTGTTCCCGGGTTGTGAGTAGATGTTTCCGGGTTCGAACTATTGTCCCTCGATTAATATTCAACATTCAAGCCGCGGAGCAGACCGGCGTTAAAGGAGCGATGGCCCCTTTGACTCTCCGCCGGGCGGTGGTATAGAATCAGCCGTGGAGGCTGCGTACGAAACCCCTGCCAATCGGGATCAGTACCCTCAGTTCGATTCTCAAAAACGACATGGTCTACGTTGATAAAACCGGCATCATCGGACCTTTGACGAGAGTCCCGGGCCGCTACTTCCTCTCCCGACCCCGCAGGTTCGGTAAAAGCCTGTTGGTGGACACCTTTAAAGAACTCTTTGAAGGAAACGAACCGCTGTTTAGAGGTCTGGCCATACACGATTCGTGGGACTGGACCAAACAGTATCCGGTGGTCAAGATCGACTTTGCAGGGGGGCTGTTGCGGGACGAGGAAGATTTTGAAAACAAGCTGCTTCCGGTTCTGGACCGGATAGCGGAACCCCATGGCATTAGCCTGACCGTACGGGGGCTGTCGAACCGGCTGAATGAGCTCATTCAATCCCTGTATAAGACCACCGGCTCTCCGGTGGTGGTATTGGTGGACGAGTACGACAAACCCATGTTGGACAACATCGAGTACCCGGAAAAAGCCGTGCTTATGCGAGACTTGCTGAAAGAATTCTACTCACCCATAAAGGAACTGGACAGCGCTCTCCAATTCGTCTTTCTCACCGGGGTAAGCAAATTCAGTAAAGTGAGCATCTTCAGCGGTATCAATAATCTTAGCGATATTACTCTTGATCAGAACTACGCCGACATCTGTGGCTACACCCAGCGTGACGTGGAAACCGTCTTTGCGGAGCATCTGTCGGGCGTGGACTGGGAGCAGCTGCGGCACTGGTATAACGGCTACAACTTTTTGGGGGAGGCGGTATACAATCCCTTTGATATACTGCTCTTTATCAGCAAGAACAAGAGTTACCGGAATTATTGGTTTGAAACAGGGACCCCCACATTTCTGGTTAAGCTCTTGCGGCAAAACCGCTCCTTTCTGCCGGATCTGGAAGATATCGAACTCACCGATGAGCAGATGGGCTCTTTCGAAGTGGATCATATTCCCCCATCGGTGCTGCTGTTTCAGAGCGGCTACCTGACCATTGAGAAGAGCTTTCAAAAAATGGGCATCTTGACCTACCGACTCAGGGTCCCCAATTTTGAGGTAAAATCCGCTTTCAGTAACGCCCTGTTCACCGGGTACACAGATATCTTCGATCAGCGTTTCAAGTATCAAAGCAGCGCGTATGATGCCCTCATGGCGGCAGACTTGCCGGGGCTGGAGAGTGCGCTTAGGCGGGTATTCGCGGGGATTCCTTGGCGGAATTTCTCCAATAATGATATTGCTGATTTTGAAGGATACTATGCTTCCGTACTTTACGCCTTCTTTGTTTCCCTCACCTGTACCGTTATACCGGAAGACGTCAACAACCATGGCCAGGCTGATTTGACCGTGAGGCTTGAACATAAAATCTATGTAATGGAGATCAAGGTAATCCCCGGGGATGTATCCGAGGGCGGCTCCAACAGTGCCATGGAGCAGGTCCGGGCGCGAAACTACACCCAAAAGTACAGGGGGGAACCGGGAGTGCTGATATTTGAGCTGGGCTTGGTCTTCAGTCAGGAAAGACGAACCCTGGTACAGTTTGATTATAGAAAAATCCCTTAAGGAGAAACCTCCATGGCAAACTGCCATGGCAATATAGAAGCATGGCCGCACTACCGGAAGCAGCAATTCGAAAAGTAGGTAGGGTTGTGACGCATATCAGTTCCTTTTCTGCGATGTCGACTTCGTTCCTCGTCGACGCCAGAGAAAAGGGCAACAATAAAGAGAGATCATGCTATTCCAAATGTAGCTAACGCTACATCTGGAATAGCTGTACCGGAAGGCTGCGCTCGTATCTTTACCGTATTTCTTCCTCACCTATCTGCCGTTCACTCATAATTGTAATCGAAATAGGGAACGCGTAAATTCACGCCGGAGATGACATCACCGTCTTGTATGTAGTGTGTTTGATTGTCCGAACCGAAGAGCGAATAGTCGTAGTTGTAACCGATGGTCCATCCACGGGAGTCGACATAGCTGAAGACGGCTCTGGAATCATAATAAACGTCGGACGTGGACATATCCTCCGGGTAGTAATAGGTCTCGTCGTAGCTCGGAATCCCGTTCCCGTCGTCGTCCTCCCAGATATATAGATAGATAGTCTCATTGCCGGTGGCGCCGTACTCGGTGTCGATGAAATCGATGGTGAACGAGTAGGAGCTGCCTTCGGTAATGGTCTGCGGCGTTCCTATCTGTGCCCCGAGGTAGCTATAGTCGTAGGAATATCCGTCGAAGGTTGAGTAACTCGTCATGAAGGCGCCGATCTTGAAGGTAGTCGATGCAGGATCGTGGCCCTCTTCGAACGTGACGGTACCCTCGACGGTCCATGAAATCTCGAAGGTGCCGGCCGCCAGGCATCCTGTGGCGAGCAGGACGACAACAATGACTGTGAATAGCTGGAAGCCGCGAAGAGACGGTCGCGAGTACCGTAGGAGGTGTTTGTCCTGTTTCTTCCCGTATCCCGTATCGTGCATATATTGATTCTGCATACCTTTCTCCTAAAACGTGTATCCGATGCTGAACACGGGAGTCGATTTCGCGAAGGTAAAATAGTAGTACGCCACGCGTAATGCGTTATGACTGAGATCGAAGAATCCCGACGGTTGGCGGATCGGGATGGCATACCCGAGGAAGGGTAGGCGGAAACCGAGGGTGAATCCCTTGGGGTGGACGAACCGCCATCCGAGTCCGGCACCGACTGCGAGAATAATGTCTACCGTATTGATTCCCTCCAAGTCGAGTTGTGCCGTGCCGTATACATGAAAGGTCCAATTGTCGGAGAAGAACCGGAACGCCGGCCCGATACCCAAGGAGGCATCGATCTTGAGGTGGTCATATACCATAGGGAGCAGGAGAGAGCCGCTGAGGTAGCCGTACACCTTGCCGACTCTTAGGTCTGTTCCAACGATAGCCGGCCCGAGACCGATATACATGCCGAATGCCGCCGGTTTGGCGGTTCGTTCGTTGATCGCCTCCTCTCTTGTCGTCTCCGCCGGTTGCGCTTCCGGCGTCTCCTGTCCGAAGACGACCGAACACGAAAGCAGCAACATCGCGATCAGGAGAATCACCCGTCTCCGGGTATCAAATTGTTTCTTCATGTACAAACTCCCAACACGTTCTGTCGATCGGTGTATGCCGAACCAATCATACTGTACAGCACTCCGGATGTTTTTTCCATATGAATACGATAGTGTCAGCAATTCGAAAAGTAAGTAGAAAGTAAGACGTTTATCAGTTCCTATTCTGCGATGTCGACTTCGTTCCTCGTCGACGCCAGAGAAAAGGCATCCTACTATATAGAGAGATCATGCAATTCCAAATGTAGCTACTGCTACATTTGGAATTGCTTTGGTGATTGTATTCGCGGTTTTTCCCGTGTACAGTGATACCTATGGAATATCCCCATGAGATAGGCACGATCTTCGCCCTGGCCATGATGTCGGGGATGGGATTTCTAAAATATAAGAGAATGGACTCTCTCGAACGAGACATTCAGGAGTCGGTAGAGGACGCACTGCAGGATCAGACCTTGAGAGAGCTTGTCGGCGAGTGGTCGCTACGGTGGGGCGTCGGGATCTACTCCCGGGATCGCGAGGGGCTCGTAATGGCGGACAATGCGGCCCTTCTCGCACGCTGCGAGGAGAGTCCCGAGCGATATGTCCTTTCGATCGCCGGTACCAATCCGATCTCCAGATACGGGTGGAGAGTCGAAGATTTTGCTGTCGACCGGCAGGAGCGGTGGGCCTATGGCGGCGGCCTGCTCAGGAAGAAGCCTGCCGTCGCCCTGGGAACCCGCCGGGGCTTCGATCATGTACGCCGGATGCGTTCCGGCGGAATCGAGCTTGTCGACGGACTTCGAAACGCCGTGCAAGAGGACAACGGCCCCGATATGGAGGAGTTGATCGTGACGGGCCACAGCCTCGGAGGAACCCTCACGCCGGTGGTGGCATCCTGGCTCCATGAGACCAGAGATGAGTGGAGCCGGGGCCGGCCGGTCAGAATCTTCGGGTACTCCTTTGCCGGGGCTACCCCGGGAAACCCTGCCTTTGCGCGCTACATCGATCGACTCGGTCGAAGGAGAGATTTTACCTTCCACCGGATCTGGAACCGGTACGATATCGTCCCGTACGCCTGGGACGCCGACCTCCTGTTTCGAATTCCGGACATCTACGAGCCGGAGATACCGTCGACCAGGCTGGTTCGTACACTGACGGCATGGGCGATCCGCCAGACCAGAGACATGACCTACCGTCACCCCGCGGGTACTGCCGAACCGATACAGTCTCATGGCCAAGCGGAAAAATCCGGCGGATCTGCGTTCGCTTCGGGCGGCGAGGGTGATAGCGGCACGGAGACCGAATCCTGGTGGCATGAGTTGCTCGAGTCTTTCGGCCGCGACGATCCCGATTCGATGAGCGGCAAGATCCGCGAGGTGGCCGACACGGTTCAATACCTGGCGCGGGTCTCCGCGGAGCATAGTATCGCCTATTTCAAGTTACTGGGGATGGAGGATATCCTTTCCGGATTCCTGCGCCAGTCTCTCTTCACCCGAGCCCTTGCGAAGGAGCGACAGGATGCGATCGATTTCATCCGTGAACGGCTGCATCTGTCATCGAAGGAGTTCGGTTCGAGGATAGACGATCTGACGGCGCGTATCGAGCGCAAATTCAAGGAGATGCTCCGGGAAGACGGATGAGTACTCCGTGCCGATCCCTGCCTCTTGCCGGCAGTTCTGAGTATGGCTAGTGGTATGCCCGCACAACTGGGAGCGAATTCTACACTATTCTATTGTGATTCCGGTGAATTCCACACAATTCGGATCACTATCAATCACACTTGCCGTCGTATGGTTTTTCCGGTACCGTAACAGGCATGAAAGCGATAATGGTGATGTTCGATTCTCTCAACCGGCACATGTTGCCGCCGTATGGGTGTGACTGGGTCAAGGCGCCGAACTTTTCTCGGCTGGCCCAACACACGGTGACCTTCGACAACAGCTACGTAGGCAGCATGCCCTGTATGCCTGCCCGGCGGGAACTCCACACCGGCAGGCTCAACTTCCTGCACCGCAGCTGGGGACCGCTGGAGCCGTTCGACGATTCCATGCCCGAGATCCTGCGGAAGGCGGAGATCCACACCCATCTGGCCAGCGATCACCAGCACTACTGGGAAGACGGTGGCTGCACCTACCATCACCGCTACTCCACCTGGGAGTTCATGCGCGGGCAGGAGGGAGACCGCTGGATCGGTCAGGTGGCCGATGAACCTCCTGCGCCGAACGCCCTGGGCCGGAACGCGATGCCGGATCGGTGGCATACGCAAGACAGGGTCAACCGGAAGTTCATGCCGAAGGAGGAGGATTATCCTCAGGCCCGGACGATGAAGGCCGGAGTGGATTTCATCGACAGGAACGCAGGCGAAGACTCGTGGTTTCTGCACATCGAGACCTTCGATCCCCATGAGCCCTACTTCGTTCCGGAGCGGTTTCGGGAGTTGTATCCGGAGGTAGACCTTGAGACGTATCACGTCGACTGGCCCGGATACGAGCCGGTGAATGAGGAAACCAGGCGATGGATACCGCACATGCGGGGAATGAACGCGGCTCTGATCTCGATGTGCGACTACTACCTGGGCCGGGTGCTGGACGCGATGGACCGGCATGACCTGTGGAAGGACACCATGCTGATCGTCAACACCGATCATGGGTTCCTGCTGGGGGAGCATGACTGGTGGGCGAAATGCGCCATGCCCTTCTACAACGAGATCGCCCACACTCCGCTCTTCATCTGGGATCCAAGAACCGGAATCAAGAACGAGCGGCGGCAGGCGCTGGTACAGACCATCGACCTGGCCCCGACGCTCCTCGAGTATTTCGGGCAGGAGATCCCGAAGGACATGCTCGGGGTGCCTCTCGGTCCGATCGTGAAGAAAGACGGCGATGTCCGCAAAGGCCTCCTCTTCGGGTTACACGGCGGTCATGTGAATGTCACCGACGGCAGGTATGTCTACATGCGGGCCCCTGCGGCCGATAACACCCCCCTGCATAACTACACGCTGATGCCGACGCACATGCGTACTCTGTTTACGGTGGAGGAGCTGTCGGATATTCGGCTCGCCGAACCGTTTCCGTTCACGAAAGGGTGCCGGACCATGCAGATCGCATCCGCCGCGGCACTGGGGCTGCGGCCCCGGTTCGAAACCCTGCTGTTCGACCTGGAGAGAGATCCGGCCCAGGAGCACCCGATCAAAAATGCTGAAGTTGAGTCTCGCATGATCTCCCTGATGACCGAACTCATGAGTGAAAACGACTGCCCGGCGGAGCAGTTCGAGCGACTTGGATTGGTTTGAGCCGCGGCGATAGCGACAGGAGGGAACGATGAATGTAGTGGTACTGATGCTCGATAGCCTGAGGCCGGATTTCCTGGGATGCGGCGGTCACGAGATATGCAAGACTCCTAGAATCGACGGACTGGCGGCGGAGGGGGTGTTCTTCGAAAACGCCTACGCCGAATATCCCATCACCGTCCCGTCCCGCACCGCCATGGTCTCCGGCAACTTCACCTTCACCAACCGCCCGTGGTGTCCGTTACGGAGTTACGACATGCATATCGCCGAGGTACTGCGGGACGCCGGATACATGACCGCGGCGTTCAGCGACACACCCTTCAGGGAGGCGAGTAACATGCACCGGGGGTTCGATACGTTCGAGGTGGTTTCCGAGGGGAAGTGTTACCCGCCGGTCTCCGAGGCGGCGATAGAGATCCCCGAATGCTACTATCCCGAGTGGGGCGAGGGCCGGGAGCTGACCTTCTGGCCGGCCACCTACCGGAACAGGGCGTATGCCCTGGAGACCTATGGGAAGGCCTGCCCGGAGCTCCTGTTCGACAAGGCGATAGACTGGATGGAAGAGAACCATAGGAGCGATTTCTTCCTGTGGATCGACTCGTTCGATCCTCACGAGCCGTGGGCTCCGGTACCTCCCTACGACACCATGTATCAGGACGGCTGGGAGCGGTACATCCCCATGCCCTTGGGGCCGGACGCCTCCTGGATGAACGACAAGGACAAGGCCCACGTGATCGCCAACTACATGGGCGACGCCACGCATATTGATGTGATGGTGGGAAGGGTGCTCGACACAATCGACAAGTTGGGGATCCGGGAGGAGACCGCGGTGCTGGTGGTATCCGACCACGGTGAGCCGCTCTGTGAGCACGGCACCATCCGGAAATTCGGTGTGCCCTTATACGACGAACTCTCCAAGATCGTATTCATCGCCAGGATCCCCGGTGTGACCCCGTCGGGTCAGCGATGCGGAACCCTTGTCGAGAACGTCGACTTCGCACCTACCGTGGCGTCGCTATTGGGAGTGGCCCTGCCGGAGGCGAAGGGTGAGTCGGATCGGAAGGCGCGGGGTTTCGACGGAAGAGACCTGACTCCGCTACTCCGCGGCGGCGCCGACCCGGTGCGGGACGCGGTCTATATCGGGGCGTTCGGCCTCAACGCCGGCATCAGGCGGGACGAGTTGAAGTTCATCCACAACCAGGGGCGTAAACCCAACGAGCTCTACAACCTGGCGGAAGACCCGGCGGAGAAATCGAACCTGATCGATCGGGAACCGACACTGGCTACCGAACTGCACAAGGAGCTCGGAGAGTTCCGCTCCCAGTGGCACGTGACGCTGAGCTGGAAGCCGTAAACCGCAAACCGTACTCGGCGGCGGCTATCAGGGATCAGGACTTCGATGCGAGCACCTCGTCGACGACGTTGCGCTTTCGCAGTGTGGCCGTGAGTACGCGGAAGATGATCTTGCCGGGGTTGAGCCAATCGAACAGGCGGCCCGACTTCGTGTTCCCGAGCATCTTCCGGACCAGCCAGGGGGTAACCGTTTCCACCGTATCACCGAGCATGTTGAAGGCTCCCTTGGCCTCCTCCCACCCCTCGGGATCGTCTTCGAACTGTGAGAAGAGGAAGTCGGTGATGACCATGCCGGGGCTGATGGCGCCGACCTTGACGCCGGCGTCGTTCCGCTTTGCCCCCCGTGCCTCCTTTGCCACCTCGGCGTTCAGTGCCTTGGTGAGGTAGCGTACCGCCGCCTTCGTCGTGCCGTAGACCCCCAGGCCGGGTCTCACACGACCGTTACTCCCGAACCCCTCCATGTTGTAGATGTGCCCGAATCCCTGCTCCATCATCCTGGGAATCACCATGCGGCACCCCAGGATGGTACCCTTCAGGTCGACGTCCACGACCCGGTGGATCGTCTCGACAGGCAGCTCCCAGATGCTCTTCATGGGGTGACCGACTCCGGCGTTGTTGATCCAGATGTCGACTTGGCCGAACGTGCCGGCGGCGGTCTCCCACAACCGGACCAGGTCCTCCGGGTCGGTCACGTCTCCGGCTGAGAAGGTTACGCGGCCCGTGCCGTAGGCCTTCTGTAATTCGGCTGCGGCTGATTCACACGCCTCTTCGGTTCGGCCGTTGATGGTCACGGCGCATCCGGACTTCAGGAAATTCTCGGCCAGGCCGCGGCCGATGCCTCTGGTGCTGCCGGTGATTACGATGCTCTTCATATGCCGTCCTTTGGTAATGGAAAATTTTCTGTATTATAACGCTGACAAGTGTTTTATAGCAACTCTTGCCAACAATTCTTCCGTTGAGATGGTCCTTCCCTGTTCCGAATCTTTATCCGTCGTCATTGGTGTGCTCGATGGATCTCAGGCCGACCGCTCTTGCCGGCGGATATCTTCAAATACGCCCCGCAGTAGAAATACGGCGAAAACGAACGCCACGCCGAAGGCTACCGGCTGAGAGACGAAGATGCCGATGATACCCCAGAATCGGGGCAGGATGATGAGGAGGGGGATCAGGAAGAGGCCCTGCTGTCCCAGCGCCAGCAGCAGGGCCGCCCGACCCTTGCCGAGGGCCTGAAAGAATCCGCCGCATACCACCGCGAAGGCGATGGGCAGCATGCCGGCGGCCATCATGCGCATCGCCAGGGTCCCGAGTCGGATCACCTCCTGGTTCTGCGGTGCAAAGAGCCGCATGATCGGCGACGCGAATATGAAAAAGACGACCACGGCAACCCCCGCCACCGTGAGGGACCACTCCGCCGAGATCCTGAGGGTCCTCCTGACCCGGTCGAAGCAGCGTGCGCCGTAGTTGTACCCCGCCAGCGGTTGCAGCCCCTGGGACAGGCCGAACATGATCATCATCACGAGCATGAACACCCGAGCGGTGATGCTGACGGCGGCGATGGCCGAATCACCGTAGTTCCCCGCGGCATTATTCAACAACCCGAACGAGATGCTGCCAAGGATCTGCCGTACGAAGGTGGGCAACCCCAATGCCATGATCCCGGCATATATCGTCACCGACGGAGTGAACCGGGAGGGCCGCAGATGCAGCACCCCCTTCTTCATGACGAAGAAGTAGAGAAGGTACACCGTCGCGATTCCCTGGGCGATAATAGTGGCCGTCGCGGCGCCGGCTACTCCCATGTCCAACAGGAAGATGAAGATCGGATCGAGGAGTATGTTCAGCCCGGCCCCGAGCATCATTCCGATGCTGCTGTAGCCTGCCGCGCCCTCCGATCTGATGATGTTGTTCAGGGTCATGTTGAGGACCTGAAAGAGAGACCCGCCGAGGATGATCCGCCCGTAAAGTGTGGCTGCCTCGATGATCGAGTCTGTGGCGCCGAAGAGGCGCATGATCCGCTCCGTGAACGTCGCGCCGAAGATCGCGAAGAGGATCCCGATGATCAGAGCAGTATAGAAGGCGGTAGACGCGGTGCGGTCGGCCTCCTCATGCTTGTTCTCACCGAGTCTGCGGCTGATGACGCTGGCGGAACCCATCCCGAAGGTGAGCCCGATGGCGCCGATGAGCTGAAAGATCGGAAACACGATACCTGTCGCGGCGATGGACGCGGTGTCCCGCAATAGTGCGACGAAGAAGGTGTCTGCCAGGTTGTACGCCGCCATCACCAGCATCCCGATCACCGTCGGGAGAGACAGTTTCAGGAGGGTAGGGGCGATTCGTCCGGTCTTCAACATCTCGATTCGTTCAGTTTGGTCCATGGATCTCCCTTCGATTTCCTGTTCGCAGAATATACTGAACCGGGCTGATTTGCACAAGCAGAATATCAATCGAAAAAATTTCCGTACAGAGTAAGGATTTCGATGAGTATTGGGTGGGTTCGGTCGAATTTACTCGTTTTCTGGCCTTTTTTCCTGAATTCCTTGAAAAAATAAAAGACTAATTGTACTATATAATTAGTACAATGGTACGAGTGCTGTGTTGAAAATCGAAACCACTCGGGTACTCCAGGAGGGATCTATGGCGGAGAAGGTGATAGTCGCGGAGGGGATCTGTTTCGCGTACGGCAAGACCGTAGCGGTGGACGGGATCAGTTTCGACGTTTCCGAAGGGGAGATCCTGGGCTTCCTCGGCCCGAACGGCGCCGGAAAGTCCACCACCATCAAGATGCTTACCGGCATGCTTTCGCCCCAGGATGGGAGGGTGAGTCTCTTCGGACTCGATCATCGGAGCGGCAGGGATTCGATCCGCTCCAGGATGGGGGTCTGTTTTGAAGAGAAGAACCTTTATCCGGAGATGTCGGCGAAGGAGAACCTCGAGTTCTTCGCGAGGCTGTTCGGCATCAAGAGATTCGACGCCGGAGCCGTATTGGAACGAGTCGGGTTGAGCGATCGTATGAACGAGCGGGTGAAGCGGTACTCCAAGGGCATGCGGCAGCGGCTGATGATGGCCCGGGCGCTGGTGAACCGGCCGGACGTGCTGTTTCTGGATGAGCCTACCGACGGCCTCGACCCGGTGTCTTCCCGTGCGATCAGGGGAATTATCAAAGAGGAGGCCGAACGGGGCACGGCGGTGCTCCTCACCACCCACGACATGAACGAGGCGGACTCGCTCTCGGACAGGGTCGCATTCATCAACGAGGGACGCATCGTGGCTCTGGATACCCCGGAGGAGCTGAAAATCCGGCACGGTACGCGTACCGTGC
>CAZAKE010000080.1:0-13970 GCA_964485495.1 uncultured Spirochaetales bacterium
CGGGACGGGGATTGGGCGTGATGGCCTCGTACGGCCTTGGGAAGTATCTGGCGGAGTTTTTTATCGGCGCGTTTGGGGCCTTGGTGTACAAGTACTACGAGACGGAGATCGGACTTCCGGGGGGATACTGTGCGGCGGCCATCTTGGTCTATTCTGCATGGAACGCGGTGAACGACCCGCTGATCGGGTATCTCACGGCGAAACCCACCCGATTGTCCGGGAAGTTGGGCCGCCGATTCCCGTGGATCATCGGCGCGGCGTTGCTGTGGGGGTTCTCGTTTTTGGCGATCTTCGCAGTTCCGGCAGGCCTGGAGGCCGAAACGGCTCCACTTCCGGTCTTTCTGTGGATGGTGGTGACGATCTGTATCTTTGATCTACTTTTCTCAACATGGGAGGTCAATTATCAGTCCGTGTTTCCTGATAAATTTCGTGAGGCCCGTAGCAGGGAGAAAGCCGCCGGTATCGCCACCGTCGTCGGCGTATTCGGAATCGTAGCCGGTACCATCGTACCCACACGGATCATCTCCTACGGCATCGCGTCGACCTATCTGACGAATGCCTGGGTATTCCTGGGTGTCGGTCTCGTGGTGGCGCTGCTGATGATTCCGGGCGTACGTGAAGATGGTATGATGATCCGACGGTATCTCGAATCGTGGAAGCGGGAGAAGGCGGCGTCCTTCTTCTCGCAGCTTCGGGATGCCTTCAAGCAGCGTTCGTTCGTTGCGTTCATCCTCCTCTACTTCTTCTATCAATCGGCCGCCATGTGCATGACCGGATCGATCCATTACGTGGGAGACTTCGTGCTCCCAGGCGGCAGCCGAGACATGACGGTTGTGTTTGCGGCCATGTTGGGAGGAGCCTTGGTATCGGTCCCTTTATGGCTCTTCCTAATCCGGAAAATCGGCAGTAACCAGCGTCTCATGATTTTCACCTGCCTGTGGATGGCTGCGGCCGCATTCCCGATGACCTTTGTAAACGGATACACCGGATTCGCGGTGTTCATGGCGTTGTGGGGACTCGGTTTCGGCGGTTTCTGGATGTTCATGACGCCGGCGATGGCGGACGTGATCGACGAGGTTGTGATCCGTCGGGGCAGACGCGATGACGGCGTCTATCTGGGGTTCCGGGCCTTCTTCGGGCGGCTCTCATATGCGTCGCAGGCATTGGTCTTCTGGGCGATACATGAAGCCACAGGGTTCGCATCCGATCCCCGATCGGCATCTGCCGCTTTTGGCATCAAGCTGCATCTGGCCGCGATTCCAGCAGCATTCTTTATCGCCGGAGTGGTTGTGTTTCTATGGCTGAACGATCTTACCCCGGAGAAAATTCGGGATCATCGAAGCCGGCTATCTGAAATGGATCTATAGTCTTTACGATAGCATGAGCATGGAGATTCGCCCGTACGATAAATTTTCTTGTGTTTACTCCCAAGGCTGGGGGTCTTACAGTCCTCGGTATGCCACCATCATCTACAGGTCAAAGGAGTGGGGTCTCGAGGCGCGGTCGATCTGGGACGTCTCGTGTGGCACGGGAAACCTGCTCGAGCGGCTTCAAGAAGACGATGATGCGGGAAGACTGGATCTGGCAGGTTCCGATATCTCCGAGCCGATGCTGGAACAGGCCGGGAAGCGTATCCCCACGATCCCACTTACGCATGGCGATATGGCCACCATCGATATGGGGCGCACCTTCGACTTGATTGTGTGCGCCTTCGATTCTATCAACTATATGCAGACTGCCTCAGATGTAACCCGGACCTTTCACAACATCTACCGGCACCTGCGCCCGAACGGGCTCTTCCTCTTCGACTTTAACACACCGGAGCTGTTCCGAGACCTCCATAATCGACTCTTGACTCACGAGTACGACGGGATTGTCTTTCGACACATCATGGAATGGGAGGAAGCGGGATCGATCGCGGTCACCATCTTCGACTTTGGGGACGGGGAACCGGAGATACATCGTCAACGGGCCTACACATATGCCGAAATGGAGGGCCTCGTGTATTCCGCCGGTTTCGAGATCGCGGCTTGGTTCGACGGTTCGAGTTTCCGAGAGTTGGATTTCCCGCCGTATGGGGTGAATAAACCGATACTCGTCGTTCGAAGGGCGGCGGATGATTCTATAGAAGGGGCGAGGTGACGCCGGATCTTTCCTCGAAGGCGGCGAAGGCGGTTTTTTACCGAGACGAACCTCGACTGCCTGTGAACAGAACATTGGTTGCCGTGACTCAGCCTTCCGCCTTCATTCGGCCGCTTTCAACCACACCGCGCCGAAGGCCGGTAGGTCGATGGGTATCCCGGCGACATCGCCGGTTCGTGAGGGTGGCGCGCCCGTCAGCAGCTCCTTGAGACCGTGGGTCGCGATCTTCTCGAGTATGGCTGCGTCTACGCCGGCCAGTTGTGTCAGGTCCAGGGTGAACGAGACCGGCTCCTCCGAGATATTTCCCAGGATGAAGGCGTGTTGCCCCCGGGCGTAGGGGTGGTTCAGGAATACCGTGCCCGAAGGTTCGGCGTATTCGAACTCGGCGGCGCCGGGATAGAAGGCCCGTTCCTGCGACCGGGCGGCCAGGACGGCGTTGATCCGGGGCAGGTACTCCTTCATGAAGGGATCCTCCGGCGCGTCGAGTCCCAGAGAGGGGAGGTATGATTTACGGCGGTTCAGGTCCCGTGGCTTACCCGAGAGGCGGAAGCCGTCGAAGTCGTTCCCCAGCCCCAGCAGGTCGTTGAAGTAGATGGCCGGGACGGTCTGCCCCAGCGAGAGGACGATGAGCTGCGCCAGGGCCAACCGCCGGGCTTCCACCTCCGGTGACGAAGCGGCGCTTTGTCGATTCTCGGGGCGGAAGGCGTCCCTGGAGGTGCAGCAGAGTTCGTACACTGTCCGGCCCTCTATCATCCATTCTACTAGGTAGTCCACCGCCGGCAGTTCGGCGAGATCGCCGGCGTCCCGTCCGGTCGTCTTGGCCAGGGCACTCAGGAATCCGTCACGGTCACGCAAGTTTTCCCTGAGCTTCAGGATCTCGGGCAGTGCGTCAACGGAGACGGCCGCCCGAGTATTGCCGGTGGGGACCTCATCGGGGATCTCTTCGAAAAGCGGCTCCAGGAGTCCGATGGGAATCTCCGCTTGAGCCAATCCCGCCTCCCGGCAGGCCTTGGCGAAGGTATCCGCCGGGATTTCGCCCTTGGGGACGGAGCGGAACTTCGGCTTGCCGCCCCGGGCCTCCACTACCTCTTTCAGGGCGTAGAACTCGGAGATGGCGACGTGGCCGTCGGAGCGCTGTGGGGCGATGCCCTGGACGCTGCGACCGTCGTGGGTGCTGAGCATGACGAATGCGGCGAAATCGTCCGGCGCGGTGTCGCGCATGCACTCCCAGTATCGACGGATAGGTCCGAGGTCGCACGCGTTGAACGCCGCGGGGACGGCATTCACCTGGCCGAAGAGATAGGCGAAGCCGCCGTCGGCGAACATCGCGTATACCTCCTGGTCCGGGCTGTTTACCTCATCCAGCGGGAGTGCTCGCGGCGCGGCCAGCCGCATGGCCAGGCGGATTACCCGGATCAGACGGTTCCCTTCCGGCATATCGAAGTTCCGCTTGCCGATCTCCTTCCAGAGGTATTTGATGGCATCCATGCGCATCATCGCCAGGTCGCCGGCGCCGAGGAGGGTGAAGAGGTCGTCCATGATCAGGCGGAAGCCTCGTTCGGAGACCGGATTGAGGTCCGGCTGAGATTCCGAGAAGGTGGTGTACACGAAGAACCGCTCCCCGAAGATCTCGTCTTCGTATTCGGAGAACACTTCGGCATATTCAGGGTTCTCTCCGAGGGCTTCGAGGAGACTCCCGAGATCGCCGCCGACCCCGGGCATGAGGATCTTCTGATTCGGCTGGATCTTGGAATCGGCGAAGATGGTGTCGAGGTCGATGGTATGCTCCCGGAGGTACTCCGTGAACGCCCGGAAGGTCCGGATGTCGCCGGCGGTGAGTCCCTGGTCGTTCCGCACCTTGAAGGCGATGGAGAGGAAGCCTGTCAGCCGGGGGTCCGGCTCCGGCAGTCCCGCCGACACGAATCGGGCGGTCATCCTGCGGACCGCTTCGTTCCGTTCGGCCGGCCCCATCACCGCACCCTCGGAGCCGGCCGCATCCAGGGCCCAGCGTGGGTACTTGCGGAGGCCGGTGAAGAGCGGGAAGGGCCGCGGCCGGAAGGTCTTCTCCAGCTTTCCGGTATCCTTGAGACGGCGGTACTCCTCGGGAGTCACCACGATGAAGCATGAGCCGTCGCCCTCGCTCCGCCGAAACGCCTCCAGCTCCCGGTTGTCTATGTCCATGTGGTTGACCACATAATCGAGCATCACCGAAAAGCGTCGGCACAACTCTCCTAAATCTTCGTCTCCGCCGAACCGGGGATCGATCTCCTCCCGGCCCATCTGTGAGAACCCGCCGTCGTTGAAGTGAGAGTCGTAGGCGGCGTCGATGACGGCCATGATGGCGGGGCCGGCCTGCTCACCAGGCAGGATCGTATCTCGTGCGGACAGCCATTCCGGAAGAAAGGAGCCGGTCAGACGCTCCCGCTCCTCCTCGTATCCGTCGGCGGGACGGCGGTCCTCGTCCAGGCCCCCCCGCTCCTGCAGGGCCTCCACCAAAATAACGCCGTCCGATGGGTTGAGTACGTGCAGCAGATCCTGCGGCCACACGTCATAATGGCTCATACGCCGTTCCGGCAGGATGTGGATTCCGCCGACCGCCGGGAAGTACCGCGAAAGGGTGGTATTCAGGGTCTGGAGCGTTGGGCGGGAGTCTTCGTATACGTTGTCCGGGTATGCGATGGCGAAGATCATCCCATCTAGGTGGGCGTATGGATCGTTTGGATCGAATCGCTTCCGTGATTCGATCTCCGCGTCGGAGAGGGGAGCTAGGTATCGTTCGATTCGCCTGGTCAGGAACTCGTAGTTGCGATTCCCCGACTCCTGCCCATAGAGTTCGATGAGGATCTCCCGGATCTCCGAGAGGGCCCTATCGGTGAAATCGTCCCCGTGTATCGCGTATAATCGGTTCTTCATGAAAAAACCTCCCGTAGATTTCGAGCAAGGGTGTATATTCTTCTTCAGGGTACGCTATTGTGGGGTCTGTATGCAAACGTACTGTCACCCGGAGGATATATAATGAAGGTCATCGAGGCACATGGACACATCGGGGCGGTGGATGAGACCGCCGTTGCAGCACTGCGAGATATGAACGTGAAGGTCCTCAACATCTGTGTGGCCCACGATCCGAAGGAGGATTGGCGGGCGACGCAGGTTCCCGCCTTCATGGGGCTTCGGGAGAGGTGGCCGGATCGGTTCGCCTGGGTCACCACCTTCGATCCGCCTTTGCCGGAGGATTTCGAACGACCCGATGAATACGCCACGCGACTCATGAACGACCTCCGGGAGGATTTCGCCGCCGGGGCGTTGGCCTGTAAGGTCTGGAAGAATATCGGCATGGAGATCCGCAAGCCCGACGGCGAGTGTGTCATGGTGGACGATCCGCTCTTTCGTCCGGTCTTCGAGTTCCTGGAGCAGGCACGAAAGCCGCTGATCGCCCACATCGGCGAGCCTCTGGCCTGTTGGCAGCCCCTCTCCGACGACAATCTGCACTCCGGGTACTATCGGCAGCATCCTGAGTGGCACATGTACAGCCGCTCCGACGTGCCCCACCACTCGGAACAGGTGGCCTCCCTCGAGCGGTTGGCCGCGGCTCATCGTGACCTGACTATCGTCGCCGCCCACATGGCGGCCCTGGAGTACGACACCGACGAGGCGGCGAGACGTCTGGACGCCCACCCGAACCTGGCAATGGACACTGCCGCCCGCATCAAGGACTTGGCGGCCCAGGATCCCGACAAGGTGGCCGCGTTCCTCACCAAATACCGGAGCCGCATCCTCTTCGGCACCGATCTGGTCTTCGGACGGGAGGCCGCCTACGGCAAGCCGGTGGATTTCGATGCCCTGAGGCGGCGCATCGCCGCTTCCTACGGCGACGCGGCTGGAGGCGTGGTGGTTCCGGGTGTCGAGTTGGCGGACGCGGTCGCCGAGGATATCCTCCACCGGAACGCGGAGCGGTGGATTCCGGGAGTGTGAGGAGGGCCGGAGTATAACGACTCGACAACGGCTGCGTCTGAAAACGGATTTTTGCATTTTGGATTGTAAATAATTATCATTCATTGTCGGAGGGGTAGAGTGAGTGCCAACGGAAAAAGCGGTAGTGGTCTGAGATATTTCTTTCTCCTTCTGATACTCGTGGTGATACCGGGATGGACGAGTTCCTCACGAAGCCGGTGAACGAGAAGGCCCTTCTCAGCACGATCTCCAGGCTGGCATAAGACCGGTCTGCCTGAATGCGTCATGATCTCCGCACGGTGTCGATTATGTCGTCTATCATCTGGCCCGGTCCGAACTCGGGGCGCCAGCCCAGCTCCTTCTCGATGCGGCTGCAGTCGATGCGCCACTCCTTGTAGCCGGAGACCACCTCCATCACCACCGGATCGGGGGCGAAGGCATATTTTGCCTCGGGTATCCGCCGCTTCACGCGCTCGATCATCTCCGATACCACCACCCGGCCGGAAGCCACGTTATAGATCCGTGATGGAGCCTCCTGCGCGTCGACTACCGCCCTGATTGCAGCGACTGCGTCCTTTATGTAGACGACCGGATAGGCGGTATCTTCACTCGCCTCTATTGTATAGGGTTCTCCCTTGGCGGCCTTCTCGGCGATGAATGAGGTGAAGAGGCTGGCACTGCCGGAACCCGCCGATCGTCCCGCCCCGGTCACCGCCGCCATCCTGACGGCCCGGAAGTCGATTCCGTGTTTGCGGGCATACAACCCCCCGATCTGCTCCGAGATGTACTTGGTGACGCCGTACCAGCCATCCGGTTCGGCCGGCATCTCCTCTTTTATCGGCTGCGGAAGGTCTCTGCCGTAGACGCCGATGGTGCCGGCAAGCACTACCCGTGGTGCTCCGGGGCCGTCGGCTCCGGCCGTACCGAGTCGATATTGTCGCACGGCCTCCAGCACAGACCTGAATCCTTCGACGTTCACGGCCATGGCCGCGTCGGGGTTGCGGTCACACCCGGCGGTCAAAATTCCCGCAAGGTGTATCACCGGGTCACCGGTCGGAGATGGACCCGGGATTCCTCCATGGGCCCCCGCTTCCGCCACCAGTCGGAATAGATATCCACGGTCGGTGATGTCGCATTGCCGGTACTCGATCCGTCCGGACTCCGGTATTCCGAGTCTGCCCTCATCATCGGTGCCGAAGTCGGCCGAATCGCCGATGTCTACCGCCAACACGTCCCTGCCGGCGGCTGCGATCTCCCGCGCCAGGGTCTTTCCTATGAAACCGGCACCGCCGGTGATCAATACTGCCATATCTTCCTCCGTCCATCGCGCCATGTGACGCGTAGTATGATCCGGCCGGGTATGAATCCTCGAATAACTGGTAACAACCGGTCCGGTGGGATACAATGCGTGCGACGGGCAACGCTGTGCCCTACTCACCGCGGATTAGTATATCGCGAATCACAGGCAGGAGGAATGGGATGAACGGTTACACTGTCGGAATTGTCGGCTTAGGATTCATCGGTAAGGTCCATCTCTACGGGTACCGGAACTTGCCCTTCTATTATCCGGAATTGGCCGGCTCCTTCGAGGTGACGGCCGCGGCTACCTCACGCCGAGAGACGGCGGCGAAAGCCGGAAGGGAGCACGGAATACCCCTCTGTACCACCGATTATACGGAGATCACGGAGAATCCGGAGATCGACATCGTCCATATCTGCACTCCGAACAATCTCCATCTGGATCAGCTCCTCTCGGCGATGAAGCACGGGAAGCACATCTACTGCGACAAACCCCTTGTAGTGAACGCCGCGGAAGCCGGCCGGATCGAGAACGCCCTGTCACAGGGCTATTCCGGGACCTTCGCTATGACCTTTCAGAACCGGTTCTTCCCGGCGACCATGTATGCCCGACACTTGATGGATGGCGATTTCGTCGGGCGGGTCCTGACGTTTCGGGCGGCATACCTGCACTCCGGTTCCGTCGATCCTGCTGCCCCCCTGAAGTGGAAACTCTCCTCCGATGCAGGTGGAGGCGTGATCCAGGACCTGGCCTCGCATGCACTGGACCTGATGAACACCCTCATCGGAGATTACACGGAGGTGTGTGCCGATTCGAGGATCGCCTATCCCACCCGTCCCGCATTCGGGGATCCCGCGCGAAGAGTTCGCGTTGATGCGGAAGATGACGTCGCCATCATGTGTGTGGCGGGAGGTGACGAAGCGCGGGGAGTGATCGAGGCCTGCAAGATCGCCACGGGAACAGAGGACGAACTGCGCTTCGAGATCCACGGTACCCACGGGGCCCTGCGGTTCAATAGTCTGCGGCCGTCGGTACTGGAGGTGTATCGGCAGGCACACGCGGTCGACGGTGATGATTCCGATGTCGGGTTCGCGGACGTCTGGGAGAAGTTCCCCCTATCCGGTTGGACCGCCGTAGACACGGTCCAGCGGTATCCCGCGCCGGCCGCGGCCTTTCCGAGTCCCAAAAACATGCCCGGTTGGATCCGCGGCCACGCGGCGTGTCTGGCGGATTTTCTCTACGCGGTACGCGACGGACGATCACCGGAGGCGGATGCGAGACAGGGGATCTACATACAGCGAGTTATTCAGGCGGTGCAGGATTCCGCGCGGGACCGAAAATGGATCAAGGTTCCGGGAAGATGATGTAATCCGAGACCCGAGACCCGAGTGCCGTTCCCCGTCGGAGAGGGTGTACTCAGTGTCCTCCCTGCCCGAAAAGCATCGATACTGCCGAAAACAGGATTATGGCCGACAACACTATCCTGAGTGCCTTGTCCGGGATTTTGGAGGTCATGCGGCTTCCGAAGTAGACTCCGACGAAGGATGCTCCGGCCATCACGAGGGCGGTCACCAGCTCCATCTGCCCGCCCATCCCGTAGATCAGCGCCGTGACTCCCACCAGAATGAGCCCGATGAAGATCGAGGTACCCACGGTGATGTTGGTCCGCAGTCTGAAGATCAGGATCAACAGCGGAATGATCAGGACCCCGCCTCCTACCGAGGTGGCTCCGATCACCGCCCCCACCAGGATGCCTGCTATGATGGCGGTGATCTTTCTGCCGGGACCGGTCTGCTTCGAAGGGCTTGGAGCGCCCGGGCCCGGTTCCCGGATGTCTGTCGCAGACGCAACGTCGTGTTCCAGTATCGCCTCCGCGGCCTGTTGTTTCCTGAAGGTCTGGTACAGGATCATGCCGACGGTCACGATCAGGGTTACCGAAATCACCAGGGTCAGCCCGTTCTGGAATGCGTCCAGCCGGGCCGTGTCTCCAGCATTCGCATTGATGTATCTTGTGATGAAGAGGGCCGAGGCGACGTTGGCAGGGATCGCGCCGATCAGGATGAACGCCGAGATGGCGAAGTCGATGGTTTTGAGCCGGTAGTGTTCGATGCCCGCGTAGGCCTTGGAGATGAAGGTATAGAGGCTGGCGGTGCCGATGGCCTGGGAGATGGGCACGCCGAGGATCAGGGTCAGCGACGGCAGCACCAGGACGCCTCCGCCGATGCCGGTGAGTCCGATGGCGAATCCCACCACGCTGCCGATGACCAACCTCAAGAGTATATCGAAGATACTCATGCAGGTCCTACCGTATTAATCGTATATGCCTCGGACATCTCCGATTCAACCAGCCAGTTTAACTGCGGCCAATATCGCTCGCCGATGTCGGACGACAGAACATATATTGTCTCGGCCAAAACCTCATTCGGTATTTGAATACGATCTTTCTCGAAAGCTATCTTTGCAGTTTCATATTGCTCGGGGACATCGGCAAGCAAATACCGAAGGATATAATTAGCGTCAACGGTCTTCATGCTTTTTTACAGCGAGTTTTTCCCAGGCGATGCTCTCACGCCGGCGTTTCTCCGGTGACGCATAGGCACTCAATTCGGCGCCGACTATTCTTACCGGTCTGATCTCTATATGATCCTGTACGTCTTCGAATTCGATTAGATCGGTCCGTAGTTTTTCTCTCAAGGTTTTTGGTATCGTGACCTGACCTTTCGAAGTTATTCTTGCCGTGTAGGTTATGGTAATTCTCCTTACTTCATAGAAAGTAAGGCATTTGTTTCAGTAAGTCAACAATCGAAAAACGAGCTTGGATAGTGGGACTCGCTTTCGAAGGTAGGTATTCCTCTCGACAACTATGGCTACCGTAGCTACAATTATGATATGATAGTCAATGTGAAAGATGCGAAGAACAATCTGAGCAAGTATGGAATGCCGCTCACATCGGCGAGACCATCGTGGTAACGAGGAACGGAAAGTCATGGTTCGATATCGTGCCGCATTCACCTTCCGACCGTGACGTCGAACCGATTCCGGGAATATCTGTCCGAAATGATATGGCGTCTCTGCTCGCGCCGATAGACGAAGAGGATCTTCCCGGATGGACCTGATCCTCGATACATGCGGCGTACTTGCGTTATCGGGATTGGCCGAAAAGAAAGGGATGCTGGACGTAGACCGCTTTTCGACGGCACGGGAATACTGGATTACCGTAGTCGAAAAGTATGATCTGACCGCGCTTTCGGTGACGGGATCGATCTTTTCCCGTCTATGTGCGATTCGAGAAACTCCGAGATCTCACCCAGAGATTGGATCGTCTGTGGAAGTTGAGGGAAAATCTGCCACACATGCCACATCCCCGGGTAGACCTTGCAGGCGGCCTCCACCCCGGCTTCTCCAGCTAACGTTGCGAACCTGACGGCTTAATCCAGCAGGCCTTCGTCCTCACCTACATGTAGCAGCAGAGATAGAAGACCCGAGAGGTCGGCGAATACCGGCGAGATCAGAGGATTAGCCGCATCATTCTCCCCGATATACGATCTGTTATAGAACCCTATCATTGTAGGCGGCAGGAGAGGATCCCGGAAGCCTTCCCTGCTGTTCGCATTGGGAGTCAGGTTGACCACGGGGTACAAGCAAGCGGCTTTCGTATCGTATCCTCAAGCGGAGATCTCATATGCCACCTTCTGATTGGGCGATTATATCAGAAGCGTCTTGCGGTATTCACCCGGTGTAACCGTAATATCACAGAGAAACAGAATTTCATGCACTATATTCTCTTCAAAAGAAAGATATTATATATTCTTGTTCTTTTGAAAAGAAGATAGTAGAATGGCTGCATGAATATCGACGAGTTCCGAACCATCATTGCCGATGGAATGCAGCTACCTCTGCCGGCATACACCAGGCGCGATCTTGTTATTCCTGATATCGACGGCATGAGTATCGCGATAACCGGACCCCGGAGATCCGGGAAAACCATTCGAACCTTCCAGTATATTGAAGAGTTGACAAAGAGCGGCGTGTCCCGGGAAAATATCTGCCGGATTCAGTTCAATGACCACCGGATCAATGCTGTCTCTGCAAGGGAGCTGGATGTCATCGACAGGGCATATTATTCGTTGTATCCGTCCAAGAAAAACACCGAAAAAGTCTGGTTCGTATTCGATGAGATCCACCGAATCGACGGGTGGGAAGACTATATCCTGTATCTCCTGGATAATCCGCTGCATGCGGTTCTCATCACCGGATCTACCTCGAAACTCCTGTCCGGAGACATAGCCTCGTCCTTGCGCGGGAAGAATTTCCCTCTATCCCTGTTTCCGTTTTCCTTTCAAGAGTTTCTGAGACATCACCAGATACCCGTAGATACAGTGTCCAGCGGCGGCATCGCGAATTTACGGCACTATTTCGATCGCTATCTTCGACAGGGGGGCTTTCCGGGGCTCCTCGATTTGCCTGAGGGTATGCATTTGGAGTTACTCCAGACTTATTGGGATACGATGATCCTGAGGGATATCATCGAAGCGCATCCGGACGAAAACATCAATATCGCCGCATTCACGCAATTCTATAAGTCGCTGCTGTCCAAGGTCTCCAGGCCGATGAGCGTGAACCGGATAGTGGATGAGATGAGACGGCTTTCCTTCAAGTTTTCCGCGGAAACCATTTACCGCTACCTCGAACATCTCAAGCAGGCCTTTCTCGTGTATACCGTCGAGATTTTCAGCGAATCCGAAGCGGTGAGGGCGCAGAACTACAAGAAGGTCTACTGTGTCGATTGGGCTCTTGGGAATGCGGTCACTCCGGGAATGCACAAGAACTTGAGCAGAAACCTCGAAAATCTCATCTTCATCGAGTTGAAACGACGGGGATACGCCGTTTCATATTTCAAGACTCGACAGGGATATGAAGTTGATTTCATCACCGTCGATAGAGATGCATCCATCGAATTGTTCCAGGTCTGCTATGATTTTTCCGATGACGATGTACGCAAGAGGGAGTTGCGGGCCCTCGTCAATTCCGCCCGGTTTTTCGAAAGTACTCACAACTATGTGTTGACTCCGGATCTCGAGGAGCGGCTGGTTTTCGACAACGTCGAAATAAAGGTCCTGCCGATGTGGAAATTTCTTATAGTGGACAGCTGACCACTTCATTATCACCATCGTCTCCCAGGGGAACAACGAGACGATTCCTGCCGATGCGCTTGATCTGCCTTCAAACATGGTAATTGAAATCGGATCTGCTTCATCGGCTCGCAAGGTTTCGGTGTCTTTCCGGTTTAGATCTTTCGCCCGGAACTGAATCGACGTCATTAGAAACGATGGATAGTTATATATTTCGAAATAGTATTGTGATATTCAGATCGCGTACGTATTGTGGTGAAATGTATTGAACTTTTTACTATTATACTCGAAAAAAACTATATTTCTAAGACTTTTTCAAGTATACTTTAAGCATGGAGCAACGAGACTCTTATCTGTCAAAACTCATTCAATGGATAGACAAGGATGTCATCAAGGTCATAACCGGAGTAAGAAGATGCGGTAAATCTTCACTGTTGGTACTCTTTAAGGAATACCTCGAGAGCCAGGGCGTTTCAGATTCCAATATTGTCTTTATGAACTTTGAATCCCTTACGTACGATGAGATCACTGATTATAAAAAGCTGTATACATTCCTCGAGGCAAGACAGCCGGGATATGGCGAATAAGTACGAAGAGACGTACGGGCTGGGGACCGCCGCCGATATCATGGTTGAACTGCCTGCTCTATGACCGCCGTCGGCAGATAGGATATCATCAATGTCGTGACCATCCAACAAGGACGTAGAACTCTCACTTCGTTACTTTGGCTCGAGTGGGAACACATAACACTGCCCCTCAGCTGATTCCGATCTCAGTATTCGCCTATGCCTGCCTGATCGCCCCGGTGGGGCAGAACCGCACACAGAAGTTACAGCCGGTGCACTTATTTGGGTCGATCTCCGGTGCCGCATATCCGCGCTGGGTGATGGCTCCCTGGGGGCATACGCTAACGGAGGGGCATGGGTGGTTCTGTGGACAGCGATGATTAATGATCTTTACGCTCATGGTGGCACTCCTCGGTGTGATATCGTACTCGAATAATTTATATATAATAAATATATTATATAACGACAACTATTTTTCTCTGGGATTTTACGAGTAATCTTATCCGTCTATGCCTGGACGTGTTACGATACCGGCAGGAGTAACTATGAGTACGATACTGCTGGACGAAGATTTCTCACAATTCGAAACCGGATGGTTTTCCGAAGATGTCGGCGCGCATACGGAGTACCACTTCATCCACAAGGCCCTGCCCAGGCACGGCTGGTCGGTCGCGGCATTCTATCATGACGCCACGCGGCAGGCCTGGAAGGTGTGTGATGATCCGGCATCGTCCGGGCGGAAGCACATGCGCCAGGTGGTCCAAGCCGTGCAGCGGCATACCCATCCGATGATCAGCCACGGCAGCGAACTCTGGCGTGACTACCGGATCACGGTACGGCTCCGACTCGATGCATCTATGGTCTCATACGATGAGGCCG
>CAZAKE010000080.1:14070-21730 GCA_964485495.1 uncultured Spirochaetales bacterium
CGGATCACGGTACGGCTCCGACTCGATGCATCTATGGTCTCATACGATGAGGCCGCAAGAACCGGTGAGTTCGCTCCTCGGAAGTGCGGGGTGGTCGTCCGGTACGGGAACAACCGGCAGTACTACTTCTTCGGCCTGGACGGTCCGCGGCTGGTGCTCGTGAAGGTGGACCACGAGTCGGCCTTTCGCGTTCCCGACGAGACGGTGTTGGCCGAACAGCCGTTCAGGTGTGGAGTCGGGAAGGAGATAGAATTCGATGTGCGCTGCAAAGGGAGTAAGATCATCGGAGCGGCACGGGTCGTCTCTGAGGAATCGAGAGTCGGACCCTTAGGAACGGCTGCCTCGAAAGCCGCTCCTGCCGGAACCGAATCCGCGGAACTATCGGCCGAGGACGATTCATTCCCCGCCGGGAAGATTGCCCTCCTGGCAGATGTTCCTGCGTCGTTCGTCCGAGTCATGGTCACGATGGAAGAAGATGACGTGAAACGGGTGAAGCATCTGCAGGACGTGCTGAACGACGAGGAAGTTGCCCTCCGGCGGCGGAATCCCCAGGCGGTGATCTGGAAGAAGATCGAGACTCCCGGATTCGGTGTCGGGCGGAATTTAAGATTTGGCGACCTTTCCGGCAACGGCACGCCGGACATCCTCATCCCCCAGGTGCGGGTGCACGGGCCGAAGGACCAGTACAGCGAGGTCGGTTGTGTGACCGCCGTCGACGTCGACGGCAACATCATCTGGCAATCCGGCACCCCCGATCACGATGCCTGGGTCCTCTCCAACGACGTGGCCGTCCAGGTCCACGACATCGATGGCGACGGTCGGAACGAGGTGGTGCTGTGCCGTGACTTCCGGCTGCAGATCTTGGACGGCGCCACCGGCGAGGTGAAGCGGTCGGTTTCCACGCCGAAGAGCTCTCCCCGAAATGACAAATTCGAGAGGATCCTGGGAGACAGCCTCTTCTTCGCCGACTTCTCCGGAAACGGCGTTCCCCGGGAGATCGTCCTGAAGGACCGGTACTGGAACTTCTGGGTCTACGACAGCCGCCTCGAGCTACTCTGGGACGGCAGCTGCACTACCGGTCACTATCCGTACGCCTGTGACATCGACGGCGACGGCAGGGACGCCCTCTTCATGGGATACTCCTGTTACGACTGGGACGGCACCCTGCTCTGGTCACTGGACGACAGGTTGAACGAACATTCGGACGGCGTCGCGGTGCTGGATATGGAGGTGGACGGCTGTTCGCCGGTGGTCTTCTTCGCCGCCAGCGACGAGGGCGCGCTCTTCTTGACCACGGAAGGGGAGGTTCTGAGGCACTATCGGATCGGACACGTGCAGAATCCGGCCTACGGTACCTTCCTGCCGGACTCTAAGGACCGCTCTCTGGTAACCATAAACTTCTGGGGCAATCAGGGGATCATCCATTTCTTCAATGAACGGGGAGAGATCTGTTACAGCTTCGAACCGCTGAACTTCGGCAGCATGTGCTATCCGGTCAACTGGAAGGGCGACGGCCAGGAGTACTTCATCCATTCCACCAACCCTGCGTGGGGCGGCATGTATGACGGCCTCGGTCGCCGGGCCTTCTCGTTCCCCGACGACGGGCACCCGGACATGTGCTATGCTGTAGTCGATCTCTACGGAGACTCCCGCGAGGAGGTGGTAACCTGGGATCAACACCGTATCTGGATATACACTCAATCGGATAATCCCAAGGATGGGGTGGTGCCGAAGCGGAAGAATCCGTTGTACAACACATCCAATTATCAACTCACTATATCGGAATAAGATGAACTCCACGACATCGTCTTCGGCCTACGGCTATAGCCTCTCCATCGCCTCCTGCACGTACTCGATCCAGAACTTCTTCATGAATACGAGGATCGGGATCGCCAGGAGTATGCCTACGAAGCCGTAGATCGAGCCGAAGAGGAACATTGCCACCAAGATCACGAACCAGTTGATGTTCATCCGATCACCCTGGATCTTGGGCGAGAGCACCCAGGCCTCCACCTGGTTGGCCACCACGATCACGCCCAGGACCTTCACGAGACCCCAGAGCCCCTGGTGGGAGAGTCCCAGAAGGGCGGCGAGGAAACCGGCCACGATAACGCCCAGATAGGGGATGAAGTTGGTGACCCCGGAGATCACACCCAGGAAGAACGCGTAGGGAATCCCCGAGATCGCGAGTCCGACGCCGGTGATCACGCCGATACAGAGGGCGATGATGAGCTGTCCCCCGATGAATCGTCTGACATCCTTGTAGAAGTCGGCGAGGAAGCGGACCGCCCGGTTCCCTGTGGACGCCGGAAAGAACCGCCAGAGATTTGAACGGATGGCGGGCATCAGACTGGTGAGATAGGAGGCGGTGATGAAGAAGAGCACCGCCGCCGTGAGTGCCCCGGGGAGCGCGCCGACGAAGGAGTTCAGGAAGCTCAAGCCGGTGTTGGCGAGACGCCCGACCAGGTCGTTGGTGAATTTGTCCATGTCCGAGAATACGTCTGTGGAGAGGCCGAGGCCTGCGATGGTTTCGTGCAGATCGATATCGCGAACGCTGTCGGTGATGATCTCGAAGAGCTTTCCACCCTCCTCGATGGTGACCGGTATGATGAAGCCGAAGCAGAGTGCCAATATTGCGAATACCAGAATCGAAGAGATCAGGACCCCAACCCGGTATGAGATGAATTTCACCTTCCCGATGAGCCTGGCCGGCACGTCGATGATCATGGACAGATACCATCCGAAGACCAGGGCGCTGAATACCATGGTCGAGATGTTGTAGAGGAGGGTGAAGGCCGCGAAATACAACAGATATGCCCACATCGCCGGATCGGCGGCGGCAAAGATTCCGGCTCCGCGCTCGAGTCCTGTATTGCGCCGCTCTCCAAGAGAGTGCCGACGGCTCACAGCCGCACGACGGCGAGTAAGATTGCCTCTCATGCCGGAGATAGTCACTTTTCTTCTCTTTTGTTTCACCTGCTTCTCCCATGTTCTTAGAAGATTATCTTTCCACATCGCTTCACGTGAACACTATACTCGATGAATCGTCTTGTTACAATTTTTGCTTAGTCTTTTATTTAGCCGGCTAAAGGAGTGTAAATCGATTATCATAAGAACAAAAAATATGCAAATATCGCTTATTTTCGTTAAATAGATGTACAACGATATTGACTTAGCAGTGAATTGTTGTATTATTGATCCTTGAAGTTTCCACTGAGATATGGAGGGGCATATGGACAGAGTACATCTAGAATCGGAACACGACCGGACATGGCCGGATACGCAGGCAGAATGCAGAGACTATCCGCTCATCGACGTCAAGAAACCGGAGCTGTTTCGCCGTCAATTCCCCTTTCATGCCGTCCCGCGGGTCTTGTTCGACGGAGTCGTCGAACCCATCGATCCGCCGGATGAAATTTGGATCACCGATACCACCTTCAGGGACGGACAGCAGGCAAGGCCGCCATATACACCCGAGCAGATCGTTGAGCTCTACATGCTCCTGAGTCGCCTCGGCGGGTCGAAGGGCATCATCCGCCAGAGTGAGTTCTTTCTCTACAGTAAGCGGGATCGGCGTGCCGTGGAGGGATGTCTGGCGGCGGGATTGCAGTATCCGGAGGTTACCGGATGGATCCGGGCGGCGGCTCCTGATCTAGCTCTCGTGAAGGAGATCGGCATCGCTGAGACCGGCATCCTGACGTCGGTTTCGGACTACCATATCTTCCTCAAGTTGAAGAAGAATCGGCGCAAGGCCATGGATGGGTACCTGGCGATCGTGAAGAATGCCCTCGACCTTGGTATCCGTCCACGCTGTCATTTCGAGGACATCACGCGGGCGGACATCTACGGTTTCTGCCTGCCCTTCGCGCAGGAGCTGCTTCGGCTGGCGGAGGAGGCCGATGTGCCGATCAAGGTGCGGCTCTGCGATACCATGGGGTACGGCGTCACCTATCCGGGAGCGGCTCTGCCGCGGAGTGTGCCCAAGCTGATTCATGTATTTCGCAGGGAGCTCGGATACCCCGCCGAGTGGCTCGAGTGGCATGGGCACAACGACTTCCACAAGGTTCATTCCAATGGTGCCGCCGCCTGGTTGCACGGATGCACCGCGCTCAACACCTCCCTCCTCGGGTATGGGGAACGGACCGGGAATCCACCGCTGGAGGCGGCGGTAATAGAGTATATCGGACTCACCGGGCGGGACGAGGGGATGGATACTCGGGTTATAACGGAGATTGCAGAGTATTATCGGCGAGAGGTGAAGGCGGACATTCCCGCAAACTATCCCTTCGTGGGTTCGGATTTCAATACGACCAGGGCGGGGATCCATGCCGACGGCATCATGAAAAACCAGGAGATATACAATATCTTCGATACCGAAACAATCCTGAACAGGCCCATTCGAGTCACCGTGACGGATAAGTCCGGCATGGCCGGAATCGCCCAATGGATCAACGAGAACGTTCCTGCAGTGGTCACAGGTGAAAGAGAACCGGTGAGTAAGCGTCATCCTGGGATCCGGCGGATCTATGACTGGGTCATGGAGCAGTATGCCCAAGGAAGGACCACGGGCATCTCGCCGGATGAACTCACCGCCCAGGCAAAGCATTTCCTTCCCTCGCTATTTCAATCGGACTTCGCTGCCGTCCGTAACGCCGCGATCCGGGTCGCCAGGAGGATCGCCGAGAAGGCCTCCGAGTCTCCCGTAGTCAAGTCCCTCGACGGGGAGCGCATGGAGCCGTATCTAGAGGAGATCGTCAGACGGGAGGCGTCGATCCAACTGCTGGCGGTCACCGACCTCGGTGGCTACCGTATCAGTCAGGTGCATACGCAGCGTGGTGAGAAGGGCATGTTCCGGAATCTTCTGAACAAGGATTTCCGGAAGCACGACTGGTTCCGCAACGTCTTGGAGACCGGCGAGGCCTACTATTCCGACCTCTTCTTCTCCAAGTACACCGGCGTCTTGATCCTCACCGTTGCCCTCCCGATTCGTGATCGAGAAGAGAACGTGTTCGCCATCATGGACATGGACTTTAAATTCGATGAATTGGCCAAGTTGATCTCCGACCTCCCGATGGAGCTCCTGGAATCTCGTGTTTGATCTCGAGTGCAGATTGCCCTGAGGTCCTGTATGAGATACAATTGGAATGTAACAGGAATGTCTGATGGCGAACAAAACCGAAGACGGATTCACACTGATATCGGAGGGACACACTATGCCGATCTTGGACCGGTTCTCGTACAGACCATTGAAGGAGTACACCTACAAGATGACTCCCCAGGGAGAGTTGACGATGGCGGTACACTTTCCTCATGACTGGAAAGAGGGAGACAGGAGACCGGGAATCGTCTTCTTCTTCGGCGGCGGGTGGCGCGCCGGAACACGTCATCAGTTCGACCGGCAGTGCGTCTACCTCGCCTCCCGTGGCATGGTGGCCGCCACAGCGGACTACCGGGTCAAGAACTACCATGGAACGCGGCTCGAGGAGTGTGTCGAGGACGGCCTCGATGCCATGCGCTGGTTCCGCGACAGCGCGGAAACCCTCGGTGTGGATCCCGAGCGAATCGCTGCCGGCGGCGGATCGGCCGGGGGATACCTGGGTGCCGCCGTGGCGTTGTTGGACGGGTCCGAGAGATCGGCCGCCGAGTCCTCAAAGCGAGAAACGGCTGCCCCTGCAACGGCCGCCCTTGAGACGAGTCTTGAGAGACGGCCTCCGGCCCGTCCGGTTGCCCTCGTGCTCTACAACCCGGCCTTGAATGTGGTCGGAGGCGATGAGCTGGTGGAGCGCGGCATGTTGGACGAACCCAAGCCCCACATGCTCCTCGAGCCGAAGTTGACGAAGGCGTTCCCTCCGGCGTACATATGGTTCGGCACCGACGACAAGCTGCTTCCGCCGGCCAGGTCGTTTTTCGAGAAGGCCAAAGAGCTTGGATGTCGGATCGAACTGGACCTTTCCGAAGGGTCCGATCACGGCTACTTCAACGACTATCTGGAGATCTTCAATCCCTCGATGGCCAAGATCGACGCGTTCCTGTCCAGCCTGGGACTCCTCTGACGGACCGAAGATGCGAGAGTTTCTCGTCTTCTCCGGATTGATCTACGGGTTTCTCCTGGTCGGCTGGGCGGCACGAAAGGTTCGTCCGACGGCGGCAGTCTACAGCCCGGGAATATCCCGATGGACCCTGATTCTCGTCGAGACGCCGACGATCCTGCTGGTCTACTGGGACATCGACGCGTCACTCGTGGACCGCTACATACCCATCGCCGTCTCGGCCTTGATCGTCCTTTCGATAACCGGTGCAGTCGGCTATCTCGTATCACGGCTCTACCGTCGGAACCGCTCCTTCACCGGCGCGTTCACCGTCTGTTCGCTCTACTCCAACATGGGCCCGACTCTCGGCGGGTTTCTCTGCCTCCTCTATCTGGGGAGTGACGGACTGGTGCTCTCTCAGATGTACGGCATCCTCACGGTGGTGTTCTACTTCGGTGTGGTCTTCGCCGTGGCCAGGAACTTCTCGGCCACTCCCGAGCGGAACATTCTAGCGGTGATCAAAGCCAACTTCACAGACCCCATCTCCGTCCTGCCTCAGGCCGCCATCGTAGTCGGCCTGGTGCTCGGATTCAGTGGACTGCCCTTTCCGGAGTACCTCGACCTGCCCCGCACCGTCTTTGTGTACGCATCGGTGATCCTCTACTCGATCAGCTTCGGTCTGAGCATGCGAATCGGCCTCATGGTGCGGAGTGTGAGGGATTACCTGGGGATCCTGCCGGTGAAATTCCTGGTCGGGCCGTTGGCCGGTCTCGGGGCCGCGACCATTCTGGGCGTGTCGTTGGCCTCGGACCCGACTGCATTCAAGGTTATCATCATCCAGTCGGCCATGCCGGTGGCCATCTGGTCGGTGGTGGCGGTAAAACTGTTCCGGCTGGACGAGGACTTCGCCGTAGGCGCGTGGATCTTCACCACCATGTGCGTCGCCGCCCTGTTGCCGTTCGTGCAGATGTTGGCGGCGATGTAATAAGGTAATTGGACTTGGATATGTATTGTGCTATACTGTCATAGAGGAAGGTGATTCACCAACCCAATCCCTCGAAGATGTACGGAAGTCGCTGGATCTGTGATTCTCATCTGTGATGGGAATATTAAAGTAGAGTAAGTGTCTACCCGCGATACGTGTGATATTTAGTAAGCAGTTCGCAGATAATCTGGATGTTTTCGATGGGAACGCCCTGATCGATAGATGCGATGACCCAGAGACCACCTTCCGGTGAATACAGTGTCTCGATCGCTTCGTGAATATGCTCTTCCAGCTGTTGGCGAGACGCAAACGCAAAGAGTTGACGGTCCAAGTCGATATCTATGCACACCTTGCCCTTACATTTTTCCGCTATCCGGGATATCCCGTTCGCCCTGCTCTGCGGATTGATCACAGATATACCACAATCGATGAGATCGGGGATGATGTCGATCATGTGCCCGTCTGAGTGGAAGTAGATATAGTGACCTGCATCCGTAAATATCTTGATTATCTGACGAAAGCAAGGTATCAGGTATTTCCTCCAAATAGCCGGACTCATCGGCAGGCTATGCTGCATGCCTAAGTCGTCGCCGAGATACACGATCGAGCCTTTCTCTTCGATCTCATTGAGTCTCAATTCTGCCTG
>CAZAKE010000081.1:0-21687 GCA_964485495.1 uncultured Spirochaetales bacterium
AACGGATCATTTTTCAGGGAATGGGGCTCTTCACCCTCGCCATCGGGGCACTCATGTTTACGAAGGTGCGCAATCCCGTGATCCTCGTATTCAGCCTACTCATCGGCGGGTTGATCGGCGAGGCCGTCGGGCTACAGGAGGGGATAGAGGCCGTAGGCGACCGTCTGAAGTCATCGGTACGATCGACGGACCCGCGTTTCACCGAAGGCATGGTGTCCGCATTTTTGCTCTTCTGCGTCGGAAGCATGACCGTGGTCGGTGCCATAGACGAAGGCTTGCGCGGAGATCACTCCCTGCTCTTCACGAAATCCATGATGGACGGGTTCGTTTCGATATCACTGGCCGCCGGACTGGGCATCGGAGTGATGTTCTCGATCATTCCCCTCTTCATCTTCCAATACGGCATTACCCTGCTCGCAATTGTGATGAAAGATCTGTTCACGCTTGAGATGATAGACCAACTGACGGCACTGGGCGGGGTACTGATCCTAGGGATAGGCGTCAACCTCCTCGAGTTGAAGAAGATCAGGTTGATCAGCTTGCTCCCCGGCATCCCCATAATCGCCGTTGCAACGGCGATATTCGGTTCCCTGGCCGCATAATCGCATGGTCGCAGCCGACTTCACGCCCCATTCCTATAATCTTTGAATATTCACCGATGAAATCGTATACTACACTGAGATACCATGAACAGCGATGAACCGGAAGACATCTTGAGCCAAATCGACTTCAAGAAAGTGGTCGAACACGTGGAGACCATTGTGCTCTTTCTCGATCCGGAAGGCCGGATGGTCTATCTCAATGCGTTCGCGTTGGACTTCTTCGGATACGAGAAGGAAAAGATCATCGGCCGTCACGCAATTGGTACCATCGTGCCGGTGACCGACTCGGCCGGCACCGACCTCAACCAGATGATCACCCACATGCTGACCCGACCAAATGAATACAGCCAACATGAAAACGAGAACATCCGGAAGGACGGTTCCCGGGTATGGATCAAATGGTCCAACCGGGCCGTGTCCGTTGACGGATCCAGCGTGGCGATAGCCTGTGTGGGGACCGACATCTCCAATATGAAGGAGAGAGAACGTGAGCTGGTCAAGCTCGGTCTTGCCGTCCGACAGAGTCCCATCTCCATCGTGATCACCGACCGAAAAGGAAAAATCGAATATGTGAATCCGAAATTCGAAGAACTCACAGGATACACCAGATCCGAAGCGGTAGGCGAAAACCCGGGAATCCTCTCGTCGGGGGACTATCCCGATGGATTCTACGAACAGCTGTGGGAAACCATCAGCAGCGGCCGGCCTTGGCATGGCAGGTTCAAGAATGTGAAGAAAAACGGTGACGAATACTACGAAGAGGCGGTCATCGCCCCGGTGACGGACGAGAACGGCGAGATCACCAACTATATCGGGCTGAAACAGGACATCACCCGCCAACACGAACTCGAAGCCGTCAAGGAGGATGTCGACAGGATCATGCGCCACGACCTGAAGACCCCTCTCAATGCGATCATCGGAATTCCCCAACTCATGAAGGAGACGATGGACCTGGAGACGGCGGCGGTGGACCTTCTCGACAAGATCGAGACCGCCGGCAACACCATGCTGAATTTGATCAACGTGTCACTGGACCTCTACAAGATGGAGACCGGCACCTACCGGTATCAGCCTATCGAATTCGATCTGCTGAAGGTGGTCTCACGGGTCGAAAACGACACAAGCATCCTCTACACGACGAAACGGCAGGAGGTTCGCATCAGCGTGAACGGCTCCGTCCCGAATGCCGGAACTCGAGTGCAGTTCCGCGGAGAGGAGTTGATCACATACTCGATGCTGTCAAATCTCCTCCTCAACGCCATCGAGGCGGCACCGGAGGAGAGCAGGATCGGCATCGAACTCTCCACAAACCCAATACTCGAGATCACGATTCGGAACAAGGGGGCCGTTCCCGAATCGATCCGCTCGATGTTCTTCCAGAAATATACAACCTACGGGAAAAGGCACGGCACCGGTTTGGGGACCTATAGCGCCAGATTAATGGCCGAAACCATGGGGGGCCGGATAACCATGGAGACGGATGATGTCGAGGGCACCGCCGTCACGATCTCGTTTCCAGTCGAGAGATCAACGGACTCCGACCGATCCGACGGTGATTTTCTCCGATAATTCGCATTCCCGCCGGAGTAACTCTATACTTTAGGGTATGTCCCCTGCAGGCACGAACGATGTCGAACATAAGGAGCGAATACTCCTCATACGATCGGCACGGGTCCCCGAAGGTTCGGGATCATCCCCGAGTACGATCCTGAGAAATTACGGTTTTCTAGTGACGACGGTGAGATCCCTACGCGCCGCCGCAGAACAGTTGGAGAGTACCGAAGAATTCGATCTCGTGGTGGCCGCCGCCGAAATTCTCCCACAGAAGGACCTTCCGATGAGCTGGGGACCGATATTACTCGACGGTATCCGGAAGAACGAGATCTCCTTCCTCGCATGCGAGGTACAATGGGTTCGCGAACTGCTCGATTCCGCAGATATGAGCCCTATAGAATCCACGGAAAGCCTTTCCCCGATTCCGATCCCCTTGAATTCCGGTCGATTCTTCATTCTGTCCGGTGTGTGTACGGCGCTCGAATATTTCCGCATGCACGCCCAGAATCGCCAATTTCAGAATCGGATACTTCAGATGCATGAGAACGAACGCCGGTTCCGTACGCTGGTGGAAAACCAGGGAGAGGGAATCGGCATCGTGGATCCGGACGAACGATTCGTGTTCGCGAATCCGGCGGGCGAGCGCATATTCGGCCTGCCCTTGGGCGGACTCGTCGGGCGCTCGCTGGATGAGTTTACCGATCCGGAAGAGTATGGGCGAATCCGAAAGCAGACCGAGCGGAGGAGCGAGGGGCTCAGGAGCTCGTACGAGATGACCATCACCGGCGCCGACGGGGTCCGGCGGGAGATCTTGCTTACCGCGACACCACAGTTCGACGAGATCGGAACGTTTTCCGGCACCATGGGCATCTTTCTCGACGTCACGGAAAGAAACCGAATGGCTCGGGCGCTCGGGGAGAGCGAACGCAAGGCGAACGCGCTCCTCGAGGAGAAGGAGCTGCTCCTACGGGAGGTGCATCACCGCATCAAGAACAACCTGTCCATGATCATCTCACTACTATCGCTCAAGATTCAATCACTACGCAGTGAGATCGCCAAGGACGCACTCACGACCGCCATCAACCGGATTCAGGGAATCCGGATCATCTACGAGATGCTCCATCTCGGATCGGAGATCCACGAGGTATCGATCAGATCGTATATACCGGATCTCCTCCGGAACATCACCGACACCTACAGGACGGACAACATCACCATCACTCCCGAGATCGAGGACATCTCGATGGATGCAGATACGGCGGTTCCCGCGGGGATTCTGATAAACGAGCTGGTCACGAACGCCGTCAAGTACGCCTTTCCCGATGCACGGGATGGGTCAATTCGGGTGATCTGCAGGCAGGAGAGCTCCGGTGCGGTTCATGTCGCCGTCAGCGACGACGGGATCGGCCTGCCGGAAGATGTAGAGCTACATACCCCGCAGAGTTTCGGATTCAGGCTGATCCGCGCCTTGGTGAACCAGCTCTCCGGCGAGATCGATATCTCCCGAGAAAACGGCACGCACGTTACCGTCCGGATTCCTCTATAAACACTTCCGCAGGGCCTCCGTCAGTTTCTCCACATTCTCCGGTCGGGCGGTGTGGCCCATCAACCCGATGCGCCAAATCTTACCGGCCAGCGGTCCGAGTCCGGCACCAATCTCGATCATGAACTCGGAGAGGAGCCGAGCTCGGACGGCGGATTCGTCGATGCCGTGCGGGCAGGTGACGGCGTTCAGCATCGGAAGCCGGTATTCGGGTTCTACGTATAAGGGTAGTCCGAGTTCATCCAACTGCCGCACGAGTAGACGATGGGTCTCCAAATGACGGGTAAAAACCGCATCGAGTCCCTCGTTTAGGACGAGTCCCAGGGCACGGTAGAGGCCGTAGAGCATGTTGATCGGGGCGGTGTGATGGTATGAACGCCTGTTCCCCTCCCAATATCCCATGATCATCGAAAGATCGAGATACCAGTTCGGAACTTTGGACTTCCGGGCCTCAAGTTTTTCTACTGCATCGGGTGAGAACGTCACCGGCGCCAACCCGGGAGGACAGGAGAGGCATTTCTGGGTACCCGCGTACACGGCATCGGCTCCCCAGGAGTCGACGGCGACCTCCATGCCTCCCAGACTGGTGACCGTATCGACCAGATAGAGGGTATCATGCTCCGCCACGATCTTGCCGATCTCGTCTACCGGATTCCTGACCCCGGTGGATGTCTCCGCGTGGACCACCGCGACAAGGTCGTATCTCTTGCGTTTCATCGCCTCGCCTACCCGCTCCGGAACTACAGGCGTACCCCATTCGAATTCCAACGACTCGACCTCGGCACCGAGTCGACCGGCTACATCCACCATCCTGGTGCCGAACACGCCGTTTACACACACCAGTACCGAATCACCTGGTTCCACCAGGTTTACGAAGCACGTCTCCATTCCCGCAGATCCGGTGCCGGACATGGGAATGGTAAGCTCGTTGACGGTGCCGAACACCGTTCTCAGTCGTTCCTTGATCGCGTCCATTATTTGTATGAAATACGGGTCCAGGTGACCGAGAGTGGATACCGACAGGGCCTCATACACCTCAGGGGGGACACAGGACGGTCCCGGACCCATCAGCGTGATCGCGGGAACGGAATTCAACAGATCTTTCATACCTTCACCTCCGGAGTAGTCCAACCGATTATATAGGGCAGTCATCCGGGAGGCAAGAAATAAAATTGACAATACCCGGACTCGGGAGTATGCTGTGGGGCTACACAATCGAATGGAGGTATTCGATGGCGACGAGGCATATACTGTGTGACCAGACGGAGATTATTCTGGCTGTTCCATTGAAGAACAAGTACAAACACTTGAATCTCACCTACGAAGATATCTCGAGAATCCAGTTCGACGCATGCACCGAGCGAAAACTACTCTTCAAGACGGTGCCTTCCGAGAAGATCACCATTATGACCGGGAAACACCCGGGTCCGGTGGTCTTCACCAGAGAGAACGAGAAGAAATTCTGGGACGAGTACAAGACGAATCTCACTAAATTCGCCAAAGACAACAATATTACCTTCGCGGATAACCTACACTGAGAATGTCATCGGGCGGAATCCTCCGCTCGGGCCGTTCGTCGGTACGGGCATGATCTCCATCGATACCGGAAGGGTCGGTGAGGAGGAAGTAATCATACCTCACGTTGCCGCCCGTAGGCAGTTGGCAGGCGGCACACACAATACCGAGCACAATGATCGCGCCTGTGATGATTCGCCTTACACTCATATCAGCATCCTATATCTCATCCTCGATTATCTCGCTTTTCAGTCTTCTATCAAGCATGGAATATCGCTGCCGCATCTCGTCGTTCTTCACCGCCATGGACAGCGCCTTGGATGAACCCACGACCACCACGAGCCGCCTGCCTCTGGTGACTGCGGTGTATAATAGGTTCCGACGAAGCAACATGTAGTGCTGCATCGCCAGGGCGATGATTACCGCAGGATACTCCGCCCCCTGAGACTTGTGAATTGACACCGCGTAAGCGGTGGTAAGTCCGTCCAGGTCGATCCTCTCATACTCGACACGACGGCCGTCGAAGGTGACACTCATCGATCCGGCATCGGCATCGATGGAGACGACCCGCCCCACGTCGCCGTTAAATACATCCCGAGAATAGTCGTTACGCAACTGCATCACCTTGTCGCCCAGGGCATATGACCTCCCGGAATACTCGAGGAGCCGGTCGCCGGGATTCAACGCCTCCGCGAGTACTCGGTTCAGGTTCTCTATTCCGGCGGTACCTCTTCGCATCGGGGCCATCACCTGTATGTCGTCGATGGGATCGAAGCCGAACCGTGCGGGGATCCGGGTGGCAGCCAGTTCCGTCACCAGCCGAGGGATCGTCTCCGCGTTCTCTTGGGCGATGAAGAAGAAATCCGCATCCGAGTCTTGCCCGGATGTGGGAATCTCTCCTTTGAGAATACGGTATGCGTTTTCGGTGATCAGACTCCCATGGGCCTGCCGGTAAATTCGATTGAGCCGGATCACGGGCACCGAACCCGAGGCGATGATGTCTTTCAATACCGAACCAGGTCCGACGGAGGGGAGCTGGTCGACATCGCCGACCAGGAGGAGCGAACATTTTTCGGGAACCGCCTTCACGAGGGAGTACATGAGGAGAGTGTCGATCATGCTTGCCTCGTCTATGATGAGCAAAGAGCACCCCAGGGGATTGTCCGCGTTTCTCTTGAACCTGCCGTCCGCGGCATCTACCTCCAGCAGCCGATGGATGGTCTTGGCATCCCTCCCCGTCGCCTCGCTCATCCGCTTCGCCGCTCGTCCGGTGGGCGCCGCGAGAGCCGTCTCGATTCCCAGTCTCTCCGCGATCAGGGTCACCGCCTTCAGGATCATCGTCTTCCCCGTGCCGGGACCTCCGGTGATCACGGTGACTCTCCCGTCCACCGCCGCGGCGACCGCCGCCGCCTGCTCCGGTGCAAACGATAGGGACAATCGCTCACCGGCCCATCGGATCGTCTCCTCGACATCAAAATCACGAACAGTCGGAGACGAGGCCGCGAGACGCCTGAGTTCCCGGGCGATTCCCGTTTCACAGGTGTGATGGAGGGTCGAATACACCGCGGCCGGGCTCTCCGTCGGGCTCCCCGGAGTCGCATCTTCTATGGTAACACGGCCCGTTTCACTCATCTGCTTCAACACGCGTGTCACGGCAGGTAATTCGACATTCAACAAATCACCGACCCTCCGTATGAGTTCATCCTCGGGGAGATAGACGTGTCCCTCGACGCCGGCCCGCTGCAGCACATAGTCGATCCCCGCTGCAATGCGATCCTCCGAATCGGCTGCAATCCCCACGGTTGCCGCGATCCGGTCCGCCACCTTGAAGCCGATTCCATGGACATCACCGGTCAGCCGGTACGGATTCTCACGCAGCACGGCACCTGCCCGTTCGCCGTATGCCTTGATGATCCGAACCGTATACGCCGGAGAGACGCCGTATTTCTGCAGCTGCATCACTACAGATCGGGTACCCTTCTGCGTATTCCACGCCTCGGTAATGGCCTTCGCCTTACGCCGCCCGATCCCGGACACCTCCGTCAGTCTCTCCGGGTGTTCGTCGATGATCTCGAGGGTCTGCTCTCCGAACAGACCGACGATGCTCTCGGCGGTCCTCGGACCGATCCCCTTTACCAGCCCGGAGGCCAGATAGCGTTCGATTCCTTTCGTGTCGGTCGGCAGTATTTCGGAGTAGGTGTCGATGCTGAACTGCCTCCCGAACTTGGGGTGCACGGTCCACGATCCCGAGAGTTCCAATTCCGTTCCGGCATCGGCATGGGCGAGTGTGCCCACCGCGGTAACCGACTCACCGCTGCGACTGTCGGCGATCTTCGCGACGGTATACCCGTTCTCTTCGTTTCGGAAGGTGATGCGCTCGATGCGCCCGCGGATGGTGTCTGTGTCGCCCTCGCCGGTCTTCATGAATCGATAGTAAGTATATCGTCAAATGCAGGAAATGCGTATGCCTCTGCGCCCTGTCGGACGTTCCACCACCGCACAAGACAACAAAGCTCCCGTAGGAGGGAGCTTTGTCATGACATGCTATATTCCGATGAGGATACGCTTATTTATCTTCCTGAATACACAGGTTTTCTTTGATATACTTGAAACTCATCCGGAGGGACTTGAATGGATCGTCACCGGCCCAGTTGGAATCCTGTTCGACCACATACCATTTACATCCTGAGCTCTTCGCCGCCTTGACGATGGCCGGCCAATTCAGGTTTCCCTGGCCGATCTCCTTGAACACCGTCTTTCGGTCCGCACTCACGCCGCAATCTTTCAGGTGGAGAACGGGCAGCCGCTTCTTGAGGCTCTTGCACCACGCCACCGGATCGCCGCCGCCGACCTGCACCCAGTAGGTGTCGATCTCGCCCTGCAGAAACTCCGGATCGGTATTCTCGTAGATGATCTCCAAGGCGGTCTTGTCCTTGTATCGCAGGAACTCGATGTTGTGATTGTGGTACACCAGGGTCAGCTTGTTCTGCTTGAGTACCTTGCCGGCTTTGTTGAGATTCTTCGCCAGGGCCTTCACATTCGCGACTGAAGAAAAGTCGACACCCGCCGGGAAGGGATATCCGGTAGAGGTAGCCCCCAGCTCGAGCAGTTTGTCCGCGACCTTCTGGGGCTCGTTCAGAATCTCGTCTCCGGACTCGTGGGTGGAGCAGGCCACCAGGCCCAGATCATCGAGCATCTTCTTCAACTCGCTCGTTTCGATAGGTCCCAGCCCGGAGAGCTGTACCGCCTGGTATCCGATCCGTTTGATCTTCTTGAGTGAATCCTTGATATCGGCCGGGGTCTTCAAATAATCCCGGACGGTATACATCTGTGCCGCAACCTGCGGCGTTGTAATAAACATACAATCTCCTTGACAGTTATTGGATATACCTCGGAGTATATAGTCAAAATTGAAATAAATCTACCGTACCAATCAATGCAACCTCGGAATTATCAATTGTCCCCGATGGTCACCGTCACCGTGTCGCCGGGTTCGCTCTCGTTGCCCTCTGTGTCGTAGGTCGTCATGTAATAGGAGTAGGTAGTGCCGGCCGCTAGTTCGTTATCGGCGTCGAGGTACCCATGACTCCCGTCCAATAACTCAGCCCCCGGCTGTATGTGGGTGATGAGCTCGAAGTTCTCGCCGTCATCGCTGCGGTACAGCCCGTAATCGAGCGCACCATCCACCTCGGTCCAGTCGATAATCGCCGCTCGAGCCGTAGCCGAGGCGGTGGCGGTGACGTCGGTCGGCGGACCCACCTCACCGAGGGGAAGGGTCGTCACCGTCAGGGGTTCGGTGAAATCCCCCGCGGCCTCATCCGTGTACGCCCGTACCTTCAGGACATACTCCGTCTCCGGCAGCACACCGGTGATCGTGTAGGGCGGCTCCTCCGCCGTTCCTATCAGGGTCCACAAATCCAGGACCTCGTTCTCGAAGATACGATACCGCACCGCCCCGGCCACCGGCTCCCAATCACACTCCAGCGATGTCATCCAAGGCGTCACATCGAACTCCGTCGGGATCTCCGGAACATCCACCGTAATCCCCTGAGAATAGTCGGCACCGTCGGAGAGCCGGTACCATCCCGAGAGATCGCTGAAGAGGTGGCGACTGCCCCCCTCCCGAGTTTCCACACTCATCAGCTTGAGGTAACGCTGTTCGCCGTCATCGATGTTGATGGTAGTCGACGTCGTATACACCATTCCGGTTGATGATTGATCGCGGGTGTAATTGATCTCCGGGGAGGCCGAAAGATAGATCCTGTACGCGTCGGCTCCGGTTGCAGCCGACCAGGACACGACACTATCGCCGTTACCGTCGGCCGGCGTGACCGTGATACCGGTGGGAGGCTGCAGCGCTTCCTCGCCTCCGCCGCTGATGTAGCCGGATACGATCTCCCCGTCATCGGAGTACCGACGGGTATCATCGGTCGCTCCGACGGGGTTCGTATATGCCCGGACGATAAAATAGAAGAGACACGAATCGGTGGTCTCCAAGGATACCTCGGTCTGGTCACTCAGGTACACTTCGTGTCCAGGAAGCACGTCCAGCGTAGTGGTCTGGGTGATCTGATATTCATGTGCCTCCGGACTCTCGTCATACTGCAGCAGGATGGAATCGGGATATTCACCTTTCGACGCGCTGAGACCGGTGATGGGCGGGAGATCCTTCACGGTCCCGGCCTCATCCGCATATCCGCTCTTCCATTCGGTGCGGAAGAGGATTTTGTCATCCTCGTCGTTGGCCTTGACACAGAAGTATTTCGGATCGGCACCGGGCTCGGTAAAAAAGTAGGCCTCGGTCAGATTCGTCTTTTTATACCGATACTCGCCGGTTCCGTCGGATGAATCTGAGGCCCAGACGGTGTACCGGTAGAGCTCCTCATTCTCCATAGCATTCCAAGAGATCCTGACGGCGTTGGAGTAGGTGCCTTCAGTAAGGGTAATTTCGAAATCCGGATTCTCCTCACCCTGAGGGTCGTCCTGGGTCTGATTGAATAGATCGCATGCGGAGAGCCCGACGACGCAGACGAAGAGAAACGAGACCAGCAGAGACACCTCCGCAATACGCCCGATAGAAATTTTCATGATTTACCCCCCTCATTACCGAGAAATCGATAGTATACGGTTCAACATATCACGAACCGCGAATTGTACAAGACCTGCGCCCCTTTTTCCATGACCTGGACATCCTCAAGGAGAACATGAGATCATGCGGCAAGTATTGCCGGATATCTCATTCATTTGGAGCTACCATGGATAGAAGCAGGAACGAAATCGTTACAGACTTGTTCGATCTTTCAGGAATGAGAATCCTGGTGACCGGTTCGACTCGCGGGTTGGGCAGAACCTTCGCCGAAGGGTTTGCCGCCGCCGGGGCGACGGTGGTGATCAACGGCAGAGCGCAAGGAGATGTAGACAGAGTCGTGAAGGAGTTCGGGGCAGCGGGTCGGACGGCACACGGGTGGGCATTCGATATCTCCGACGGCAATGAGGTGGAAAAGGCCATAGGGCAGATCGAAGACACGGTCGGCCCTATCGAGGTGCTGGTAAACAATGCCGGCATCCAGAGGCGCGTCTCGCTCTCGGAGATGAGCGAGGAGGACTGGCAGATGGTCATCGATGTGAACCTGACCTCCGCCTTCCGGGTCTCCAAACGGGTGTCCCGGAAGATGATCGAACGGGGGGAGGGCAGCATCATCAACATCTCCTCCCTGAACTCACTGGCGGCCCGTCCGACGATCGCCAACTACTGCGCCGCCAAGGCGGGACTCAACGCCCTCACCAGGTCGATGGCCACCGAGTGGGGACGCTCCGGAATTCGCGCCAACGCCATCGCCCCGGGATACTTCCTGACGGACCTCACGCGACCCCTGGCGGACGACCCGAAATTCGATTCATGGGTAAAGTCGGAAATTCCCCTGGAACGATGGGGTGATCCCGAGGAGTTACTCGGTGCCGCCATCTTCCTGGCCTCCAAGGCGTCCACCTACGTGAACGGCCACGTCATGGTAGTGGACGGCGGCTGGACCGCCTGTCTGTAGGATACTACTATCTCTGTTTTTATGACCACACAATACATGGCTATTATTATATGGCTATTCTATATATGACCATTTTACGTAAGGAGAATCGAGAATGCCGAAGACGAACATGCTAATTCTACAATCCGTATTTTCATTTCAAGACGAAGCGTTTTCCACATTACAGCGTTCCTTCCCGAATATGGAGATACGGCTGCGAACGAAGGACTCGCCTGCTACCGAGGATGACTACCGCTGGGCCCATGTAATCGCGGGTAAGCCGTCACCAGAGGGATTGGATGCGGCGGAAAACCTGAAGTGGCTGCACCTCTTCTCCGCCGGAGTCGATGGGGGATGGGAGATCATCGAACGGCTCCCGCGGGAGATTCTGGTCTCTAAGGGGAAGGGGGCCTACGATATCGCCATCGCGGAACACCTCCTGGCGATGGCGCTCAGCCTGCTCCGCAGCATCAAACCCGCCATCGAGCATATGCGGACACACGAATGGGGCGGACTGCCGCAAGGCAGTGACTTCTACGGCTCCACCGTGGGGGTCATCGGAATGGGTAGCATCGGCGACCGGTTCGCCCAAATCTCGTATGCCTTGGGGGCCCGGGTGCTGGGTTGGAAACGGACTGAAAGAGAAGCACCGGAGTATGTCGAGAGAATCACCTACGGCGACGCCGGATTGGACCTGATCCTCCCGGAGTGTGACATCGTCGCGGTATGCCTTCCCGGCACGCCGCATACCAGAGGACTCTTCGATCGGGCTCGGATCGCCCGAATCAAGAAGGGAGCCCTGATCCTCAACATCGGCCGGGGATACACCATCGACTCAGACGCGCTTGTGACGGCACTGCGGGAGGGCCATCTCTCCGGGGCCGGTCTGGACGTGACCGATCCGGAACCCCTCCCGGAAGATTCGCCGTTGTGGGATATTCCGAATGTGATCATCACGCCACACATGTCCGGAACCAGCCCCAATCGCGCCCTCCGGCAGATTGAAAGCTTCATTGAGAACGTGAAGGCGTACCTGAACGGCGATCCTCTCCCCGCTCAGGTATATAGGGATTTCGGCTACTAGCCGATCGTATCAGAACTCCTTGGAGTAATCCCGGCCGCCGTGAAGCTGCGGGTATGCGCTGCAACGGACGACGCGGGGTTCCGAATCGAACTCCAGCTCGAATACCGTCACGCCGGCGATCTTGTCGGGACATTCGGCAGGCAGATCCTTCAAGATGATCCGCTGACCCTTCTGCTCGAACTTGACCGGGGTCCCGTCACGCAACAGCTTCACGGACTTCAACGGTGTCATGAACCCGCCCAAGGACATCCACCCCTGGTGCGGCCAGATCCGGTCCCAGAAATAGACCTTCTTTCCGGAGACCGAGATCCCACCGGCACCACTCGGTCCGCCGCGGCCAACCGGGGTCTTCCGCCCATAGGCGGCGTCTCCGTTCTCGGCCAGCCACCTACCGACGGTGGTCAGCGGTGCCACCGCCTCCTCCGGCACGGACCCGTCCGGCGCCGGCCCGATGTTCAAGAGCAAGTTTCCGCCGCCGGCACACACCGTGAGCAGCATCTTCAGGATCTGCTGGGCACTGTAGCTGTAGGGCTTGGCCTGGGCGGAATCGGTGTATCCCCAGGAGAGACCGTTGAAGGTCATGCACGCCTCCCAGTCACGGTCCATGGCCGAGATATGCTCCTCCGGAGTCCCGAAATCCTCGTCCAGCTTGGAACGATTGTTGATGAGGATTTCCGGCTGCAGTTCCCGCACCATCAGGTTCATCTGCACCGACTCCCATCCCTCCCAGGACTCGAACGGCCGGGAGACATCGTACCAGAGGATGTCGATCTTTCCATATTGGGTCATAAGCTCCTTCACGAGGCCCTTAGTATAATCCAGGAACCGTGCACGCGCCTCCGGATCGAACGCGCATCGCCACGAGTCGGGGTGGTGCCAGTCCATGAGAGAGTAGTAGAAGCCGACCCTGAGGCCGAACTCACGGCAGGCATCGACGTACTCCTTGACGATGTCCCGCTTGGGCCCGCGCTTCACCGAGTTGTAATCGGTCATCTTCGAGTCCCAGAGACAGAAGCCCTCGTGGTGCTTGGTGGTGAGTACCATGTACTTCATGCCGGCTTCCTTGGCCAGCTTGGCCCACTCCCGCGGGGACCCGGGCTTCGGGTTGAAGGTGTCCGCCAGCTTCTCGTATTCGTCGATGGGATAGTTCTCCAGCGACATGGCCCACTCGTTGCGTCCGATCTGTGCGTAGAGACCGTAGTGCACGAACATGCCGAAGCGCGCATCCCGCCACCAGGCCATCCGCTTGTCTCTCGTTGCCGCTACCTGCTCCTCGTATTCCGCCCTGCTCATTAAATCTGCCATACTAATCTCCTTCATTGGTATTTTCGTCCGGGTATTTACATACATCCCGTTCGCACCGCAGTATATCCTGAATATCGATTGGGTGCACTGCCTGTAACCTCGCGCCGGCAATTCTGTACTCCTCGCGAATCCCCTGTTCGAAATCGAGAACCACCCCAACCCGCTAATTAGAAGAGAAACTAATAATAGAGGACTTGCAAGAAAGCCCATGACCTACTATAGTCTGTACGGAAACTCCCCAAAACCAATAGATAAGGAGAAGTGGCGTGATTGCGCAAGGACTTGTAATCATGGTAACCGGGATGGCAACTGTATTCATCTTCCTGACCCTCCTGGTCATCATCATGAACATTCTAGAAAAGATCGCAAACCAGTTTTTTCCGTACGTGGAGCCCCCCGTTCAGCCGAAGAAGGCGGTGGGTGGCGATTCCGATGCCCAGATTGCGGCGGCTATCGCGGCAGCAACGGCATATTCACGATCGTAGGTCTGGGCGTATGGCCGGATGCCCTAGTCGAATCATGCCTGAAGAGGCGAAACCGATCACCGGCCGGTAGTCAACCAAGAGCGATACACCTGTGTATTCCGGAACGTAGTTCCGGAGATTACTGTACGCAAAACGAAACTTGAGAAGGGAAAGGAAAGGAAGCGAACATGAAGAAGCGTGTAAAATTTATGATCACGGCTTTCCGGGACGGATTTCAGTCTGTGTTCGGAGCCAGGGTCCTGACAAAGGACTTCCTCCCCGCGTTCGAGGCCGCACTCGAGGCCGGACTCGATCACTACGAGGTAGGCGGTGGAGCCAGATTCCAGTCACCGTATTTCTACTGCAACGAGGACGCCTTCGATATGATGGCCAAGTTGCGGGAAGTTGCGGGGCCGGATGTCAAACTGCAGAGCCTCGCGAGGGGTGTCAACGTCGTCGGGCTCGATTCACAGTCCCGGGACATCATCAAACTGCATGCCGAGTTATTTCACAAGCACGGCATCTCTCACATCAGAAACTTCGATGCCCTCAACGACGTGAATAACCTCGATTATTCCGGCCATTGCATCCACGATTCGGGAGCGAAGCACGAGGTGTGCGTCACCCTGATGGCACTGCCTCCGGGAACCACCGGGTCACACGATTCGGAGTTCTATATCGGCAGGCTCAAGCATATCCTCGATGCGGGCATTCCCTACGACACGATCTGTTTCAAGGATGCATCCGGTACCGCCACCCCGGCGACCGTATATGAAACCATCAAGAAAGCCAGGGAGATGGTCGGAGACGACGCCTACTTGGTATACCATACACACGAGACCGCCGGAATCAGCATCCGGTGTTATACGGCGGCTATCGAAGCCGGGGTCACCCAGGTCGACCTGTCCATGTCGCCTGTCTCCGGCGGAACCTGCCAGCCTGATATCCTCACCATGTGGCACGCACTCCGCGGCACCGATTACGATCTCGGCATCGATGTCGAAAAGGTGATGAAGGCGGAGGAGAAGTTCGAAGAGTGCATGGCCGACTACTTCAAGCCGCCGGAATCCATGTCCGTATCGCCGATGATCCCCTTCTCGCCGATGCCCGGCGGGGCCCTGACGGCGAACACCCAGATGATGCGGGACAACGATTTGATGGATCGATATAACGAAGTCGCCGCGGCCATGGGCGAGGCCGTCAAACGTGGCGGGTTCGGAACTTCGGTAACTCCGGTTTCCCAGTTTTACTTTCAGCAGGCCTTCAACAACGTGATGGTCGGTCCATGGAAGAAGATCGCGGAAGGATATGGCAAGATGGTCCTCGGCTACTTCGGCGAGACCCCGATCGATCCCGATCCGGAGATTATTAAACTGGCCCAGGAGCAACTCGGGCTCGAGCCTACGAAAGAGAAGGTCGTCGACATCAACGACAAGGATCCCTCCAAAGGCATCGAGGTAGCCAAGAAAATGCTGCAGGACGCCGATCTCCCCATCTCCGACGAGAATATCTTCATCGCCGCAACCTGCAAGGATAAGGGTATCCAGTTCCTGAAAGGCGAGGCCCGCGTCAACATCCGTAAGGTCGAGAAGAAGTCCGAAGAAGCGGCAGCCTCCGAAGGCGGTGCTCCTTCAGGGTACATGGTTACCTTGAACGGCAAGAACTATGCGGTGAAGCTCGAAGGCGATACGGCCATCGTAAACGGAGTGTCCTACAACGTACAAGTTGCCGAGGACTCCGGAGAGGCGGGACCCGCTGCCGCAAGCGGAACCGTACAGGACGTCAAGGCGCCCATGCCCGGACTGGTACTGCGAATCGAAACCTCGGTCGGAACCCAGGTCGCCGAAGGCGATCTCCTCATGGTCATGGAGGCCATGAAGATGGAGACGGAGATCCACTCTCCGGTTTCCGGTACGGTTCAGGAGATTATGGTATCGCAGGGTGACCAGAAGAAGGCCGGCGACGTTCTTCTTACCATCGGGTAACCCGGAAGAAACGAGGAGAAGCTCATGAACTTTACAGACGTGATCCTGGAGCTTTGGTATACGACAGGCATCTACGGGTTCTTCCAGCCCGGCATGGACGGCGGTCCCGGCGGCTGGGCGAACTTCGTGATGATTCTGGTTGGATTGGTGCTCTTGTATTTGGGCATCAAGAAAAACTTCGAACCACTCCTGCTCGTTCCGATCGGCTTCGGATGTATCTTATCAAATATTCCGTTCGCGGAGATAGCTGCTCATTCAGTCATCCACGGAACCTTCAGTGAGACGGCTATCAAGGTGAAGGAATTGTCCGGCGGTTTCGTCGGAATTTTCTACGACTTCGGCATCACCAGCGGGGTGTTTCCGCTCCTGATCTTCATGGGAGTAGGCGCCATGACGGACTTCGGCCCGCTCTTGGCGAACCCCAAGACACTGCTGCTGGGCGCGGCCGCTCAGTTCGGTATCTTCGTCGCGCTGCTCGGGGCGCTGGTCCTCGGCAAGTGGATTCCCGGAATCGACTTCGACCTGAACGCCGCCGGAGCCATCGGTATCATCGGCGGCGCCGACGGCCCGACTTCGATCTACGTGGCATCGAGACTCAAACCGGAGCTCTTAGGGGCTATCGCCGTGGCGGCGTACTCCTACATGGCCCTGGTTCCGATCATCCAGCCCCCGATCATGCGGGCATTCACCACGAATGCAGAACGGAAGATCGTCATGGAACAACTCAGACCGGTGGGTAAGGGTGAACGTATCCTGTTCCCCATCGCCGCACTTGGTCTCTGTGTCCTGCTTCTTCCCAGTGCCACCCCGCTGATGGGTGCGCTGATGTTCGGTAACCTGGCACGGGAGTGCGGCGTAGTAGACAGACTCTCCGACACCATGCAGAACTCGCTGATCAACATCGTGACCATCTTCCTGGGGTTGGCCGTGGGCTCCAAGATGTCCGCCGCTCAATTCCTGAATCTGAATACCCTCGGTATCCTGGTTCTGGGTCTGGTGGCGTTCTCCTTCGGCACGATGACGGGAGTGTTACTCGGAAAGTTGTGGAACGTCCTGTCCAAGAAACATCCCATCAACCCGCTCATCGGAGCGGCCGGTGTCTCTGCCGTTCCCATGGCCGCCAGGGTCGCAAACAAGGTGGGAAAAGAGGAGAATCCGCACAACTACCTGCTGATGCACGCCATGGGCCCCAACGTGGCCGGCGTCATCGGTTCGGCGGTAGCCGCGGGTGTCCTTCTAGCGGTAATTCCGAAGCTGGCGGGAGGCTGATAGTCCTCGGGGCAATAGCACACCGCACAATTTTCGTTTGATATTGCACTAGCCAACCGGCACCCTCGAAAGAGGGTGCTTTTTTTGTTCCAAAGACAACAAATCTTAACAAATCTAGTATGCAATCATCCTTGACTGCTCGGTAAAAAAAACTTATAGTAGGGGTGGCCTCAATCGTGTGGCGTGCTGCGCTTTTCAAATTTAAACGCCATGAAATAACCTCAATACTCTAAGAAATGGAAGGAGACCATTATGCTGGAACTGAAAAAGGGTGTCGACATCTTAACGGAAGTCGGCGGTATCAAGAACATGGACCAGGCCAAGGCCCTGTTCGACAAGAAACTTGACGGTGAAACCAAGGGGAAGCTGGCAAAGATCAAGAACGAGGAAGCCCTCCTCAGGATCGCCAACGCCATCGCCATGTGCGATCCGGATGCAGTATTCATCAATACCGGGTCGGATACCGATGTGCAGCGTGTCCGTGAGATGAGCATCAACAAGGGCGAAGAAGCTCCCCTGGCGATGAAGGATCACACCATACACTTCGACCTGCCGCAAGATCAGGCACGTCTAGTCGGGCAAACCTACTACATCAAGAACCCGGACGAGGACATCAGCGCACTCGCGAAGTCCATGGAGCGGAAGGACGCGCTGGAGTATGTCAAAAAGAATATGCCCGGTATCATGCGGGGCAAAACGATGATCATCGGCTGTTTCAGCCGGGGTCCGATAGGCGCCCAGGCGGCCATTCCGGCCTTGGAGCTTTCCAGCTCCACCTACGTCGGGCACAGCGCCAACCTGCTGTACCGCAATTGTTACGAGACGTTCGATCAGGAGGTGGACCGGAAGGGAATCTTCTTCACCAACGTCCACTCTGAGGGCCCCAACCGACCTGATAACGTGCCCGATGCCCGCATCATGATGGACCGAAGCTGGTTTACCACATTTTCGACCTTCTGCACCTACGCCGGGAATACCCTACTCCTCAAGAAGGGGAACCATCGTTTCGCAGTCGACTATTCCACCTACTACAAGGTCGAAGAGGAGCTCTCCGAGCACATGTTCATCACCGGCATGACCGGACCCGGCGGTCGCAAGACCTTCTTCGCCGGCGCCGCTCCCTCCGGCTGCGGCAAGACCACCACCGCCATGGTGGGAACCGACTTCATCGGCGATGACCTGGCTCAGCTGTGGATCGCCAAGGACGGCACCCTGCGGGGCATCAACCCCGAGAAGGGCATCTTCGGTATCGTCGCGGACGTGAACAGAGAGGGTGACCCCTACCTGATGAAGGCCCTACGTGAGGAAGGCTGCGAGGTGATCTGGTCCAACGTACTCATCGACGAGAATGGAGTACCTCACTGGGAAAACCATGGCGAGCCTGTCCCCGAAAAGGGAATCAACTTCCAGGGTGAATGGTTTCCCGGCAAGAAAGACGCCGACGGCAAAGAGGTGCCCATCAGCCACAAGAACGCCCGGTGTACCCTCCTCTGCGAATCCATCGAGAATCATAACACAAAAGCCGCCGAAGACTCGGCCGGCGTACCGGTCAAGGTCATCACCTATTCAGGCCGTGACGCCGACACCATGCCCCCCATCTGGGTGGCCAAAAACGCCGACGAAGGCGTGGCCATCGGCGCGTCCATCGTGTCGGCTGCCACCGCCACCGAGATCGGCGCCACCGGCGTTCGCCGACAACCCTGGGCCAACGAGCCCTTCATCCCAGGTGCATTGGCCGATTACATGGACGCCCAGTTCAAGTTCTTCAACTCGTCCAAGTTCACCGAAAAGGGAAAACCGATCCTGGCAGGGCTCAACTACTTCCTGACCACCGAAGCCCGCGGCGGGAGCGGTAAGGGCCTGTTGGGCGAAAAGAAGGACGTCAAGGCGTGGCTCGGATGGCTCGAACTCTTCGCAAACGGCGATGTAGAGGCCATCGAGACCGCCATCGGCTATATCCCAAAGTATGAGGACCTCAAGAAGCTGTTCGCCGACATCGACAAGGAGTATCCCAAGGACCTCTACGACATGCACTTCTCCTTCTACATCGACAACATCATCGGCAGGATCGACATGCAGAAAGAAGCGTACTCCAAGGAATCCAACCTGCCGCCGCAGATCTTCAAGGTGTACGATCAGCAGAAGAAAGACCTGGAAGCCCTGAAGGCCAAGTACGGCGCGATTGTGAAGCCCGAACAGCTCATCGAGGAAGCGAAATAAGCCCAACCGAAGGCCTTTCGCCGTCCGACGGCTTGACCGTCGGAATGTAAGGTTTACACTACGATAACCGATCATCCTACACCCGCCGCTCGTCGGCGGGTGTTTTTTCACAGAGGTCGTAATTGATATAGATCCAAATTTCCGACGATTTTAGAAGATGACGATCTCAAAAAGAACAGAACAGTTGTTCCAGCGCATCGGACAGATCCGCATCGAACTCGCCGATACGTGCCGATCGATCGTCGGCATACCTGAAAAACGGATTGTGCGACAACTCTCCGCGGTCGACCCAACCGAGATATTCGTACCCGTGCCACGCGATCTGCGCCACGATCGATTCGTGTAGCGCCGACAGCCGTTCCCCGGTCTTGCAGACGTAGAGTCGGCAGACGAGAGGCCGATACTCGTAGATACTACACAGCCCATCTATAGACAGGAAGACGCACATTCCGTCGTCGCGTTTGGACAGCCGGACCGGATCGGCGGTGTTATATTCGTACAGGAGCGTTGCGATAGACTCGTCGAATCCGTACTGCCGTCTCATCTCGAAGATACCACGTTTTCGTTCGACAAGGTCCGGTGCGGACGGCATGCAGAGTATCTCACTCGCGGCAGCAGGCGCGTTTTCCTGTGCCGGTATAGGGTGAGTGAGAATACCTGCGTCTGAAAACCGTTTCAGGTCGTGACCACCGAGGGCGATGGGATCGCCACAACATCTCCCGCAACCGGTGCAGAGTCTATCACCCACCCGTTCTCGCAGATAGAGATCGTTGATTCGCACGATCAACTCGCCGAGTGTCGCGCCGGCAGAATAGTGGGCCAATTCGACGGCATTTTCATCCGTGATACGCAGCTCGATCACCTTCCGGCCGCCACCGACTCGACGACCTTCGACAGCGAACCGACCATTTCCCTCAAATCTACTGAATTTTCCATACTCGATACTACCCGGTCCGTACTGTCCGCTCAACCCCGGAAAAAACATTTCATCTATTCGTATGTACGCGGCGTATTGACTTCACGCCGCTTTCCCGTTATCCTTACTACGACGCTTGGATCGAAGGAGAAACGACCGAGACGTCGAGGAAACAATGCGTATCACATACATTAGTCCCTTTCATCTCGATTCGTATTGGGCGGATGTCCCAACAGTTCGTGAAACGGCCTCGATGCATCCGAGACTCGGAGCAGCCGGAGAGTATCCATGGCATTCATAGAGATCGAGGGACTCTTTCACGAGTACGAAAATCCGCCACTCACGGCACTCAAGGATATCGACCTCGAGATCCGGCGCGGAGAATACGTGGCCGTTCTCGGCGCGAACGGATCGGGGAAAAGTACCCTCGTGCGTCATCTGAACGGCCTACTCCTGCCCACAAAGGGAACGGTAACGGTTTCCGGCATGGATACCCGCACGCATACATACCGGATACGGGAACAGATCGGCATGGTATTCCAATCTCCCGACGAACAGATCGTCGCCTCGGTGGTGGAGGAGGACGTGGCGTTCGGTCCCGAAAACCTCGGCGTTCCTCGGGAAAAGATGAAGCTGGTCGTCCGTCGGTCCTTGGAGCGGGTGGGCATGTACGAGTTTCGCGAAAAACCGCCGCACCTATTATCCGCCGGCCAACAACAACGGGTTGCCGTCGCCGGAGTCCTTGCCATGGAGCCTGAGTGTTTGGTCTTCGACGAGGCTACTTCGATGCTCGATCCCGAAGGCAGGAGGGATCTCGGCGACATTCTCCTCGATCTCCACGAGGAGGGCCGGACAATTCTGACGGTAACTCACTCCATGGAGGAGGCGATGGAGGCTTCGCGAGTCGTGGTCCTCAACGACGGAGAGATCGTCTTCGACGGAACCCCGGGACGTCTCTTCGAGGAGCCGGCAATAGCACGTTGGGGGCTTCGGCCGCCGGAATCGTTGCGGCTTATCGGAACCCTGAAACGATGCTTCCCCGGATTCGATGTAGAGACAGGACCGACCCGCGACCTCCCCCGCCTGATAGCCGCCGAGATCTCAAAGAGATCGCCGCAGGCGTATGAATACGCCACCGGTCGCCTCGACGACTCCGCACATACCGCCGGAGTCGCAGCACCGGCGGTCACCTTCGAACGGGGTTCAC
>CAZAKE010000082.1:0-21119 GCA_964485495.1 uncultured Spirochaetales bacterium
AGGTGGGGATAAAGCCGGTGGAGAACGGTATCGTGATCGACCATATAGGGAAGGGCGAGGACCTGAAGGCAATCTGGGATCACATCGATAAGATCCGGCAGATAATGCGACTCAACATCCGAAGTTCTCACGGGGTGTACCATTCCAACGAGGCTCCCTACTACAAGGGGATCATATCCCTGCCCGATGTTCTCACCTTCGATGAACGGCAGATCAAGACCCTGGGGGCCATCGCCCCGGGATGCACTCTCAACGAAATCAAAGGCGGAAAAGTCGTGCATAAGTATCGGCTGCAGATGCCGCCTCGAATCTACAACTTCGAGGAGATCTCGTGCAAGAACGAAAACTGCGTCTCCTTTCCGGCGCATTACGAGTCGGTTCGTCCGGAGTTCATCCGGTCAGGGCCGGCGGAGTTCGTCTGCAAGTACTGCGAAAGACTCCATGGATTTCATGAGATCTGGGACTTGTGAGATCGATCCGCACCTCAACGGGGGTACAAGTCGGGTGAGACGATTAGAAAATATGGGTAAATAGCCCGTCTGTACCCGTGGCCGCTTCGCGCCTTTGCTTATCTCTTCGTGCCGCTGAACAGTCTCACGATTGCGTCGATCAGATTGCGGATCCATTGTCGGATCCGGCGGAACAGGCCGGGATTCCTGATGCGGTCGATACGAGCGTATCCGTCCGCCAGTTCTTCGGCGGTCAGGTTGCGGCGTTGCACGTTCTCGTCCATTTCGATCTCGAGTTTTTCGAGTTCAGTAATGTCTTCGGTGATTCTTGCCTCCACGCTGGTCCATCCGAGGCGGCGTGCCGCTTCGAGCCTCCTATTACCCGCGATAAGCACCTTATTCGGGGTGATCAGGATTGGACTCAACTGACCGTGCAGCTTCATACTTTCCATCAGTTGAGCAATTTCTCCGACAGTCTTCCTGATGCGGTCCCGAATGATAATCTCGTCTATACGTACTTGCATCGCTCTTCCTTCAATATCGATACGCGTGATTTTGATACGTGAAGATCCCCTAATCAAGCAGGGGATTCACGTTCTCCTCGGTGTCTTGCTCTCCGATCGAATCCAGGTCGAAGGGCATTCCCGGTCGTACCCGAGTAGTTCCGGTGGAACCGGTCCCGTATTGTTCTTCATCCGTCTTGAGGAAATCAGGCATGGGAAGGTCCTGTGGGATGAACAAGTTCGTCTGGGCTTTCTGGATTATCATCGCATCCTTCACTTTTTGCACCAGAATTTCGTTTTGTTCCTGCTCCCATGGGTGAATGTCACAAAACGTCCGGGGTTCGGTTCCGGCGATGAAGATCTCCTCCCGTGTTCCCGACTCGGTCCGGCAAAGTTCGGTCGGGAGTAGCCCCGATTTTCTGCATATCTCGACGGTAACGAGCCCGGTCTCCGGTTTTTGAAATTCTTTCGGTTCAAGCCCGGCGTGTACGTCCCGCATATATTCGGCCCAGCAGGGGCCGGCGGCGGTGGATCCGGTCAAGGTGATCCCCAGGGAGTTCCCGGGGTAATCGAAACCAAACCATACCGCGGTGGTCATATACGGACTGAATCCGACCGTCCAGATGTCACGCCAGTTCTGGGTGGTGCCGGTCTTGCCGGCCAACGGCATCTCACCGTATCCGCCCACGAGCTGTGAGGGCCACCAGAGGGTTCCGAATTCGACCGTGCTTTGGAGGATGCTCGTCATCACGTAGGCGGCCTGTGGACTCAGGATCTGGTCTTCTTCCTTGGTGCGCTGGCGAGCTCTGAGACGCTCCTTCTCCGGCTCGAGGATGATGTTCCCGTTGCGGTCCTCCACCGAGGTGATGGCCAGAGGTACCACCTCGCGCCCCTGGTTGGGGAAGGTCGCAAACGCCCGGGCCATGTTGATCGGTGCCACCGGCAACGTTCCCAGCCCCAGAGGGTATGTCCGGGGGAAGATCTTGGGATTATCCTTGTACTCGCTCATGCCCAGCAGGCGAGAGGCCCTCTCGATGGCCGCCTCGAAACCGATCGCATCCAGCACCTGCAAAGACGGGACGTTCATCGACTTCGCCAAGGCGTACCGCAGCAGCACCGAGCCCATCCATTCACCCTTGTAGTTCTCGGGGGCGTACGGCGGCTGACCGTCGACGTAGAACACGATGGGCATATCCGGAATCCTGGTAGCCGCCGTAAACATGCCCGAACTAATGGCCTGCGAGTAGTAGAGGGGTTTGAAGGAGGATCCCGGCTGGACCTTCGCATCCACGGCCCGATTGTATTTCCGAGTCTCGAACTCGCTGCCGCCGACCATCGCCAGAATATATCCGGTGTTGTTTTCCAGCGTGATGAGGGCTCCCTCCACCGTGTTTCGTTTGATCTTCTCCGCCTCATCCTGGTAACCGGCGTACGCCATCTTGTTGATGTCGGCGGCACCGAACATCAGAGACAGCAGGTCGAGGGACGGATTGATCTGTTGGGTGTAGATCCGAAGCGATTCCTTCTTTCGCTGTGCGCCGGATGCACGCAGCTCCGGCAGATTGAACGCCAGCGAGAGAAGGTCGATAGTCGGAATATAGGTGTTGCCGGCGAGTTCCTGGTTTCCCGTCGAGGTGGCCGAGTATTTACGGTTGATGTCGATGGTGTGTTTCCGCATAATCTCGTCGGCGGCCTGCTGATATTCGAGGTCGAGGGTCGTATGAACGATATATCCATCCTTGTTGATGTCGACCGATCCGTAGAGCATCTCACCGAGTTGCTGCCGCACGTATTCGCTGAAGTACGGGGCCTTGCTCTGGTTGTCGAAATAGGCGCTGGCGATGTTGGAACGGCTCCAATCGTAGGTCGACCAGTATGCGTGGAACGATCTCTCGGCCATATCCTTGCGGACATAGCCGTTTTCGACCATCTGGTTCAGGATCTCCTGCTGCATCATTCTCGCCCGTTCCGGATTCTTGTACGGCGAGTACCTGCCCGAGGGATTGGCGTATTGGATTACGAGCAAGACCGCCTCTGCCAGGGATATCTCCCGCACGGAGTGCCCGAAATAGAACTGCGAGGCCGCTTCCACGCCGTAGGCGTTGTGTCCGAGGTAGAAACTGTTGAGGGCTATCTCGAGTATCTCGTATTTACTCAGTGATTTCTCCACCTGAAACGCCCACCAGAGTTCAATGAACTTTCGACGGACCGTGATCTCGGTACGGTCACAGTATTTGTTTCCGGCCACCAGCTGGGTGAGGGTGCTTGCCCCGGAGTGGTAGCTGCCGATTGCGATGTTCCACGCCGCTCGGGCCAGTCCCTGTACGCTGAGTCCGAAGTGATCGAAGAACGTCTTGTCCTCCCTGGAGAGGAGGGCGGTGATGAAGTGTTTCGGAATCTCGGTGATGGGGATGATGTCCCGTTTCTCATCGGAGAAGAACTCGGTGATCAATCTGCCGTCTCGATCCAGAATTTGGGAGGGTAGGGCCGCCTGGGTCTCGCCGAAATCCCTGCGTACGTCCGCATTGGCCGTCATACCCAAGGCGATCCCGAGTCCGACTCCGAAACCCAATGAGAAGATGCATGCGATAGTTATATATATCCTGACGGCGATACGGCCTTTCTTGCTCAACACCATAGCCGTACACTATGAGGCGGTAGTGGTTTTGTCAAGTTCAGAGATTCGCAATCTGGCTACCACCATATTAATGAGAACCGCTGTAGTACGTTGAGAAAAAGTTGGCCGATCCGGCATAAAGCCGAACCGGCCGAAGGTTAGGTGCCGGTTGTAATATAGTAAACTGGGAGGGGAACTATATTAGCCGACATCAAAATTATCGTCCCTTTCTAGTTAAACATTAATCCTCTTGGATAAAAATTTCAAGTGATATCGACGCCGTATACGTTTTTCCTGCGACGGCGGAGAACCGCTTGGTCACCTGGTAATCGCCGACCTTGTATAGTATGACGTGCTCACCCTCTTCGATCTCCAATCCCGTACCGAAAGCGTTCGAAGAAATCAATTCCCCGTCGATGTAGATTACCGTTCCCTCGGGCGCCTCGAACCGAACCAGCGGTACCTGCCGAATCAACGGCACCGTCACGGTGGTATATTTGCCCGCCTCGATACCGAATGAGCGGGTATAGGGGGAAAAGGCCTCGGATTCCACCCGAAGTTCGTACAGACCGGGATCCAAAATAAATGGATTTGATGTAATGGATACGCGTTTTTCGTCGATCCAGAGGGTGACCGGTTCGTTGGTGACCGGGGGGGCGAAGGTCACATCCAGTGCTCCCCGTTTCGCAGGCATCGTTCGTGCCGATACACCGATTTCGGCTGCCGGCACCGCCGTGGGTATGCCCTTCATTATCGGTATGATGGTGAGAAGCAACGGGAAGGAGTCGATAGAGACCGTGGTATCGATCGTCAATGTATCCGGAGAAGTTGGGAATGAAAACGATTCGACCAGTGGGACCCGAATATAGCACCTCTTGCCGGGAGGCAGAAGATCATAGAGCATTCTTCTGCCCTGATATACACCAATACCGGTATTCGGGGAGGGCGAGACGTTGTGATAGAGGTACAGAGCGAAACTGTCCCGGTAGGCCGCTATCTCGGCAGGGATATCGATCACGATCTCGAGTCCGGAGACCAGCGTGGCTTCCTCCGGCGACTCGATTGCGACGAGTTGTTCTATGACCGTGTACACCGCACCTGCGGACATCGACTGAGACCGATATCCGGGTATCTGGGGCACCACGGTTCCGGACAGCGGGCCCCTCACCTCTTCGGTGAAGGCGGATTGCAGAAGGAGGAATATACACAACGCAGCAATGCCTGTGGTCCTGCTCATTCCGGTTCTCCAGGTAACAAGAGGCTAGGATTTTTGGATTTACCCTGCCAGCGGATCTCGAAATGCAAGTGAGGTCCGGTTGAAACTCCCGATACCCCTACGGCACCGAGCATCTTACCGGAATCGAGCCGTTGATTCAACACCACCGTTGCATACAGGAGATGGGCATAGACGGTCTCATACCCGTTTTCGTGAGTCAGAATTACGAAGTTACCGAACACCGGATTCGTTCCGACGGCCTTCACCCGACCCGACCGGGCGGCAAGGACGGGTGTTCCGGTCTTCGCGGCGATATCGATGCCGTGATGAAACATCTGCTCACCCGTAAACGGACTCGACCGAGGGCCGTATGGCGAGGATAGCCTTCCTCCCTCCACCGGAAGCCGGAAGAGAATCCCGAGGAAGAACGCCCTACTCATCGGGTGGTACCGTACTCCTGGATAGAAGGTCATGGACCTACGACCCTCCGGTAGAATGACGGTAACGGGAGTTCTCTCGGTGGTACTTTCGGACTCGGAATCGTGAAACCGTGCCGCCACCAGTCGTTCAAGATCGGTCTGAGGATCGGTCGGAGCGAATATGCCGGGCATATTCGGTATGAGGAGAGGGCGTTCCGGGTTGAGACCGGAAGGAGAGTCGATTCCGTTGAGGGAGGCGATAGCCTCGTACGGCAAGGTAACTCGGGCGGCGATGGAGTAGAGGGTATCCTGATGCGAGGGCTGATAGGAGAAGATGAGAAGTTCCGGCGTCGGATCGCCGTTCGCCTCGATCTTGTAGTAGTCTGCAACCTCGTCGATGAGCTGCCGGTATACCGGATCGGTCGTGAATAGTGTGTCGATGGACGGATACGGCGATTCGGCCTGCAGTGTTGTGCCGCCGATAGCCCAAGAGACGGTCGAAACGAGTAGTACGAGAAGGGGCCCCCTACGACCGGATTCGGCCATACAGTAGAAATCCGATTATAATCAGAAGAGTGAGGCCGCCGGCGAAACCGGCGGGGATGGAGTAGGTGAATAGCACCGCCACCGCGTAGACGGCCGTTCCGATCACTCCGGCGACGAGTATCTTCATAGCGATCGTACCGATGTGGCCGAAGCCGATCCTGGATTGCCCGCCATTCGCCCTGATCCTCAGAACGATGGTGCCGACGATTACCGTGGCGATTACGCCCAATACGAGGCAGGAGTAGATATTCCGGTGATTGGTTGCCAGGTACCATAGGGGATACACCACCGCCATACTTACCGCCGCCAATCCGGCCAGGAGTATCACCGTGGTTCCGACCACCACCGCACCCCTCTTCACGAGGGATGCATACCCCCTGCAGATTGCCACAACGGTTTTTCGAAGAGAGATGGTTGAATCACTCCTCTTGCGGGCTTGTCTCGGTGCTTCTTTTCTTTGCATGTTTCTTTGCATATTCATCCAACGCCTGTGCGTAGGTCGCCGCCTCCTCCTCGAGCCCGAGGTTGTTGGCCGTATCGTAGAGCAACTGGAGTACCGCATACGATTCGGTCACCGTTTCTATGGTACTGAACACGAGGAATGCCTTCTTGTAATAGGAGTATGCCTCCTCGATCTTTCCCCAGTTTGTGTAGATTATGCCGACAGCCTGCAGATCTTTGCCGATCCCGTAGCTGTTTTCCACCATTTTGTCGTTTTCCAAGGCCTTCAGCGCATACTCGAGGGCCTCCTCATACTCTCCCATCTTCGATTTCACCGAGGCGATCATGTAGTAGTTGGCGGCAATCTCGATGTACTCCTCGTTCTTTACATTGATCGCCAGCGCCGAACCCAGAAACTTCAGGGCATCTTCATATCTGCCCGCCTGTTTATAGGCGGCGCCGAGATTGTGGTATCCGATGGCCTGTTCGGGGGTTTCCTCGCCCTCCTTCTCGAATCGCCGGATGGCTTCCTCGAATTGTACAATCGCCTCGGAGTAATTCCCCTGGCGCAGATATAACTCACCGACGTTGTTGATGCTCTGGGCGACGAGGTGATCGTCTCCTATTTTCACGGCTTCGTCGTACGCCCAGGTAAAGTGTCTGAGGGCCTCGCCGCTCTCGCCCAAGGCGGTGTAGACTTTGCCGATGGAGTTGTACGATTCTACGATTCCGCCCTCGTTGTCGACGGTGATGTTGTAATCCAAGGCCATGGAGAAGAATCGGAGGGCTTGCTCGAATTTCCCCTGTTCGTAGTATCGGTTTCCGAACTCGGCATACTCGGCCGCCCGGTCCTTCGTGTCCGTGACTGCTTGCGGTTCGTCCTTCGGAAGTGACGAGCACCCCCAGGCTGCGAGTATGAAAAACACGCCGGCGATACCGAAACACGGCAGTTGGAGCCGAACGGCATCGTCTCGGCGCCGATTCGGAGTATGTACCGGCTTCCTGCTCAACGGTGAATTGTTTGCCGACATCGTTAAAAATCCTCGTCCCGGTAACTCTGGAAGGTGGTGGGCTGTTCTTTCCCTTCGGATATTCCTCCGCGGAGTAAGGGGTTGTTCCGCAGCCCTTCGAGTACGTCCTGCCCCTGATCGAGCACGTCTCGTCCCTCCTCCAATACTCCGGAGATCTGAGGAGTAGCGGAGTTGAGGTATACCGTGAAATCGCTCAGCTGCTGTACCGTATCGTCAACGCCTGCGAGGATCTCCTCGATCTGCGTGAAGAGAACCTCGTCGTCGTCGAGGATCTTGGCGATCGAACCTTTCGGATCGAGTAGTTTCGTCACCAAACCGCGGGAATCGGTCAGTCCCTCCGTGAGTGCCGTGATGTCGTCCGCTATCATGGCGATACTCTGTAGTAGTCCATAAATTCGCGTCGAGAGCTCATCGATCAGATCGTCTGCATCGCCGACGACCAGACCCACATCCGCGACGACATCGGTGACACCAGCCGCTACCGAGGTGATCTCGCCGGTCATCTCTTCCACGTTGGCCAGTATCGTCCCGACAGGTCCCGGATCGGTCCCTTCGAGGGCGCTATCGAGTTTGGCCAATACAGAATTCAGGGTAACCACCGTCGCATTCACCTCATTGATGAGTTGGGAGATCGAATCGCCGCTGTCTCCCGTGTCTACCAGATTTTGCTCTATTCGCCGGCGCCCCTCCTCCGTATCGAGAGATGGTATATAGCCGATCTCTTCGTCGCCGATCGCGAGCGCCAGGGAGCGGCCGGGGTGAAACCTGAGCCCCCCACCCAGACCAAGTGGGTTTGAGGCCAGTTCCAGGACGGAGTTCACCTTCACCTTTTCGATATACTCCTCGAAGATGTGAAAGTGCATCACCACGCGGTTCTCCTCGTCCAGGAGTATCTCGTCCACCGTGCCGATCCGAAACCCTCTCAGTTTGATGGACATCCCGGTATTCAGGCCGTCTGCCGACGAGAAGATACTGTAGAATTGGTAATCGTGGGCAAACCAGCGTTTATTGAACCCCATGAGAATGAGGAGTGCGGTCAACGAGGCGATGGCGAGGAGGATGAACGCTCCGACCACCTGTTCGGCAAAGCGATACTTCAGTTTCATGGCTATCCCCTATCCTCTTTCAAACACACCATCCACACTCGATTATAGGAAAAGGCATCCATGGTGTCCAACCGAACCGGACCTATCCCGCCATTCTTGTGGGCGCAGCAACCGTCACTCATTGGTGCCGAGTAGGTCGAGGATGTTGGAGTCGTAACTCTCGGCGCGATTGAGTACCTTCTCGAGTATCTCGATCACCTCCGGATCGGTGGAGTCGACGACCTTGATGAACTCGTCGGCGACCAGGATACGACCCTCTTTCATGACCACGATCCGGTCCGCCAGGAAAGAGATCAGCGTCGGGTTGGTCGTTGAAATCACCAGTGTCTTGCCGTCGGTTTTTAGTCCCTTCGTAATATTTCGCATCCTATCCGCGGCCCTGTCGTCCACCGACAGCAGGGGGGCGTCCATGAACAACACCTCCGGGTCGGTGATGAGGGCCCGGGCAAATGACGCCATCTTTCTCTCGCCCGACGAGAGTTGGGCGGGCCGCAGAGACGGGTCATCCCAGAATCCGATCCTCGAGAGGAGACTGGTGACCCGCTGCTCTATCTCCTTGTCGGTCATCCGCGGGAAATGGAATCGCAGGGGCAGGCCGATATTCTGATAAATCGTCTGATTCTCCCACAATGCCGCATCCTGGAATACAAATCCCGATTCGCGGCGAAATTCGATGTTCCTCCGCTCGGTCATCGCCCGATACTCCTGCCCGTTGCAATACACCCTGCCCCTGTCCGGCGGCATGATTCCGGCGGCCACCTTCAGTAGCGTACTCTTCCCGCATCCCGATGAACCGGTGATGATCGTGGTCTTGCCGCGAGGGAAGGCGAGGGAGCAATCCTTGATGATATCCACCGCTCCGCGGGTAATGCGAATCTCTTCTAATTCGATGATCCGGTCCATCATTCAAAGCCTAAATGTAGTATATCATCGTAATCAGCGCATTGGCGATGATACAGTATACGAATCCCTGACTGACCGACTTGATTGCCACCACGGGGATCTCTGTCGCCGACTGCTGTACCCGGAACCCGTTGTAGGTCGCGACGGCGGAGATGATGATGCCGAATACCACGCTCTTTACCGTGGATGAGAGAATATCCACCGTTCGTATGTGGGCCAACACGTTTTCGAAGTAGACCTGGAAGGAGAGCGGTGTGATGATCTGTGTTACCGCGAAGGAACCGACGATCCCGAATAGATTGAAATACACATTCAGCACGATCATTGAGATGGTGACACCTAAGAATCGAGGAACCACCAGGTAGGAGACCGGGTTGATTCCCACCGACATGTAGGCTTCAATCTCGTGAGAGACGACCATATTCCCCAGTTCCGTGGCGATCGCGGTGCCCGAGCGTGCGATCAGGATGAACGCCGTCAGAATCGGTCCCAGCTCCCGGGTAATCACCGCAATCAGGATCACATAGATCAGGTCTCCCTGTCCGAATTGCGGGAGGAGCGATACCCCCTGGATAATAATCACCGCCCCCAGTGCCGCCGAGATGAAGGCCACCACGGAGAACGATTCCACTCCCGAGTAGAGGATCTGCATCGTGAGTACCCTGTACCCGACCTGCTTTCTGTGCAGAAAGAAGATGGAATTCTTGATGATTTGGAAGAAGAACCCGGCGACATACAAGAAGCCACGCATCTTCTGCCGGAACCATCTGCCGATCGCGCCGATCATTCCCCTATCGTGCCTCCATATATCCATCATAATCGAAAATCGCCCGAAAAAAAAGTTTCTTTTTCAAAGAATGGTCTGTGGGTAAACAAACGTGCATAGGCAACCGATAATCGAGCTATGGGTGCCTTGAAAAACAAGGTGTGTGGATGTGCCTTATAGACTCAAGGGCCGGTAGTGTGTTCTGTTGACAGGTGAGGACGGGGAAAGTACACTTTTCATGTTGTGACGTGTCCTGATGATGAACTCCGGGAGATGAAATGCCGAAATCGGTACTGTACAAGGCCAACTCCATCGTCTACTTCAAGGGCGATACGAACGAGAGCGTATACATCCTGAAAACGGGGAAGGTGAGTCTTCGATACAACGACATCGAGACCGGCCAGGAAGTACACGAGATGATAAAGACCGGAGAGTTCTTCGGCGTGAAATCGGCCCTGGGGAAATATCCGAAGGAAGAAACCGCGGTGGTCCTCTCCGATTCGACCATGGTCGTCTTCTCGGTGCCGGAATTCGAATCTGTAGCCATGCAGAACACCCGCATCATCATGAAGATGCTCAAGGTGTTTTCAAATCAGCTTCGCCGCATTCACAAGCAGGTTCGGAATCTACTGTCCACCGGGGAGCAGGCCGGCGGTCCCGAGACGGGACTGTTCAGAATCGGCGAATACTATCTCAAGGCCCGGCGATTCCCGCAGGCCCTGTATGCATTTCGTCGGTATCTTACATTCTACCCGTCGGGGCAGTACGCGAACGCGGCTACCGAGAACATCGATCTTGCCGAACGGAACCTGCAGGGAAACGGGAAACCGGCGCCGCGGATGACGGGAACCGGTTCCGGCGGCCAGGAGCTCTCGGATTACGCGAAGTCCTACTACAATGCGGTGAGTCTCTTCAGCCAGCAGAAATACGACGAAGCGTTGGGTGAGTTCAAGCAGATCATCGAATCGGGTAGTGATGCTGAATATGAGGCGAAGTCTCAGTACGAAATCGGCAGGTGTCTCTATTCCTTGGAGGACTTCGACCGGTGCGTGACTCACTTCACGAAGATGATTCAAAAATATCCGAAGCATCCCGATCTCGTCGACGCGCTCTACTATGTGGGCAATTGTTATGAGAAGAAGGGTGATACCGGCAGGGCAAAGAGCTTCTACTCCAAGATTATTAGTATGGCATCGGAGGATATGCCCGTGTATCGAAGGACCAAGAAATCGCTTCGGGCACTGGAAGGGTAGGCAAGAATGGCACTCGACTTATCCATGTTCAACCGGTTCGCCAAGACGTTTCAGGCCGGAGACCTCATCTTTTGTGAATACGAACCGGGCGACAACTTCTATCTGATCCAGTCGGGGCGGGTCCAGATCGTCAAAATTATGGACGATATCGAGAAGATCGTCGACATCTTGCAGCCCGGGGAGATCTTCGGTGAGATGGCTATCCTCGAGGAGGCGCCTCGTTCCGCCACCGCCGTGGCCCTGGACACCGTTAAGTGCCTTGAGTTCAATCGTGACAACTTCGATATCCTCATGCAGGGAAATCCTCAGATAGCCCTCAAGCTGCTGAAGCTCTTCACCAAACGGATCTACGACCAGAAACGACGATTCATGATACTGACGTTGGATGACGAACAGGCCCGCATCGCGGATGTGTTCCTCATGCTCGCCGAGACACAGGGCGGTGCCCAGGATGCCGAAGAGGACGAGCGTACATTTAACACCACTGTGGACGATATCGCCCACTGGGCGGGGATGTCTCCCGAAAAGTGCCGCTCTATTATGAACCACTTCAACACCCAACGGCGGATCGAGATCTTCCCGGACAGGATTGTTGTCAGGAATATCAACGATTTCGACCGTTTCGTGAAATCCCGCCGCAATCAGCAAGTAGTCGAGGAATAGTCGATAGGACTCATATTCTGGAAATTGCAGAAATACTACTACGATGATCTAACTGTCTTGAGATGATCCGTATGTCTTCCGTATATCCATAGAAAAAGCCAGAAGTGAGATTTGAACTCACGACCTACGCTTTACGAGAGCGTTGCTCTACCCCTGAGCTATTCTGGCAAATCGGACACGAGGGGCCGGAATCCCGAACCCTCGACTACCGAGCAGGAAAATACCCAAAAAAGCCGAAAAAAGCAAGGCCCGTAGCCAACCTTCCCCTAATACGCAGGCACAGGGTACCGATAATCTCAAGTAGGAAGAAGCCTCTCTCGCGTGAAGATTCTCTTGCAACGGCAAGATAAGGAGGAAGCGTGATACGCGGACTATATACCGGGGCCAGCGGGATGGTGGCACAGATCCACCGAATGAATGCCATCTCCAACAACCTGGCCAATGTGGACCTCACCGGCTACAAGCGGGACACGGCGGTGCACAAAGCCTTCCCCGAACTGCTAATCCGACGCATGAACGACGACGGCGTCTACACCTTTCCCCTCGGTTCCACCGACGTATCACCGGTAGTCGGCACCATCGGGACCGGCGTAGAGCACAACGAGGTGTTTACCGTCTTCGAGCAGGGGGCCTTGAAGGAATCGGGGAACCCCTTCGATCTATCCCTGGACGGAAAAGGGTTCTTCACCGTCCTGACCGACCAGGGTGAGCGATACACCCGGAACGGCTCCTTTCTCATCAACGACGAGGGCATGCTGGTCACCAAAGACGGCTATGCGGTCCTCGGCGAGAGCGGTCCGGTCATGCTCAAGAAGAACAACTTCGTCGTTGACAAGTCGGGCCGGATCTACCAAAACTCCACCTTCACCGGCGATCCCGAACGTCTCGTCTCCATCGACGAAAACGAGTGGGAAAACGTCGAATTGGTTGACACCCTGAAGGTAGTCGAGTTTCCCAGGGATAGATACCTGAAGAAGCAGGGCAACTCCTTTTGGAGTGCCAACTACGAGTCCGGCAATGCCAGGCAGGCCCCGCTCGGGAGTACGACGAAGGTGATTCAGGGATTCCTCGAGGGATCCAATGTCAATCCGGTCACCGAGATGGTACGGATGATCGAGGTGAACCGTACATACGAGGCTAACCAGAAGGCGATTCAGACACAGGATACCCTGACCGGCAGACTCATAAACGAGGCGATTCGAATATAGGTATAAATATAGGGAATATAGGAGAGTAGGAATATGATGAGATCATTATGGACGGCGGCGTCCGGTATGACCGGACAGCAGTTCAACATAGACACGATTTCCAACAACCTGGCAAACGTGAACACCACCGGCTTCAAGAAAAACCGGCCGGATTTCGAAGATCTTCTCTATCAGACCGCCAGGATCGCCGGTACGCCGGCGACCGAGCTGACCAACGTTCCCACAGGCATACAGGTCGGTCACGGTGTGAAGGTGGCCGCCACCCAGAAGATCTTCACTCAGGGGTCCCTGCAAGCCACGGGGAACGAGTCTGATATCGCCATCCAGGGAGAGGGGTTCTTTCGCGTGCTTCTCATCGACGGTACCTACGGTTACTCTCGGGACGGCTCCTTCAAGATCGATTCCAACGGCCAGTTCGTCTCCTCCAACGGATATCGCATGATGCCGGAGGTGATCCTGCCGGAAAACTTCATACGCGAGAGCCTCACAATCTCTCAGGACGGCAGGGTTACGGTGAAGGTTCCCGGAAGCGACGATCCCATTGAGGTGGGGCAACTGGAGATCTACCGGTTCGTGAATCCGGCGGGCATGCAGGCCATCGGCGAGAATCTGTTCAAGGTGACCAACGCCTCCGGCGATGCGATTCCGGGAAGGCCCGGCTTCGACGGGATGGGCAAGACCGTTCAGAAATTCCTGGAGATGAGTAATGTGTCGGTAGTGACGGAGATGGTGAACATGATCGTCGCCCAACGAGCCTATGAACTCAATTCGAAGGCCATCCAGACCTCCGACACCATGCTCGGAATCGCGAACGGACTGAAACGCTGATCTGGAAGGAAGGTGTAGGGCATGAATATGCGTAATCGGATTTTCGGAAGAGGCGTACGTATCGTCCTCTTTTCCGTTCTTACCTCGTGGCTCTCCTCTGCGATTGGAGTCGATGCCGCAGAATTCGAACTACTGCCTTCCATATTACTCGAACCGAACGAAAAGAGGTGTCGCCTGCTGCTCGATCTGGTGGTTCCCCGGAACATCACGAAGGCTCAGTATCGTGCCTTGCAGTCTATCGAGGTCCTCTCGATTCCCGAATCTGACGGCACATACAGGATCACCGCGGACCGTGTCAGGAGTGTTCTGACGTCTGTTCTCGAGAGTTCCTTCGTGTTGACCGGATCCGAGAGCACAATCCTGCGTGCGGCCGACCGTACGGCTCCTCCGCCGGAAATCACCGGATACACCATGGATGTCGTTTCCGCCCGGAATGTGGCCGAGGACTCCGTCAATACCCTTGGAACCGGTTGGCATAGAGCCTCCGGTGACGCTGCGGCGAGGCCGTATCCGCCGGAAACCAGGGCCGCGCCGTTGGTACGGACCGGCGACCAGGTAACCGCTATCTACAAGAGCGGAGCAATGGAAGTGTCCCTCGATGCGACGGCCCTCGGATCGGGCGACGTCGGCGGTGAGATCCGGGTCAGGCCCGATAGGTCCGGGAAGAAACTCCGGGCCGTTGTGGTAAAAGAGGGGGTGGTTCGCATTGTACTCGCCCGATAGCGTATCGAATACGACACATCACCTACCCGATGATATTGTTACCGTAGTATCACCTCCGGCAGGGGCAGGTCCCGCGGTGCAGCGGTGGCAGTGGCAACGTCTCGTCGTGCTGACGATCCTGCTCCTCGCTTTCGGCACAGGCCGTCTCCTCGCGCAGACAACCGAATCTGATGCCGCGGGCATACAAACCGATGGTGTCCCGGTTCGGATAAAGGACATAGCATATATCCGTGGAGTCCGGGAAAACCAATTAGCTGGACTTGGATTGGTTGCCGGGTTGGCGGGGAAAGGGGATTCTCCTGCGTCCGTACCGCTCCAGAAGTCCATGGCCAACATGTTTTCAGCATTTGGCCTGGGCATGAGTGAAGACGAGATCAAGAGCAAGAACTGTGCGTTGGTCCTGGTGACCGCAGACGTACCCGGCTTCGTCAGACCCGGAGACAGGATCGACGTGGCGGTTTCGAGCCTCGGTGACGCCAAGAGCCTCGAAGGCGGAGTGCTTCTCCAGGCGTCGATGCGAGGAGCAAACGGCAACATATACGCCGCCGCCCAAGGGCCGATCACACTCGATTCGGCCGGTCCCAAGACCGTAGGTTCGGTCCCCAAGGGTGGTTTGATCGAGCGGGAGATCCTCTCGGAATTCATTGGGGACGGCGCCGTCAACGTCATTCTCCATTCTCCGGATTTTACCACCGCACGAGCGGTCACCACCGGTATTAACAAGCGATTTCCGGAAGCGGAAACCGAAACTCTGGACGCATCGGTGGTTCGGGTGGGAATTCCGCAAGGATATGAAGACGATCCCATCGGATTCATCTCCGAAGTCGAAAAACTGGAGATAGTTCCTGATTTCCCGGGAAGGGTGGTCATCAATCAACGGTCGGGCGTGGTCGTCATGGGCAAAGGGGTCAAGATAGGACAGGTTGCCGTGAGTTACGACGGTGGCTCGGTGTCGGTCGGATCCAACGTTTCATCGGGATTTTTCGGGTCCGATGACGAGGCGAAGGAATCGTTCGTGCTTACCGAGACGGTGTCCGCGGATGAGTTCGTCTCCACTCTTCAGGAACTCGGGATAAAAACCGATACGATAATAGAGATTCTCAAGGCGATAGACCGTGCCGGCGCATTGTTCGGCACGCTGACATTCATGTGATGTGACGGTACGTTTTTACGAGGTGAACAGATGGTACAGGGAGTCGATACGGATCTACTACTGATGCAATCGGCGGCGAAATTGCAGCCTCCCGCAGGACGATCGCGAACCGTCCCGGTGAATGAAACTGTTGGAACCGGTCATTCAGAGTCCGTCGAAGACAAGAAGTTGAGAGAGGCCTGTAACGATTTCGAGGCGATCTTTATCAAACAGATGCTGAGTTCGATGCGAAAAACCGTTCATAAGACGGGATTGCTAGGTGAGGGCGGCATGGCTGAAGAGATCTTCGAGGACATGCTCTACGACGAATACGCAAAGAAGATGTCCCGGACCGCGGGTCTCGGTTTGTCCACGCTGCTCTACAATCAATTGAAGTGAGTCCGGTCCAGGAAGTTCAATGTGGTTGTATGATTGTGAGGGATTTGTCAAAAAAACATTGTGATCTACAAATAGTGGGATACAATGTACCGTTGCGTAGTATGGACCCATTTTTCTTCCGATATAGTAACCGTATACAAAATCATACGATTATTCGAAAATTTCGTCGCCAGTTTTTCTTCCATCGCTAACTATCCATCCTATAAGTAAATAGCCGATCATTTCTTACCTGTGCCGCTTGGCACGTATTTTGCAATAAGATATACGAGCGACAAGGGAGAATAGACGGCATGAAGAAGACCAAGAATGATTCGCAAGATGATGGGTTAAAGGCGTACTTCAACCAGATAAAGAAGACTCCGCTACTGACCTTCGCGGAGGAGTTGGATCTATCCCGCAGAATTCAAAAGGGAGATGAGGCGGCAAAACAGAAACTCATCGAGTCTAATCTGCGCTTGGTAGTGAAGATCGCCAAGGGGTACACCAACCCGGAGGTGAGTTTCATCGATATCATCCAAGAGGGAAACCTCGGATTGATCAAGGCCGCCTCGAAGTACGACTATCGCAAGAATGTCCGTTTCTCGACATACGCGGCCTGGTGGATACGCCAATCGATAGTACGGGCTCTCTCGAATAAGAAGAGGTCGATCCGCATCCCCCACCGAAAAGAAGAGGCCCTGAAGAAGATACAGAAAACCTTCTATACTCTCAATCAGAAACTGCTGCGGAAGCCTACCGTCGAAGAGGTCGCAAAAGACCTTGCGATGGATCCGAATGAAGTCGTATCGATCCTTACCATGACCAACAAAGTAGCTTCGCTGGACAGCGAGATAAATTTTGAATCCGGCAGTCTCATCGACCTGTATGAGGATAACTCCTTCAACCCCGATAAGGAACTGATGGAACAAAGCCTTCACGAGGAGACAATAAAGTTTCTCGAGCATCTGATGGAGAAGGAGAAGCAGATCCTGATGTACCGTTTCTCCTTCTACGGGGGCAAGAAATATACCCTCAAGAACATCGGCGAACGGATGGGGATCTCCCCGGAAACCGTTCGGCAAATCGAGATGCGGGCACTGAAAAAACTGCGCAAACATGCCGATGAGATCAGAGAGTATGTGTATCCAAGCTAGAGAATTTGCTTGACCCGGGCCGTCGGATACGCATACTTTGGTGTAACCGATGAAGAAACAATCCGACAGAAAGAAACCTTCCGTACGCCGTACTAGAGATCCGGCAAAGAACGGTACATCGGGGACCGCCCCAAAGGGCGACGCCCGGAAAAAAACCGGCAAAACTACTTCACCAAAGCGCAGGAGTACGGGTAACGATACCGGCGGAGTAAAGAAGGGTGTACGTTCGAGCAAGCGTACGAGACGCACCTCCCACGGAATAAAACCCTATTACTTTGCACTGATCTCGATAGCGGTTCTTCTCGTGATTCTACTGGTGACGATTCCTGAGCGGTTCGAAGATCGTGATCGGGTTGTGCAATCAACCCAGGACGATCCTCCTGTAGCCGCGCATCGCGGCCAGGATGAACCGATGACGAATAAGAAAAAAGAGAGTGCCGCCTATCAGGATTCAGGTCCTCAACCGACTCGGTCTCTCCCGGACCCGGAATCCTCTTCGGATGCGACTACAACTATTCCTCAGACGACCGGTACTCCCGACGGGGCGGGAGGGGCGCCGCGAAAAGATTCTCCCGTCTCCGAGCCGGCGGTTGTGGAGAAGGGTGAGGAAGAGACTCCGGGCTCACTCGCCATCGTCATCGATGACGTGGGAAACAACCTCGAGCAACTCGACCACTTTCTCGCGTTTCCCGGTCAATTGACCTTCGCCGTATTACCGGGCCGCCGATACTCGCGGGAGGCGGCCGCAAGGATACTGCTGGCCGGGAAACGTGTGATCCTTCATCAACCGATGGAACCCGTCGGTGACGCGGATCCGGGTGAAGGCGCCCTGTATGTCGGTATGGATAAGGATCAGATCTACGAGATCCTAGATCGCAATTTCGGCGACCTTCCCGGAGCGACGGGGATGAACAATCATATGGGTTCGAAGGTGACCGCACACGAGGAGACGATGGAGATTATCTTCGAGTATCTCAGCGAGCGGGGCTATACATTCATCGACAGCGTCACTACCGGTGATACCGTTGCAGGCCGCATGGCACGGCGGTTCAATGTACCCTATACCAGAAGGAACAGCATGTTTTTAGACAACGAGAGAGAGAAAGAGATGATACGTGCCGCCCTGGAAATCGGGCTCGGTACCGTCGGCCCCATGAGCCCGACGGTCATGATCGGGCATGTGATGAGTGCCGAGTTGGCGGAGTTACTCATTGAGTATTATCCGGATATGATCGAAGAGGGATACCGGATCGAAGATGTCTACGCACTTCTCTCGTCCGACGGGATTACCGTGGCCGAGTACGGTACCGCCGAGTCTGCGGATGGGAAAGAAGACGAGATCTATGGGGAGAATTGACGAATAGATGGTAATTCTGGGCATCGAGAGTTCCTGCGACGAGTGTGCCGCCGCCGTTGTAATCGATGGAAAGAGGATCGAAAGCAACGTCGTCGCCAGCCAGATACCCATCCATAGCCCATACGACGGCGTGGTTCCGGAGATCGCCTCCAGGACCCACACTCGCTGGATTGTTCCGGTGGTCCGCCGGGCCCTTTCGGAGGCCGGCATCGACCGTGGCGGAATCGACGGAGTGGCGGTCACCAACCGCCCCGGTCTTGTGGGCTCGCTGCTCGTGGGGCTTTCATTCGCCAAGGGCTTTGCCTATTCGCTGGGAATACCGTTCGTCGGGATCGACCATGTACGGGCACATCTGTATGCGCCTCATCTCGAAAACGAGATCGAATACCCATATCTGGGGCTCCTTGTCTCGGGAGGACATACGATCATCTGTCGTGTGGATGACTTCGAACATATCTCGGTCCTTGGAACGACAATCGACGACGCCTGTGGTGAGGCGTTCGATAAGGTGGCAAAATTCTACGGATTTGGGTATCCCGGTGGTGTCGCTATCGACAAGCTGGCAGCGAAGGGCGATTCGCAAGCATACGATTTTCCCGATCCCTCGCTCCACAAGGGCGAACATCGTTACGATGTTTCCTATTCCGGGCTAAAGACTGCCGTGATCAATCAGGCCGACCGGTTTTATACAGGCCGATCGCCGAAGAGTGACGAGAACCTGGCGGCCTCCTTCCAGAGAACTGCGGTCGATATCCTTCTGCGGCGACTACGCCGGGCGGTGGTAGATACCGGCTTGAACAGGGTAGTGGCAGGCGGCGGGGTCGCGGCAAACTCCTACCTTCGGGCTGAGGTGACGGGGTGGCAAGACATAGAGGTGATTTTTCCGTCCTTGAAATTGTGCACGGACAACGCCGCGATGATTGCCGGAATCGGATATCACTACCTCGAACGGGGTGACGTATCTCCGTTGGAAGAGACGGTCTCCGCCCGGGTCTCCGGCTTCAGACGTACCTATCCCGACTGATTATCCGTCGGTCAATTCAGCTTGAAGGGCTCGTATATCCTCGTCGTCCTCGTGGAGGAACGGGGCTTCGGGCATGGGTCTGCCGATCAGTCTGTCGGCGAGGCTGTAGATATCCGAGGTGAATACCGAGTTGGGGTCTAAGAGGATCGCCGGCTGACGTTTCAGTATGGAGAGGCGCACCGAGCGGTCTGAACGGATGTAGCCGATATATTCTATGCCGATATCCAGGTTCTTACCGGCGATCTGCCTGAGTTTTCCCCCGAGAGCGAAATCATGGGTGGATCTCCCCATGTTCAACACTACCCGAGGGAGGAAGCCGGCAAGCCGGTCCTGTGCGAGCCTTCCCGATTCGGGATCGATGGCCAGGAGAGAATCGACGAGACCGCCAATGCCGAGAGACGATCCCTCGATACGCTCCCCCATGAAATTCTGAATCGTCTCGCGTTCGACGCTTCTCGGAGGAAAGGAGCGGTACAGCAGCCGGAAGAGGGCGGTCTTCAAGAAGGAGTATGCGTTTAGAATCGCAGTGGTTTCCGGTGATGTGACCAACAGTCCGGCCGTGGAAGCGAGGAAGAAATCGACAGTGTTGAATGCGGTACCGCTGCCAAGGTCGAGGAGTACGAAGTCGGCTATCAACGCGTTCAACTGTTTGATGATTCGCTGTTTTGTAAAATAGGGCAGGTTTGCGGTTCCGGGAATCAGCACGTCCCCCGGCACCAGGTAGAGCCGGGGGATGTCCGTATCCACGATCAACGCCTCGATGTTCCGTTCCTGCTTCTGTACATAACTCCCGAGACCGGCGTGTTTGTTCTTGACTCCCAGAAAGGTATGCAGGTTCGATCCACCCAGGTCGAGGTCAACGAGGATGACTGTCTTTCCTCGCATTGCCAGTGCGACTCCGAGATTGGAGGCGATGACCGACTTGCCGACGCCGCCTTTTCCGCTGGCGATGGGTAGAATGATCGTCATAATTGGTTACAAGAATAGGGTATGGGTCGACATTAATCAATGCGCCGTACGTACGTACCGTATTGACATGGCGTCGGCAACACCGTACGCTGTGGCCGATTCGATCGTATACGTTACAGAGGAAGGCGGTACAATGCAGTTCGATCTCGATAGTGCCATCAGAAAGGTGCCCGATTTTCCCAAACCCGGCATCCTCTTCTATGACATCACCAGTATTCTCACAAATCCCGGGGCGTTTCGTCATTGTGTCGATTCGATGGTTGAAGAATACCGAGACGGGGGGTTTGCCGGCGTCGCGGCCATCGAGGCACGGGGGTTCGTATTCGCCGCTCCCTTCGCCTACCGTATGGGCATTCCGCTCATCCTCGTGCGCAAACGCGGGAAGCTTCCCGGACTCACCGCGGCAAAGGAGTTCGAACTCGAATACGGAGAA
>CAZAKE010000083.1:0-8714 GCA_964485495.1 uncultured Spirochaetales bacterium
CATCGACGATGCCGATTTCATACAGTATCTCTTCGGCCTTCCCCGTGCGGTGCATACCTCGGCCGTTCGCGGTCCGAGCGGTGACTACGATCACTGTGTCACGAACTACATCTATGACGGCGAACCGGCGGTCACGGCTGAGGGCGGCTGGATCATGACGGACGGGTTCGGCTTCGAGATGAGCTTCAACATCGTTCTCGAGAAGGCAGTCATCCAATACGACAGCACCCGTGATCCGGCATTCAGGATCTGTCCGGCCGACGGAAACGCCTACACCCCGGAGATCGCATGCGGTGACGGGTACTCCCATGAGATCGCTCATTTCAAGGACCGTTTCCTCGGCCTGCCTACCGAGGAAATCCTGACACCCCGTCAGTCGACCGACTCGGTGGCCCTGGTGCTGGCGGAGAAGCGGTCGGCGGATCTGGGAAGGGTGATACCGTATAGCAGTTCGTGGACGGCTCCTTAAAATGAAACCCGCCGAATGGCCCCGGCACTGGTGGTGTTTCTGCTGTTCATACCGGTTCCGGCGGTGGTATCGGTGCTGTTGAGCCTCACCAAATGGAACCTGATCGGAAAAATCCGTTTCATCGGCCTGGAGAATTACCGGTTCCTCTTCGTGGATGATTATGTGTTCGGGCAGGCCATACGCAATAAACTGTACTTCGTGGTCTCCTCCATCATCCTCCAGATCCCGATGGCGTTCTTCCTGGCGATACTCCTCTCAAAGCCAATACGGGGAAGAAATATTCATGACACCATGGAATCCACCGGAAAAATGGGATTTTGGCGTATATGTCGAATTGTGGACCCGATTCAACGTTTCCATCTACTTTGCCAACAGCTTCTACTATGCATCCACCAGCGTGGTCCTCTGCGTTTCCGTATCGGCCATGGCCGCCTACGGCCTGACCAGATTGAAGTGGCGCCTGAAGGGAGCCGTACTGGGTCTGATTCTGTTGGGTCTGATGGTACCGATCCATTCCGAGCTCGTGCCGCTGTATATCATCGTGAACAAACTCGGCTTCAGGAATCCGAAGATCAACCTGGTCGGGATCTTCATGGCGTTCTCGATTCCCGTGACGGTATTCATCCTTTCCGGGTATATCAGGAGTATTCCCAAGGAGATAGAAGAGGCGGCGGTGTACGGTGCCAACGATACGGCATCCGACTTCAATCTGGAGGTGGAGTACGGTTATACGGCCTTCGACGGCTGCCGCTTCACCGTGAGTACCGACGTATTCGCCCACGCGGTCCACTTCGGCATCGAGGAGGAGTACCGGCTCTCAGACTCCTTCTTCGACCTGCTCCCCGGGGAATCCCGGGAGGTGCGGGTGCTGGGCAAGGCGGGACCGGTTCAGGGTGTTGCCGTGCACGCCGGACGAGATGACGGTAGGTCCCGAGACGTGAGTGCAGCCACTCCTGAAACGCTGAAACCCCGATCGGTCACGACGCGTTGAGTTATAAAACGCCGTCGCCGAGTAGCCTAATCAGTTGTTCAAAGCTGATCCTTCACCAGACCCAGAATTGTATCGGCCGCGGCAATAGCAGATGTCGCATCATCCTCCGAAAACGCTCGGTCGGGAGTAATATCGGGAAGTCCGTTCGGATATCTAGTGGGAATGTAGAATCGATCGAGTTGCCTGGCTTGAGCGAGTGCCGTCGACATTCTGGAATGAGCAGCAGGAAGGAGTTCTTCCAGGTCCTCGATTAACTTGATAATCGAGTGTCCCCACGGATCGGCATCAAGCCGATACCATAAGGCCTTCAACGCCTTCTCACCAGCCTGCTGTGCATGAAAGCATGCATGGTGAAATCTGCTATTCTCTCTTAAAATCCGGGCGGTATCGAGATCGCCTTCGGCGGTTTCAATCCCTCGCAAAGCCTCGGCACTGTTTTTTTCATCACTCATGGAATTCTCCCTATGCAACACTCATACAGGATTATTCCCTCCCGCAGGATATCACGGATGAAAGGTCTGTGGGAAATCTGTTCGAGTTCTTCAGGAGTATACACCAGTAACTCGATGGCAGGTCCACGAATATACCGGTAGACCTCCGGTAACAATACGCCGATCCGATCGAGAAACCGCAAGTCAGAATCCATCACAAACAATAGATCTATATCACTCTTCGACGTGTTGGTACCCCGGGCGTACGAGCCGAAAAGAACGGCCTTGTGTATACCGTACTCACGAAACACCGGCTGCAGACTTTCGGTAATCTGCGTAGTCGAAAGCATCGATGCTGAGCCTTCAACATTCATCTGATTGATCCGCCTAACAGCTTCGTGAAACGGTATACCAGTTGGTCGATGTGCTCGATCTGTTCATCATCCAAACCGGAAAAAGACTCCTCGTCGAGGGGGAATAGCGGCTCGAGTAGCCTCTCGTCTCGCTCGATCTTTGCCAGATGACTGTCGCACTCCCTGATCGAAGATTCGATCGTCGCGTATGCCGTTTCCATATCCTTCACAACAGGACTCCCACGTCTGGTGCTGATTAGATCAATGGTGATCAGCAAGTTACTTTATCGCAGCATCAGTTCTAATTCGAGATACAACCTTGGTCTTGCTTTCTTTTTCTCTTCTTCGCATGTTCTCAATGAGTTGATGAACATCATAATTGACATCTTTCGCCATTTTTTCTCTTATTTCATGAATCTCTTCCACAATCGGGTCTTTCCACATAATTTTACTCCAATAATTCCTCCGGCGTACATAGTACAGGAGTATGTACGCCATAATCAGCATTTATTCTGGCCAGCCTTTTAATAATCGCTCCATTCGCAATATGCGAACAGTTCCATGTTACTCGATAGTCAACATCATGAATGGATGCAATAGCAATATGGATCGCATCACCAGCGGCGTTCGACGGAATTTCCAACTTGGCCATGTAAATATGAGTCATGTCTTCAACTTTGCTGTTTATTTCTAAATGCTGAAAATCTGAAATTGCTTTGAGTCGTTCTTCCGAAGCACCCGGATCTCCTTCACTCGCTTCGTCAACCACCGCCTGGGAAATGAAAATTTCAAACTCAGATTGTGCCGCATTCCACCACTGACGGGTTATCTCCTGATGAGCAAGGACCACCACGTCACGAGAAGGTCGAGCTGTATAATAGCTTACTACCGATGTTTCAAGGTAGACCGATTCTTTCACAACTGGATTCCCTCTCCGAAATGTGTCCTTATCGCCTGTTTTATCTTCGAAATCTCGAATCGACTCAATCTCATGCTGAAGCAAGTGTACTCCAAGTCGGCAAAGGTTTCAATTTCCGGGCAGTGGCTGTCGGCTTTGTCTACCCCCGGCTCGCCTCCACGAACGCCTCGATGTTGGCGGTGGGAACTTCCGGCTCCAGCACGTGGGTGGGTGAGAGGATCAGGGCGTTTTTCGGGTCGGCACGCTTCAGATCTTTCAAGTTTTCCACTGCCCGTCGTACCTCTCCGGGGGTGCCGAAGGGCATCACCGACTGCGTCCCGACGCCGCCGTCGATCACCAGGTTCCGGCCGTAACGCTTGAAGATCATGGGTACGTCCATGCACTCCGGCTGCACCGGGTTGAGAATGTCTACGCCGATCTCCACCAGCTTGTCGATGATCGCCTCGATGTTGCCGTCGCTGTGGTACCAGATCTTGAGTCCCGGGTGGATCTTCTTGGCGTCCTCGTAGATTGTGGCCCATCGGCTGCCGATGAAGGTCCACCACACGTCCGGCGGGAACATCATGCCCACCTGGTTGGCCACATCATCACCGGTACGGATGTAGTCCACCCCCGCCCGGGCGGCCGCCATGGCGGTGTCGTAGTTGCGCCGGAAGAAGCGTTCGAAGATCGAGTGACACCAGTCGGGCTGCTGGTACATGTCCATCAGGAACTCCTCATACCCGCGCACCTGCCAGGAGTTCTCGTAGATATGGTAGCACGGCGTCCAGGCCACCTTACCCTCGGCATGAGCCGCGTCCACCGCGGCCTTCATGCCGGCGTCCGATCCCGGCACCATCCCACTGATGGGAAACTCCTCGATCTCCTGCAGGCTCTGTGCGTTGCGCAGTGGGCTGATGCGCTTGGTGAAATGGTACATGCTGCCGGGGAGGTGGAGCACACCGTTCGAGTCGAGGTAGCTGCCTTCAGGCCTTTCGATATCATCGTAGTACGCATCGAAATCCACCTCCAGATCCGGGTCGCCGTCGGGGGCATACTCCGGGGCGGTGGCGACGGGACGAAAACAACCGAACCGTTCGGTGATCCCCTCGCCGTCGGGCAGACCCAACTCCCCGGCCAGACGATCCCGCAGCGGCGGCGTCAGGCCGAAGTAGTACAGGAAGCGGTCTCCCTGGCGGTGCGATGTGGTTTCGCGGTATAATTCGAGATCTGTCACTGATGGCTCTCCTCGATTTAATATTGATGCAGGTGCTTGTCTCGTTTAAGTAGGATTCATTTTAGCCCAAACCCTTGCGCTTGTCTCCATGTCTCATACCTGTCACCGATCACGTCGGCTATCCGCTCGCAGTTACGGTCGTCGTCGAAGGCGACGCATTCCCCGAACAGCCGTAGAAGTGCCTCCGGAGTCCGGTAGGATTCGATGTACTCGGAAAAGTTCCGAATTCGGTTGAAGAAGGTTCCCCGCTGGAACTCCCGGATCCTCCGTCGCATTGACGGTTCGTGGTCCACCGCGACAAAACACACCGGCTTTTTCATGGAAAGAGCCGTGATCAGCGTCGAGGCGATATCGGTCATAAAGAGATTACAGGCGGTGATGAACGGCAGGGCCTCACTCCCGTCAATAACGTGAATGGAAGAATCTTCGGCAGCAACCTGTGAGAGTCGCCGAATGATCGGTTTCGAACGATCATCTTTATACGCTTGTGCATGCACGCACAGGACAAACTCGTGCCGGCCGATGTCGCGGGAGAGCCGAGACCGGATATGTTCCGTCTTGTGACAGCTTCCGCGAACCCCCTTGTTGGGACCGGTAGGGTAGAAGACCACCCAAGGCAGGTCAGCCCGCAAGCCGTATTCAGAGACGATTTCCCGGCGGCGCCGGGGGACGAGAAACCGTTCGGCATAGATCCGATCCCACTTCGCATAGCCTCCGAGGACGTACCCGGGGTCATCACGGGCGATTCCGTATTGACGGTAGAAGCGTAGTCCCGGGAGGATGTTGAGATTTGCGGTAGAGGCGGCGAAGTCCGTCCCCTTCAGCCCGGTGAGGTTGTGCGGGAGCTGTACCTGGAAGATTTGGTCTCGCACCGGTTCGAGACAAACCGTGGTTCCGAGATCACAGCTTACGTAGGCGTCACCGGGTACGATCTTCTCCGGATCGGCACGAGTATCCAACACGTCATGCTCGAGCCCGTTGAGGGTGAAATACTCGATCAGATTCCGCAGGTGATCGGCCGGGATCGATCCTCCGCCGTGGGGAACGAAGTGTATCATGCCGCCGAGTGTATCATAGTTGCCGGGACGAAGGAAAACCTGATACCCTTGAACCGGGTTATATATGAAGATACCGGCGTGAAGACCGGTCCTTCCGGCTGCTGTTGATCTCCGAATGCTACTGATCGACGTCATCGCAGAATCGACTAATATGTATGCCAGTCATGTTGAGGAAGAGCTCGCTTATAAGGGCTTCTATCAGAGAATGATCTCAGGAAACCGATCTTGCAGGGAGATGATATGTCTGTCGAAACTCTTTAGTCGAATTCCATGTCTGACCGCTAATTCGAGATATGCGGCATCGTAAAATGTGAGAGTGTGCTCTATCGCCATGGAAAGAATAGTGTTGTTGATTAGAGTTTCACGACAGGGTTGAAACACGAGAGGCAGGTTCATCATTGTACGGATTATTTCATTCAATTCTTCAAGACTAATACGGTGTCGATTAAAGGCAGAAATCAGGCCGTTTCCGAATTCGTACGGAAAGAGATCAGGAACATAGATCTGCCCATTGGATTCGATGATCTCCCGAACCAATGCCTCTACCTCGCATCCTTCATCTTCAGATAGTATTAGAGCAAGCGCAGCCGAGGCATCCAAAACGAGCAAGGGCAGCATTCAGCGCTCCCGCCCTTCATCCCGCAATCCGATGACTTCGGATACGGACATTTTATTACTTACCACAGACCGCAACCTGGAAAGTGCATCGAGACAATTCTGTTTCGCCGCGATCTCATCCTGTCGCAGGACTGCAACCGGTTTACCCCGTCTCGTTATTCTGACTACGGCTCCCTTCTCGACCTCGTCCAGGAGTTGACTGAGATGAGTCTTGGCTTCGAACGCACCAACCTTCAAATCCTTCACAGATCCAAGTATGCCTCTATTCAACCGGTTTATCAACCAGTTAGTTTTTTTGTCACACCGCCCAACCAATTCCCGATTCCCGCGTATACTATGTATAAATGGGCCGATTGATGCGTGCCGGTACAGGCTGGAAAATCAGGAACGCGATCTGGAACGAATACTACCCGAAGCTGTACGTCTTCGTACGGCCATACTTCCGCCACTCCCCGGAAGACCGAGAGGATGCGGTGCAGGAGATCCTGCTGAAAGTCCTGCGTAACCTCGATCGGTACGATTCGAACTATAGTCTCTCCACCTGGATCTACCGAATCGCCCGAAACCACCGTCATCGGATTCATCACGATCTTGGGAAACCTGGGTGAAATCGAGAGCCCCGCCATTGTATCTGTCTTTCATTCGCTGTATCATCGCTGCTGTATCATCGCTTGAGGAGAAACCATGAAAGCAATTTATCTAGACAGTGCAAAAAATCTCAGAGAAAGCACAGCCGAGGAGCCGACTCCGGGTGCGGGCGAGGCTCTTATCCGTGTCCATACAATGGGCATCTGCGGCTCCGATATCGAGTACTACCTCCACGGCAAGATTGGATCCTTCGTACCGGTGGCACCATTGGTACTGGGCCACGAGTTCGCGGGTGAGGTGGTGGCGCTGGGACCGGATCCGATCTCGCCGGTTACCGGCAACCCCATGCCGTTGAAATCTGCTCCAGGGACCGGCGGGTTTGGCGTCCAGGTCGGAAGTCGGGTCGCCATCGACCCATCGATTCCCTGCCGTGTCTGTGAGTATTGCAGATCGGGACGGCACAATCTGTGTACCAATCTCCGTTTCGTGGGTACTGCCGCCACGGTTCCGCATATCAACGGTGGGCTCGCCGAATACGTGAAGATACCGGTGGCCAACTGCTACGTGGTCCCTGAACACCTCTCGTGGGGAGAGGGCGCATGCATCGAACCTCTCTCGGTGGCTGTCCATGCCGTCCTTCGCCCTGGGACGATCGCCGGAGCAACGGTACTGGTCACGGGAGGCGGGACGATCGGACAGTTTGTGGCACTCACCGCACGGGCGATGGGCGCCTCCGTGGTGGCCGTCAGCGACCTTCAGGAGTACCGAGTCGAGTTTGCACGAGAACACGGAGCAGACTATGGCATCGATCCACGCAACCTAGACGAGATGGCACGCGTCATGGAAGAGACCGGAGGATTCGAACTCATCTTCGAAGCCTCCGGCGCGCCGCCGGCGGTTCGGGCGAACATCGAGTTGGTAAAGCGCGGCGGGACGATCGTACAGATCGGAAGCATCGGCACCGACGTAGAACTGCCGGCGAACTTGATCATGGCAAAGGAACTGAACTACATCGGTTCGTTCCGGTACGGCGACATCTACCCGGTATCGCTGAGCCTTCTCGCCTCACGGCGTGTGGACGTTCGTCCGCTTATCAGCACCACCTATCCGCTCGCGGAGTCGCATGCGGCCTTTGAACGTGCAGCCGAACGAAGCGAGGCAATCAAGGTGCAGGTCTCGCACCGGCTGTGAATCGCAGGCAGACACAACTCCCTATGATCGTGTTTAAGTCATGATCGATCCACTTCGATACCCGGTGAAAGCATGGGACCCTGAACGGACGAAAAGATCGATTCGTGTATGGGTTCATGTTTAAAAAGATGCTATTTACACATCCCCGTCGTGCGCTCCTCCCTGGTGGTCGAATACTGGACGGATTGAACACAGTACTAGTATTTAGAACGGAAGTCCCCATCAGGACATTCCACCATTCCCCGGTAAGGAACGTCTGTCCGGCCTCGGATTGCCATCAAGGAGATCGCTATTGTGCCTGTGCGGATATCACGGTATCATCTTGGTCAAGCGGTGTCGATTCGAACCGTTTCTTGCGGAGCCGAAGATCGGCAGCAGCCTGATACAGGAACTATGGAAACCAGACAATTCGGAAAGACAGGAAAACGCTTCCCCATCATGAGCCTCGGATGTCAGAGGATAGTGGACGCCCATGATTGCACGGAGGAGTAGGCGGCGGGGGTCCTGGACCACTTCATCTACAGCTATGCCGAGGAGTTCCTGCCGGTGGCGCTGCAGAAGGGAGTGGCCACCATCGGCATGAAGGTGTTCGGATTGGACAAGGTCGGTCATGTGTACGACAAGGCACTGCGCTACACCCTGGGGTTGCCGGTGAGTACCGTCATCGTCGGGTGCTCCAGCATGGAACAGTTGGAGAACGACCTGGCCGTGGCGAAGAACTTCACCCCCCTCTCGGGGCCGGAACGTCTCGAGTTGTTCAAGGAGGTACTGCCGCTGGTGAAGCCTCAGAATATGCCATGGAAAGCCACCGGCTGGGCCGATCCCTCGGAGTGGGCTTCCCGGGAAGAACCGAAGTTCACATCCTGAGAATCGATACATA
>CAZAKE010000083.1:8814-20406 GCA_964485495.1 uncultured Spirochaetales bacterium
CGAACTATTCCATCATCAAGGGTCCTGCGCAGGAGACCTTCCGCGTACAGGGACCCCTCTACTGCCCGTACGACAGCTCTCCGAAGCGGCGGACCGAGTCGTTCGGACTTCACTACTACAACCTGGAGGCCTTCGATCACAACCCCTTTACCGTACAAGCCGCCGCGGCTTCGGGATCTCCGGTGCTGACCGACTGGCCGGGAACCTTCTACGGCTTCTTGAAGTACGAGGGAATCGAAGACTGCAGATTTGTGTTCGACGGCCGGGAAACCTTGACGGTGAAGGTTCCCGAAGGCCAGGAGCTGTACGTGGCGGCCGACACAGACACCGACGCCCATTGGCGGGAGTACAACCGGCGGGTTATGGCGGAGATCGAATACCACCGCATCGATTCATTTCCGGAGTTCTGGGGGATGGCCGAATACTGTACCTGGGTCGAACAGAATTTGTCGGGAAGCCCCAGCGCGCCCCCTGGCAGGAGGCCGACGGCGGCACGAAACCGGACACAAAGAACGTCATGCACTTCCTGAACCCCAAAGCCCCGGTGGAGGATCTTTTCAGAGATGTCTTCAAACGATTCACTGCAATGGGATTCCGAAAGTACAAGATCGACATGTCCTACCATCAGAAGGACGATATGATCGCCCTGAACGGCAAGATGTACCGGGCGGCCAAGGAGATCGACACGGAGTTGGAGATCGAATTCCACCTGCCGGATATCTTCGGAGCCAAGTGGACCGACGCGGTGCGCACCAACGACGTATGGTGCGTGCCCTTCAAGCCGTGGTGCGAACTCACCAAGGAACGCTACAAGGTCTGTTACCGTTCGGCGCCCGGCCGGCTCATCAATCGTGACCACATCGGCGGCAACCACGTCGACGTCACCGAAGAGGACTTCATGGCCCACTTCGAGACTTACAAATCCGGCGTAGGGTACCCCCTGGTCTCGCTCCTGCCCCATCACATCGGGGATCGGGCGATTCGTGAGATGGGCGACTACCTGTGGGCGTACGACAAACGCCGGAATGTGATCAGTGATTTCTAGACATATTTGCCATCCCATAGCACACAGAGGAGCAGAAACCACAGTGAACGTAATCATCATCATGACCGACCAGCAGAAGGCATCGTCTCTGCCGATGTACGGAAACCCGATCGTGAAGGCCCCGGTGCTCGAGAAACTGGCACGCGAGGGCTCCTTGTTCGAAAATGCCTACACCTCCTGCCCTATCTGCGTTCCCGCCAGGGTCTCTCTTTTCACGGGACAGTACCCGTCGACCCACGGCTCCCTCAACAACAACATCCTGATGCTGCCCGACAAGGACCATCTTTTGAAACTCGTGAAGGACGCCGGTATGGCCACCGGCCTCGCCGGTAAGAATCACTGCTTCCGTCCGGATGACATGGCCTACTTCGACAGCGCGGCCGAATGCGGACACTACGGACCGGTGGGCGTCGACCCGGAGAGCCGGTACGCCAAAGCCACGGAGTTTCTGCGTCGGTCTACCGAGTTGAAAGGCGCATGGGGACACGTGAAGAACCCGTTTCCACCCGAGGCGCTCGGAACGGCCTGGGTGACCGACAGAGCCATCGAGTTCGTACGCGACCACGCGGCGGATCCCTTCTTCCTCTGGTACTCGATTCCCGATCCTCACATCCCCTTCCAGACCGCCGACCCCTACGCCACGATGTATCCGCCGGAGTCTGTTGATCTTCCTCCCCGACGGGAGGGAGAGATGGAGGGCAAGCCCCGGGCGCACCGAATCGACCACGACGTCATGCGAGGCGCGGAGGTCGAGGAGCGCACCATCCGGGATATTACCTCTCTCTACTACGGCATGAATACGTTCATCGACACCGAACTCGGCCGGTTCTTCGGTGTCCTCGAAGAGTTGAACCTCATGGAAGAGACCCTCATCGTATACGTCTCCGATCACGGTGAATATCTGGGCGAACACGAGATGATCAGAAAATCCAAAGCCGCGTACGACTGCCTGACCTGCGTCCCTTTCCTCATCAAGGCCCCCGGATTGAGAACCGATTCGATTCCGGCGTTCGTCTCTCTCGAGGACGTGATGCCGACGGTACTCTCGTGGCTGAAGATGCCGGTACCGGACACCGTGCAAGGGAGAGACCTGCTGCCCCTGCTTAGAGGCGAAGGCTTCGACGATCGGGGCTACGCCTATGGTGAATACGGTGCACACACCTATCCGGTTCCGGAGGACACCGAGTATGCCGTATGCGAAACACCCCTCAGCCCCGACTTCAGGCCGGTGATGAAACTCGGCGGCTACGGCAAGATGCGCTATATCAGGACCGGCCGGTGGAAACTGGCGGCCTACGTGCAGGACCGGTATGAGCTCTACGACCTAGATGCCGATCCATACGAACTGGAGAACATCTACGGCACGCCGGGGACGGAGGAGATCACCAGAGATTTGGAGCGGCAGCTCATCGAGGAGATGATGATAGTGAACTCCCCGGGCGAACCGCCGCCGGGCGTGTCATAACCTTTACTTCGGAGAGAGTGCGCCCCGGATAAACCCGGCCATCCCCTGCACGAGTTCCTCATCGTCCAGCCGCATGCACAACGACGCGGAAATTGGACGCCGCGATCGTAGCCCTCACCACACTATTTTCCGCCTTCACAATCGGCGCGGGCTTGTATATAGTACTCAGCACCGGTCTGTTGTGATCGGATTCCATGGTATCCTGGCAATATGGATCAACCGGCTTGCCCAGTACTCACGGCACACATCAAAGAATGAAAGATAGCAGGAGAAACGTATGAAGAAAGCGTTGAAATTGATTCTCATATTACTCGCGGTCATTGCGGTCGGTTTCTTGGTAACGGTATACTTCGTCAGATCCACCGGCAGATGGATCGATACCGTGACGTGGGAGGAGCCGTCGTTGCAATCGGTAGAGGACGGAGTCTACACCGGATCGGCATCATTCGACATGCCCACCGGGACGGCCTCGGCAAACACAGCGGTCACCGTCCGGGTGACGGTGAAAAACCACAGGTATGAATCGGTCGAGATCGTGGATCCGAAGGAACTGGTACAGTCGATGACACCGTTCGCTGAGACCGTCGTGACCGAACAGACGGTGCATCCGGACGCTGTCTCCGGGGGAACGGTCACGAAGACGCTGGTCTTGATGGCGGTAGTGGATGCGGTATCGAGAGAATAGATATCTACGGCTATCGAAATCACCGTGATGCGGGTATCCGGATCAGGAAGGCGGCTCCCCTCCGGGAATCTCGCCGAACAGTAATCCTCCAGCCATGAGCGTCCAGAATCGATCGCACGATCGAGAGGCCCAGGCCGAACCCCTGTTCTCTGCGAGACCTGGTGCCCCGGTAGAAGGGCTCGAAGATCCTCTCCTCCATCCCCTCGGGGATGCCCGGTCCATCGTCGGAGACGACGATATCGAATCCGTCACCCTCCCCCGGACCTACACGCAGGGTGATGGTTCCGCCATCCCGGCTATATCGTACCGCGTTGTCGAATAGATTATCGAACACCCGCGACAGCAACCCGGAATCACCAATCACACGGATAGATCCATCGGTATCTAAGAGATACCGGAATCGGCGATTCAGCACCTCAGCCTCACTGCACCAGTCGGCGGCCAGGTTGTTCAGGAAATCCGTCAGATCAATCTCCTCCGCGCGGAGCTTCCACTCCCCGGTTTCCATGTTCACGAAATCGATCAGTTCCAGGATACGGTCTTCCAACACCGATGCCTTTGTCGAAATAATGTCGAGATATCGCTGAAGGTCTTCGGGCTTGCCGGCCAGTCCGTCCTTGATCGCTTCTACATAACCCTCGATGGAAGTCAGTGGTGTGCGAAGATCATGGGATACCGCCATGAGAAACCGGGCACGCTTGGCGTTCTCTTCCTTGAGTCCGTCACGCATTATCTGAAAACTCTCCCGGAGCGAGGAAATCTCGTCGCTGCGGTCTCCGCCGGGGATGTCGAAGTCCATGTCACCGCCGGCGATACGTTCCGCGGCACTCGCCAGGGCTCGGATCGATCTTCCCGCCCGCTCCACCACGAGACTGCCTCCTCCGGAAACGATCAGGAACACCACGACAAAGATGAACAATCCCCTGATGGGATTGTATTCGGTATTCTCGACATCGGTATCCTTGGAAAACAGCATAAGCAGGGAGTGACCTGTCTCTGTATTGAACTCTGTCTCGATGATGAACTGCATATCCTCGAGTCCGTCTGTAATTGTGGGAAGGGCGGTGACGGTAGCGGGGACGGCAGGCGAAGCGAGGGTACCGGATGAGCCGACACCGACTACCCTTTCGGTGTCGGGGCCGGTACGACCGGTATTATGATATGAGGCATATTCAACCTTACCACCTTCGCTGATGACGAGGAAGCGAAATCTCGCCGGTACGGGTCCGAGAGCATCGAAATCGATCCGATTCCCAGGTTCGAGCGAATCGAACTGTCGTATCACCCTGCGACGATAGGCCGCATACCCCATTAGGTTTTCGTCACTACCGAGATGGACCATGATCACCATCATGAATCCGACGATCAGAATAGCCGTCAGCAAGACGGCAACCGCCATCACGAAGAATTTCTTACGCAGAGTCATGAGTCACTCCGGCCGGCTGATAGTATCGACATTGAACCGATATCCCATCCCGGGAATCGTCTGGATATAGGCCGGCGACGAATGGTCCGGCTCTATCTTCCTGCGAATCCGTTGGATATGCACGGCGACGGTGGTCACATCTCCGTATCGATTACCCCACACCTCGGCATAGATCTCCTCAGGTGTCTTGCAGTCGCCGGCGTGCTTCGCCAAGAAGCATAGTACACCCATCTCCTTACCGGCCATGCGTACCCGCTCTCCCTCACGTTCCAGGTAGTAACCTTCGGCGTCCAGCGAGAATGGCCCGAAGCGGATCACCTTTCTACCGTCCGCGGAAAACACGAGGTGTCTCCTGAGGTTGGCCCTGATCCGGGCCACCAGAACCTTGGGTTGGAACGGTTTCGTGATGAAGTCGTCGGCGCCGATTCCTAATCCGAGTACCGTGTCCTCGTCGGCCGTTCGAGCCGAGACGATCACCACCGGCACACTACTCTCGGACCGCAGTCGTTGCAAGAACTCAAATCCGTCCATGCCGGGTAGATTGATGTCTAGAACAACCAGATCGTATCTACCGGAGGAGAACACCTGCCGAGCTTCCTCCGCAGTCTCACAGATACGAGGGGCCATGCCATCCTGCTTCAAATACAGCGCGATGAGTTCGGCGATCTCCCGCTCGTCTTCGACGATTAGTATATTCGCGATCATCTCTCTGACTCGAAGACCTTCAAACCCTCGTCGGGGAACGCCTTCTTCACCTCCGCAACTGCTTCGAGTATAGCCGTAGCCTCCCGGTCATCACAATACACGATCATGAGGAAGTTCTCCTCGGGCCACACGTGGTCTCCCATCCTCGGACCGGAGTTACCAACACCGTGCACCGAAGGAATCAACGTATACTGCTCTCCGACACCCCGGACACGGAATTCGTCGAATACATCCTCCTTCACCGAATGGTTACCGATTATCTCAAGCCTTCTCATGCCTCACTCCTCCTCATCTCGAGTCGGACTCTCCCATCATCAGATTCACTGTCGTCAGTCCCGGTACTCCTTGGTGCATCGGCAGAACCAGGTTCATCCCGGCGAGTTACGACGATATCGGATTCACACTCCTTCGAGAGACGCACGAGCCGTTTTTTCTCGCTTCTACGGTTGAAGACCGCGTAGAGCACCGGCGCCAGGAACAAGGTCAGAACAGTACTGGCTATCATTCCTCCCACCACCGTCAACCCGATGGGCTGAACCAGATCGGTGCCCTCGCCGGTCATGAAGGCCATCGGTGCCATCCCCAGGATCGTGGTAAGACTCGTCATGAGCACGGGCCGCAGTCGGTTACCTGCCGCTTCGACGCAGGCATCCACAAGCGCATACCCGCGGGACCGCAGGAGATTGGTGTAGTCCACCAGCACGATGCCGTTGTTGACCACGATTCCGGCCAGCATCACGAGACCGATGGCGGTGTAAATGGTGAAGGTCTGACCGGTGAAGATGTAGATCCACACTATCCCCACGATCATGAGGGGGATGGAGAAGAAAATAATGAATGGGTCCTTGAAGTCCTCGAACTGCCCCGCCATGACGCCGAAGACCAGCGCTACGGCGATGAGCATGATGATGAGGAACTTGATTCCATACTCCTGCAGGTCCTGAAAATCGCCGGAATAGTCGATGGTCACCCGGGAGTCGAGGATCAACTCGCTCTCGAGAGTCTGCTGCAGCTTCGTCTGGGCCGCATTCAGGGGTACCCCCGGAGTGAGTCCACCGGTGACGTGTACGGTCCTGGTCTGATCTTCCCGGCTGATGTCTACCGGTCCTTCCGTCCGCTTCAGTTCGGCGAAGTTGGATACGGGAATCCTGACACCCATGTTGTTCATCACGAAAATACGATTCAGATCAGGAACCCTCATACGATCGCGTTCGTCCAGGATCACCACCACATCGTACTCGTTTCCATTCTCCCGGAAGATCGTGGCGGTGGTGCCTTCGATGTTCGCATTGATCTCACGACCAACAGAATATACGTTCAGTCCGAGAGAATAGGCCTTGTCCCGGTCGATCACCACCTCCACCTGAGGGAGTCCCTCACCGAATGACACATCCGGCTCGGTTATCTCAGGCACGGACTGCTCGATGATCTCCTTGATCCGCAGAGCCGTTTCACGTGCCGCTGTGAGATCGTCGGCCTTGATGGCGAGATCGATTGGGGTCGCGCTCCCCATCTGCATCTGCCCGGCGGAAAATGAGAATTCCACTCCGGGAAACTGATCGAAATGAGTTCTCAGTTTCTCCTTCACGGTTTCCGAGTCGTCGATCCGTTTCTCATACTCCGGCAGCACGACGGTGAGGGATCCGCGGTTTCCCTGACCGCTGCTCAGCATGTTTCCCGCGCCCGAGGTGACGATGATCTCCTCATACCCGTTCACCTCTCGGGAGACGAGGGATTGCAGCTGAAGCATCAGTTCTTCGGTCACCTCTAACCGAGTGCCTTCGGGAAGGCTTACGTCCAGATTGATCGAATCGTCCGACCCGGCCGGCATGAAATCGAGCCCCACGTCGCCGATGCGGGAGACCGTATATCCTGCGATCGCGACGATGACGAGTAGGGTGATCACCTTGTGCTGCAGACAGAACCTGACCGCTCCTTTGTATCCGGTATCGAGACCGTGCAGGGTGCCTTCGAAGAGTCCGTCCAAAAAGCGCAGGGGCCGAAAACGGATCGGCTTCTGATGTCGACTGTAGAGCTTCAAGAAAGAACTCGTGAGGACCGGTACTACGGACATGGCAACCAGTAGTGAACTCGCCAACGCGATCACCACCGTGAAGGCCAGGTCCTGCACCAGCACGCCGATCATCTCCAACTGGCCTTTGAACATGATGATCGGCAGGAACACACAGATGGTCGTCAACGTCGAGGCGGTGATGGCGGTGATCATCTCCTGTGTTCCCAGAACGGCAGAGACCTTGAGTTTGGCGCCCTTCTCCCGATACCGATAGATGTTCTCCAGGATGACGATGGAGGAATCCACAATCATGCCGATACCGAGAACCAGTCCCGTCAGCGTCAGCATGTTCAGCGTCAGATCGAAGAAGTACATTGCCATCAGAGTCACCAGCAGCGACAACGGCAACGACAACCCGATGATGACCACGCTGCGGATGTTTCTGAGGAAAACGAACAGCACCAGCATGGCGAACAGCACGCCGTAGAGGGCCGAATCGGACACCTGATTCAGGGAAGCCCGGATGATCTCCGTGGTGTCCTGAAGCACCGTGAGTTCGATACCGGTGGGGAGTACGGCGTTGATCTCATCGATCCGCTCCTTGATGCGGTCGGAAACCTGGACCGAGTTGGTTCCGCTCTGCTTCTGCACCGAGATCGACAGCCCGGACTCACCGTTGATATACACGGTACTCTCGGAGTCACGATAACTCTCCCGGACATCGGCGATATCCTTCAATCGTATCGCCTTCGCCGGAGAGACGATTCCTAGATTGCCTCCGGACTGCATACCGCCGCCTTGTCCACCCTTGTAGGCGATCACGGTATCGCGCACGTCTTCCACCGAATCGAACTCACCGGATGTGGTTACGAGATACTCGTACCGTCCCTCCGGGATTATGCCGCCGCCGACCTGTATGTTCTGGCTACCGATCATCCCGGCAATCGCCGTCAGCGTCAATCCATAGGCTTCGAGCCGGTTCTGCGAAATTTGTACTTCAATTATCTTTTCCCGGCCGCCACTCACACTCGTCATGGAGACGCCGTCTACCTGCTCGAGTTTCGGCTGAATCTGATCCTCGACGATCTCGAGCAGTTCCTCCGGCGGCCGGTTTCCCCGAACGGTGAGATTCATGATGGGCATCATGGATGGATCGAAGCGAAAGATCTGCGGCGTTCCCGCCGCGTCGGGCATGGCCTGCTTGATGAACTCCAGTTTATCCCGCACGTCGGCGGCCGCTTCGTTCATGTCGGCATTCCACCCGAAGCTGAGCATGATCATGCTCGATCCTTTGGATGATGTCGATGTCATCTCCTTGAGACCGCCGACGTTGGAGAGCATACCCTCCAGGGGACGGGTGACCCGCTGCTCGACCTCCTCGGGACCCGCTCCGGAATAATTGGTAAACACCACCAGCATGGGCGGATCGATCTCGGGAAAGAGGTCGATGGCGATATCACTTAAGACATACAGTCCGAGTCCGATTATGAACACAAACACCACGAACACGGTGACCGGACGGTTGACGATCTTTTCAGTTAGAGTCATGGGAGACCTACCTCACACGCCGCCGGTTTTCACGGCGTCGTCGGATCCGAGAAACTGCAATTCTTTCACGACACGGACCTGCGAACCATCCTCGAGGAGACTCTGCCCTGCCACCACGATCTGTTCATCCCCGGCAAGTCCCGCAATGATCTCGGCGATTCCCTCCCTGCGGATCCCCTCGGTGATCGGTTGCAGCCGTACCCGACCGTCATCACCGATAACGAATACTACCGTGCCGCCGAACCTGGTGAGTATCGCATCGGTCGGTATCAGGACTGCATTCCTTTTGGTTTCCGTGCGAATCAAGACGGAGGCATACATCCCGGACTTGACCCGCCTATCGTACGAATCGAAGGCCAGGGTGATCTGCATGGTCCTACTCACCGGATCGACAACGGGACTCAATTCGACGATCCGAGCGCCGAAACTGACGGCGGGATACGCCTCCAGTCTGATTCCGGCCCGCATGCCGGTCTGCACCCGGGAGATATACCGCTCGGGTACATATGAGTGGATCTCCAGATCATCCAACCTGCCGATCTTCGCGATGGGGACCGAAGGTGCAACCGTCGCGCCCTCGTCCACCGGGATCGCGGTGATAGTTCCGGAGATGGGGGCCGTGACGGTGTGTGCCACGTAATTCATCCCCGGCTTGGAAGGGTCAACAACGGCCAGTGGTTCACCCTTCTCGACATACTCACCCACCTTCTTGTAGAGACGAGTCAGTTTACCGGAGGCTTCCGGATACGCGTCCACCGCGCCTTTAGAGGCGACATCGCCTCCGAGCTCAATATAATCGGTAATTTCACCCCGGACCGCCTTGACGGTGTGAACTGCAAACTGAGGCTGTTGCCGTAGGGCCGCCTCAACACCATCCCCCGACCCTGCCGTCTCGGAAGCATCTCCGGGTTCCGCTTCGGGCGCGTCACCACCGAAGGGCAGTTTCCCCTCGAACGGTGACTTCCCGTTGCATGCGGACGTCGCACCCACTATCAATATCAATACAATGAGACACGGAATAATTCTCACACGTTTCCCTCTTGGTTTCACTATTGTTTCCTCTCTATATCCATATCGTACATATGACATCTCCTCTTCGATTGAGACAGAATCGATGGTTTCATCTGGAAAGGTCGAGATTCAAGGCATATTCCAGATCCAGCAAGGCCGATACGTACGTGTATTTCTCTCTCAATAATTCGAGCTGAGCACTCCTGAGTTCATTCTGGGAGTTTTCTACCTCGAGGAAATCCTTGGCTCCGGCGAGATAGGCAGTCTCGGTCAGTTCATAGGCTTTCCGTGCCAACTCCACATTGGCCTGAAGAGCGACGATCAAATCGAGTGACTTCCGCATATTCATCAGCAAACTGCGTATCTCTATCTCCGCCATCAGGAGGGTCTGCTCCAGTGTGGTCTCCAACGCATCGATCTGCAGATCCATCTCCTGGGCCTTGGTCCAGGTGGAAGAGTTGGGTATCCAGGCATCGACGGGTAGGCTGAGTGTTACCGAAAGCGAACCCCTGTCGGACCAGGCGTTGTCCTCGCCGACCCACTCGGTGTCTTCTGAGAACGCATTTGCGATCATGGGAGAGACGGAGGCGGACAACACGAGAGAAGGAGTCATGGAGGATATCAGCGAGGTTTTCCGGCCATACCGGATCTGGTCGATAGAGGCTGCCAGTTGCCGAACATCGAGCCGTTCGGAGAGTAGAGACACAAACTCCTCTTCCTTCCCCAGGTCGATTTCAATCGGATCCGGAATCGAACCGACAGGCTCTATCTCCTCTTCTTGAGGAATTCCAAGATTCGCCTTGAATTGCATCAGGTAGATCCGATAGCCTACTCTCAAGTTCTCCAGGGCCGGCTTCATGTTCTCCCATGCGACCTGGGCTTGCAGCATGCTGAATTCGGACACGAGTCCGTTCTCATAGTTGATCTTCGTCTGTTCGTATCTCGACTCGGCGGTTGCAAGGCTCTCCTCCATCAGGAGGATATTCTCTCGCATGAGTAAAAGGTTGTAATATCCCTTCCGCACGTCACGCGTAACCTTGCCGCGGGACGATTCTACCGCCAACCTGCCGGTCTCCATCTGTTGTCGATTCGCCTCGGGCGCCATGAACATCCCGGCGTTCAGGGCCAAGCTCCCCTGAAAAGACAGAGACAAGGCCGACGGCGATATCTCGGTTCCCGATCCATCGAGATACAGAAAATAGTCGTAGAGTTGTTCGTTCTCCGGCTCCCCTTCGGGATCGGTGGGATCCACCGGAATCATCATCCCGCCTACGGAGGGCGTTTTGTTGCTCCGACTCAGGGTACCAGAGGCCTTCAGCGAAGGCAGGAACCTGTTCCAGGACCTACGGTATGTGAGTTCCGTCTGGGACAGTTCGAGTTCCTTCTGTCGGATTGTCAGATTGTTGCGCAGGGCGGTCTCAACCGCCTCCTCGAGGGTCAGCTCCCGGGCGACGACAAAATCAGTTACCACACAAAACACACTGACTACGATGGCGGACATTACAACAAATGGTCTCGGAATATACTCCATGTTCACCCGCTCCTTCTCAACCGGGCATTATATGGTGCCCAAAGATGTTCCTGTTTACGTTCGTTCATATGCACGTCTTCACATACACGTTTGCATAGAGTCGGTACCAAGATACATTATACTGCGAAACGTGGCCATTTACTGCCGATTAACACATCGTTA
>CAZAKE010000084.1:0-19989 GCA_964485495.1 uncultured Spirochaetales bacterium
TCCATATCCATATTACTTCTATACTACTTTCTGCATTATCATGCCCATGCATGAACGACGCCGACAATCCCCCATTCTAGAAGCATAGAGTGTACCAATCGGATAGAAAAATGTCAATCCTCTTTATATTTTCTGTCGTTTTCTTGCGGGGATTGAATGAAATTGTCCAGCCCTCGATCGGATTCGAACCGATGACCCCATCCTTACCATGGATGTGCTCTGCCGACTGAGCTACAAGGGCATTTTCTTCGAGCCGGTGGACCGTCATCGGAGGTGTCATGGGCAACCGTTTCGATACGCACTCGTCACAGAAAGCGGCGGAAACTTACCAATTCTATGCGGTTTTGTCAAGCCGAAATGCACAATGCTATGATGGGATTGCGACATTTTCTACAAAAATGTAGACTGTGTCGACGGATATGGAAGACAAGACTCATTACAGACGGAAAATTCAAGAGCTTTCGCTGCTGTTCGAGATCAGCCAGACACTCGATCAGACCCTGGACCTCAAGCGGGTGGTTACACCGGTGCTGCGCGCAATCGCCGAACACATGGGACTGCTCAGGGGTACGATCACCCTCCTCAATAAAGAATCCGGAGAGATCGTCATCGAAGGCGCGTATGGGCTCTCGAACGATCAGCAGGAGCGGGGACGATACCGCTTAGGCGAAGGGATTACCGGTACCGTCATCCAGAGCGGACAACCGATGATCATCCCGAACATCTCCGAGGATCCCTCGTTCCTGAACAAGACCGGTGCCAGGAACGAACCCGGCAGGAAGAAAGATATTTCTTTTGTATGTGTTCCCATCAAAATCGGCAAGGAGACCATCGGGTCGCTGAGCGCCGACAGGGTCTTCGCGAACCACATCAGCCTCGATGAAGACGTCAGACTGCTGTCCATCGTCGCCTCCATGATCGCCCAGGCCGTAAGACTCCGTCAGAACATGCTCGAGGAGCAGGAGCGGCTCCGGGCGGAAAACGACAGGCTGCAGAGCGCCCTCGAGGACAGATTCAAACCTTCCAATATCATCGGAAACTCGAGGGCCATGCAGATCGTGTTCGACCTGATCGCCCAGGTATGCAAGAGTGACGCCACCGTGTTGATACGGGGCGAGAGTGGTACCGGAAAGGAACTCGTGGCCAACGCCATCCACTACAACAGCCTGCGGTCCGACAAACCGTTCATCAAGGTCAACTGTGCCGCACTCCCCGAGACGGTCATCGAGAGTGAGTTGTTCGGACACGAGAAGGGCGCATTCACCGGCGCCATCGCCACCCGTCCCGGCCGGTTCGAACTCGCCCACGGCGGCACCATCTTCCTCGACGAAATCGGCGACCTCTCCCCGACCACCCAGGTCAAGCTCCTCAGGGTGCTTCAGGAGAAGGAGTTCGAACGGGTGGGCGGCAACGAGACGTTACGCGCCAATGTCAGGGTCGTTACCGCTACCAACCGAAACCTGGAAGAGTTGATGGCCGGCGGAATCTTCAGAGAGGACCTATACTACCGGCTCAATGTGTTCCCGATCCATATACCGCCGTTGCGTGACAGACGTAGTGACATCACGCTGCTGGCGGACTTCTTCACCGAAAAGTACGGCTCAGCCAACCATAAGAGCATAAAACGGATCTCGACTCCGGCGATAGAGCTGCTAATGGCGTACCATTGGCCCGGGAACGTCCGGGAGCTCGAAAACTGTATCGAACGGGCGGTCCTCCTGAGTACCGATGAGGTGATACATGGACACCACCTGCCACCGACACTCCAGTCCGCCGAATCCACCGACACACAGCTCCATTCGACGCTGCCGGAGGCCATAGAAAAGCTGGAGAAGGAACTCATACTCGATGCATTGAAGTCAACCAAGGGCAACATGGCCAAGGCGGCCAGGATTCTGGGAATCACGGATCGGCAGATGGGATTGCGTGTCTCGAAGTATGAGATCATACCGGAGTCGTTCAAGAGCAGGTAGGGGAACCATCCGACCGGATGAAATACCCGACGATCACAGGGGTGTATATCTCACGGTTTTCTCGTCACATTCATATAGAACCCTTTAACAGAACCCTTTAAAGTTTTCGAGAAATATGGGAGAATACGAAGTCGGAACTATCTCTCGGAGGAGTGTTCATTACGGTAGCATATGAGTACGGTACCTGAATATGTAAACACGATTTCGAACATCGAATCCGGAAAGAGATCCGACAGGATCGCCCGGTACAATACTGCGGCGACCTCCCTGGCGTTGATCGGTGCAATGAACATGCTGCCCGGCATTATCGCGTCGGTTACACAAGAGTTCTTCTATTTGAACATGGAAGCCGACATGTGGCCGGTGTACATCTGCTACGGGCTTCTCTTCCTGCCGTTGACTTTTTTGGCCTTCGACGGGATCAGAACCGCACTGCAGGTGGGATTGGGTGTCTACCTGGCAGACGGGATCCTCTTTACCATGAACTCGATCACCACCGACCAGGTGAATCCCCTCTCCATCGCAATCCGCACGCTGCTCATCGTCGCCATCGGCCAGGGGGCATTCGTCCGCCTACCCCATCGAAGACACGGTGGTCATCATGCAGGCTGATGAATCTCTAAGCAGGGAAGAGCTGCTCCGAGAACTCCGCGAGCTACGCCAGCTACGCGATCAGATGGAGGATCTCCAACAGGTCGTCGACGCCATCGGTGAACTGGGCCTGGAGTATCAGAACGCCGAGGCCGAGATCGAACGAAGAGTCCGGCTCGAGAGCCTCCTGGGCTTCGTATCCCGACAGTTCATCTCCGGTGACGTGACCTCCGGAATCGATGCCTCTCTGGCGGCCCTGGGGGCGTTTTCCGGCGTCCAGTTGGTGACCCTGCTCCGGTACGTGAAGGGCGGAGACAACGGCAGCGGAGTATTGACCTGCGTACGGGAATGGCGAAAACCCGACTTCGATTCGATCGGGGATTCGTCTTTCTGCACCGACGGCGACATCGAACTCAGCGCCGAGGCACTGGCCTTCTTCCGGCCGATTTTCAACGGTGAACCCGTCATCATCGATCAGACCGACGCCATCGACGACGAATACGTATCGGTGCGAAGTGAGTACACCCGCCGGGGAATCGTGACGTCTCTGACAATGCCTCAGATCCAGGGAGACCTTGTGGTCGGCGTGTTGGCGCTGGAATCCCTGGACGAGCCCCGAAGATGGGAGGCGGAGGAGCTCAACGCCATCCGTCTGTGCGCGGAGATCATGGCGATGGCACAGGCCAGAGACCTGGCGGAACGAGCGCTCGTCGCAAGCAAGGAACAGGCGGAGGCCGCAAACCGTTCGAAGAGCGATTTCCTGGCCAAAATGAGTCACGAGATACGCACCCCCATGAACGCCATCATCGGGTTCTCCGAACTGCTGCTGAAGCAAGAGAATACACCGGAAAAGGTGGAAAAACTCGTCACCATCCGAGAAGCCGGGAAGAACCTACTCAACGTCATCAACGATATCCTCGATTTCTCGAAGATCGAGGCCGGGAAGATCGAGATCCAGAACGGAACGTTCGCCATCCGGAAGATATGCGATCATCTATACCACATGTTTCGCATGCGAGCCGACGAACTCGGAATTGAATACACCGTCGCGATCGAGGGGGAGCTGCCCAGGGATGTCCGGGGTGACGAATATCGCCTGACCCAGATTCTCATGAACATCATTGGAAATGCGTTCAAATTTGTGGAGCGGGGGAAAGTCTCCCTGATGTGCCGATACGAGGACGGACGCGGCATCTTCACCATCAGTGACACCGGCATCGGAATTCCCAAGGAGCGGTTGGAACGGATCTTCGAGGCCTTCGAACAGGCCGACTCGATGACTGAGGTGCGCTACGGCGGGACGGGACTCGGGTTGGCAATCTGCATGCGGCTGGCCACGCTCATGGGCGGTCGTATCGACGTCGAGAGTACGATCGGAGTCGGTTCGGTCTTCACGATTACGGTACCGCTGAAACCGACCGAATCGACGAGTGAGACAACGGTGCCGACAGGTAGCGGGGAACAGAAGAGATCGGACGGATCCGGCGGATCGATGTACGGTCCGAAAGATTCATTCGACTGGGAAGCCGCGCTTGAGTCACCCGAGTACCGGCGCGCCGCCTCCGAATATCGAATCCTCCTGGCCGAGGACAACCGAATCAACCAAAAACTGACCGAGGCGATGATTCGGGAGATAGGATTGTCCTGTACCATCGCGAACGACGGGGAAGAGGCCTTGGAACGACTGGCGGAAGACGAGTACGACCTGCTCCTTTTGGATATGATCATGCCGGTACTCGACGGTTCAGAGACGATCGGCAAAATTCGGAAGGATGAACGGTATCGAGATCTCTACGTCGTAGCCCTGACGGCAAACGCAATGAAGGGAGACGAGGAACGGTACCTCACGATGGGGTGTAACGATTATCTCTCGAAACCGATTGACAGTGAGGCCTTCTACGGTACGGTCATATCACTGGTGCTGGCCGCAGATCACGGCTCCGGGTGATCCTGCTTGTACTGCCGGTAGGACTCGTCGAAGAGCGTAAACTCTTCTCTGTCAGGTTCATACTCCTCGACGATCCGCACCATCCGCTCCGCGCCTTCCGAGAGATTTGTGAACTCTCCGAGCCCGGTGTATGCACAGCAGGCATCCCCTATCAGTTCTGAGTCGACTACCGCAGGAACGAGGATCGGAACTCCCGTGATGTTCGCTTTCATGCGGTTCCAAACCGTGCTCCTGGCCTGCCCGCCGGATACACGCAGTCCCGTGATCTCACAGCCGTTATCCCCCATCACCTGCACGCACTCCTTGATTCCGAATCCTATCGCCTCCACCACCGCCCTGCCCAACTCCGCCGGACCGTGGTCGGCCTCGAGCCGGGTCAATGCACCGCCGGCAAACCGGAGGGTCGCGCCCGAATGCAGAGATGGGTAGAACCGCGGCCGGTCGGCCGTGTGCGGCAGCACGGCAATGCGGATGAGCATCTCGTCGTAGGGAACGGCCTGTTGACCGGTTATCCGGCGGTACCATTCGAAGATCCTGCCCGAGGACTCCAGGATGCCGGCGGCGTTGTAGAGTCCCGGAATCGCGTGAGGAAGCGTCCTGAGTCTCGGATCACCGAGCGGCTTCCGGCTGCAGTAGTTGATCCCCTCCGAGGTTCCCGCCCGGTCACAGGTCCGGCCGGGCAGTACCGCACCCGTGCCGATGAGTGCCGCCAGAAAATCGGCACCGCCGGCGAACACCGGCGTACCGACTCCTATTCCGGTTGCAGAGGCCGCCTCCTGCCGGACGGTTCCTACCCGTTCTCCCATCTTGACCAATGGAGGGAACCGATCCTCCGTGAGACCGTAGGCACGGATGCCGTCTTGGCTCCAGTAGAATGGAGCGAACTCATCGGACGGGACCGCCGCCGCTCGGAGACCGGTCAGGAACATGTTCAGGAATCCCGGACAGGTGAGAAAGTGTTCCGTTCGCTCGTAGGCCTCAGGATACTCCCGGGAGAACCACGTTGCCCCGGGGAGAAAAAAGGAGGGCTCGGTCTCGATCTTCCTCGATTGGTGCTCGAGCCAGAGGATCGCCGAACCGGTAGGATCGCCCGTGGCGTCTAGGGGAATCAGGGTCGGTCCGTTTCCGCTGATTGTCACCCCGATCACGTCTATTGTCCCCGGGGACTCCGAGTCAGGGGCAACGGCGTTGTCAGGCTCAGGACTGCCCCCAGACAGTACTCGGCGGCAGAGATCGACAAACGCGTTTCTCCAGAGGAGAGGATTCCAGGCGCCCAGATCGGCTCCCGGTCGATCGAGTAACCCCACCCTGCCCCAGGAGATAAGCACGCCCTTGGAATCCAGGACGCCCCCCTTCATGGAGGAAGTGCCGACATCCACGCACAACACTCCCCTGATCACGCGGTTACACCTCGTTCTTCGACGGGTACGGTGAAACAAACGACATATGTACTCGAGGGCGAAAAGCTGTCTTTGAAATAGGAGAAAGAGAAACCCGCATCATCGCTGGGCCTCGTTGAGAAGCCGCTGGATGATCTTGCGGTTGTCCAGAAGAGAGCTGAGGGATCGTCCATGGTGCAGCCGGTGGATAATAGAGGCGAAGAGGGAGGACACTCCCGCACTGACGTACCACTCCTTCCCGAGGAGCAATTCATCGTGAAACACCGCATCGGTGCCGATGATGCGGTAAAAGAGTCCCTCGTCATACGCGGCATCGAAGTGGTCCAGGGCAGGACCGTTGAAGAGAGGGAGACTGATGGCGCAGATGATCCTCTCGGCCCCCATCTCCTTGAGAGTGCGCATGGCGGTGATGAGCGTCCCGCCCGTACCGAGGAGGTCGTCCGCCATGAAGACGGTCTTGCTCCGGACGTCTCCGAGAAGGTGCAGATGCATGATGTTGTTCTCACCCGCGTCACGGGAGACTTTCGAATAGTCCCGCTCCTTGTAGAGCATGGCCAGCGGTTTCTGCAGACTATCTGCATAGAACTTGTTGCGGTCCACCGCGCCGGTATCCGGAGATACGACGACGAGGTCCGCGGTCTTCAGATCGATCATCTCGAGAAGCTTGCGCAGCACCTGATATGAGCCGTGCAGGTTTTCGAGGTGCAGGGTGTTGAAGCTGTTCTCTATCTCTTTTGAGTGGATATCCAGGGTGATGATCCGGTTGACGCCCATGTATTCACATACACGGCCGAACCACGAGGCGGTCAACCCCTCTCGGGCCTTCTTCCGGTGCTGCCGCGAAAACGGATAGGCGGGCAGGACCAGCGTGACGCTTCCGGTACTGGCCTGCTGTACCGCGTCGATGGTGGAAAACAGGATAAACACGTGGTCCTGTACCGACAACACGTGTGGTTCGTCCGATTTGTAGAACTTCAGCGGGTAGTGGTTCTCTACATCCTGGAAGATGAAGATGTCCATCTGCCGGATCGAGGCCAGGATTTCCGCCTTGTACTCCCCATTTGCGAACCGAAAATACCGGGCCGGTACCTTCAGACGCGGGGGCACGTACGTATCCACAGGGGTCTTGTAGCCGATCTTCACCGCATCGAGATCGGCGAAGAAGTTCATGTCCTCCATGACCCTGGTTTCTTCACGGTTGTACTTCTTGGCCAGGCCGGCGGCGATCCGCTGCCACTGACGCCGGTAGAGCCGTTTCAGGTGCGGCAACACCGAATCGGCGAAATTCTCCCCGCCGGGGCATGCGATTATTCCGATGTTGGTTGGATGTGTCAGGCTCATGTATGCGGGAGAACATAGCACGGACCGAGAGTGCGGGTCAAGAATTCGATACCCTTGACAACGGACGGTCGAAAGGCGTACGTTTGAGGTATACAGTATTTCTTCGGGGGAGGGATATCCGCTCAGCCTGCAATGAGTAACGCAGTGAGGCGGCACGGAGAGTCCATCGAGGGTTTCACGAAAGGAAATTCGAGAGGATCCGTGGTTTCCCGACCGGCGGTCAAAGTCCGCGATCTCCACACCGTCAACAGGGTCCGATATTTCTCGGAGCGACGGTGAATCGGGGTTGAAACGGTGAAATTCCGTTACCGACAGTGAAAGTCTGGATGGGAGAAGAAATGTACGGTGGGCCGAATACTAATCCTCGGCACCCCGTCCCGCCCCCCCCCTTGAAGATACGAATTCGCACCACCACAGGGGGAGAACGATGTACATTCACGCACGCCGATCTAAGAATCCACACGGGTATACTCCAAGTATCATCTTCCGCATTCTTGCGGTTGTCTTTCTCGTGAGTCTGGTTGCCGTCGGATTCGGCTGCAAGCGGAGCGAGACTGCCGAAGGATCCGGCGGAGAGGCCGCAGGCGCCGGACTCGCAGGATCTGCCGATGGCAGAACCCTCGAGTCCGGCCAACAGAGGAGCACGGGATCGGACAGGGACAAACCCGATGGGGTGACGGGTCCGTCGGTCCAATCGATCGCCGTCTTCATACCCGGACTCGTAGAGGGAAGCCCCACCTACGAGATGCTGGTAGCCGGCGTCCGACAGGCGGTGGACAAGGCCGGTGAGGTCTCGCTCAAGATCGTCGAGGGCGGGTACAACCAGGGCGAATGGCAGGACAAGATAACCTCATTAGCCTCCACCGGTGAGTACGACCTGATCGTCACCTCCAACCCGAGTATGCCCGAGATCTGTGCCGAGGTTACGAAGGTGTTCCCCGAGCAATACTTCCTTGTCCTCGACGGTCACCTTTCGGGAAACGATCGCATCTTCACCTTCCTCTTCAACCAGATGGAGCAGAGCTTTCTTTCCGGCTACTACGCCGGAATGCTCACCGGCAGCGGAATGACGGGGACCAATCCGGAAAAGGTGGTCGGACTCATTATCGCCCAGGAATACCCTATGATGAACCGAGTCATCCGGCCCGGATTCGAGCTTGGACTCAACCAGGCGGACGGAGAAATTATCGTCGACTACCGGGTAATCGGAAACTGGTACGATGCATCCAAGGCCGCGGAATTGACCGAAGCGAGTATCGCCGCCGGGGCCGACATAATCCTGACCATCGCGGGCGGCGCCGGACAGGGCGTGCTCTCGGCGGCGGCGAGAGCGGGCAGGTACGTCCTATGGTTCGACGACAACGGCTTCGATCTGGCTTCCGACGTGGTCCTGGGATGTGCGATTCTGCGGCTGGACCTGGCGGCATTCGAGACGGTCGGGCGGGCGATCCGCGGGACGCTGCCGTACGGACGTGCCGAGACCGCCGGGGTCGCAGACGGATACGTCGATTTTCTCATCGAATCGGAGGGTGCCGCCTCTACCGTTCCGGAGACAATACAACAGAGGCAGCGGGAGATGCTGGAGAAGATCCGAAACGGCGGATTCAACCTGCCGGTGCCGGTGCTCTAATCCGGATCTTGTATGCGGGCGACGGGTATGAGACCGCACACGTATCAAATCTCATCTGAAGGGTCATCAGGGGCCGGCAGCATATGTTGAGTAGGAGTCGGAAAGGGAACACATCGGCGGGACGGATCGAGTTGGAGGATATCCGCAAGGATTTTCCCCGCACCGGCGTGACGGCCTGCGACGGCGCCAATCTGGTCGCACGTCCGGGGTCGATCACCGCCCTCGTCGGCCAGAACGGCGCCGGAAAATCCACCCTGATGGGGATACTCGCCGGTGCGATACGTCCGGACGGAGGCAAGATACTCATCGACGGCCGGGAACAACGGTTCAATACTCCCGCCGACGGGCTGAAGGCCGGCATCGGCATGGTGCGACAGCACCTCCGTATCGTGCCGGGACTCTCGGTTCGAGAGAATATCATCCTGGCCTGCGAGCCCCGGCGGTGGCCGGGGTTCATCGATTTCGCCGCGGCGGATGCGATGATCCTGGAGCTGTGCGACCGGTATGGGTACACCCTGCCGCTGTACGACACGGCGGGTCGTGCCGACACCTTCGAAGGGGAACTGATCGCCCTCACCGCCACGTTGTACCACGATGTCCATTGTGTGATCCTGGACGAACCCACCGCCTCATTCTCCGACTCACAGGTAGACCATTACCTCGAAGTCGTCGGGATGCTTCGCGACGAGGGAAAGACGGTATTCTTCATCACCCACAAGTTTGATCAGGCCCTTCGGATCGCGGACGAGATCGCGGTCATGCGGAACGGGCGTATCGTCGAGACACTCCCGCCTGAGTCGGCGACGGTTGACCGGATCTTCTCCCTCATGACCGGCGCAACTGCGACGCAAAGTGCGGCAATCGAGACGGGTAGGACCGGGAATTCCGGCATCGCGGCCACGGACGGCGTGCGAGTACCGGAGATCACGCCTGTCTTCGAGACCCGAGGGATCGGCTGCACGATTCGGGTGAGTTCGGGAGAGATCGTCGCGGTCACGGGAGCGCCGGGAGAGGATCTGCGTGTGTTGGAGGACGCCCTCTCAGGCTTCTCCACATCGACCGGGGGTACGATCTCCCTTCGGGGAGGACTCGTCGCCCCCGTCAACCCGCGAAACCTACGCAGGAGAGGGGTCGCATACGTGCCGTCCGACAGGAGAAGGCGGGGATCGATCCTCGGGGCCCCCGTCTTCGACAATCTGATCATCCACATGGTTCATTCCAACCGCAGATTCGGTTTCCTGCAGATGTCGGATCTCCGCTCGAGGGGGCGTAAAATCCTGGACTCGCTGGACGCGTTGGTCTCGTTGGGACAGCCGATGGAGACCCTGTCGGGAGGAACGATTCAGAAGGTCGTCGCATCCCGTGAGATGGCGGGAGCACCCGCGGTGGTGCTCCTGGCGGAACCGACCTACGGGCTTGACCTGGCGGCGAAAGGTGCCCTATTCGAGATGATTCGACGATGCGCCGCCGATGGGAGCGGTATCCTGATCCTGGGCACGGACCTCACGGAGTTCGCCGGTCTCGCTCACCGGGGAGTGATCGTACGAGACGGATCGAATGCGGACGAGTTTTCCATGGTGGGTGTGGAAGAACGCGAGATCCACGCTCGGCAGCAGGGAGTGAGTGAGGTTGCCCCATGACGCGAGGGAGATACGGCGGTGGATTGAATATCCTGAGTGCGATCATCGGCGCGTTGATTACTGCGGTATTCCTCTTTCTCTTATTGTCGAGTTCGCCGTTGACGAGTCTCAGGGCCTTCTTTCTTCAGCCCTTCGCCAACCGCTTCGCCCTCGGCAACATGATCAACTCGGCGGTGGGGCTCATATTCACGGGGCTCGGAATCAGCCTCTGCTTTCGTGCCGGGATCTTCAACCTCGGCGGTGAGGGGCAGACCTATGCCGGGGCGTTTACCGCGGCATGGGTGGGCATCAGGCTGCGGGAGATACTACCGGCCCCGGAGTCGATCGGACGCCTCGGGACCGAGGCGGGGGCGTCCGGAGGGGCTGCAGGCTGGCTGCTGCTCATCGTCGCCGCCGGACTGTTCGCCGGAGCCCTCCTGGCCGCCGTCTCCGTGCTGCTCAATCGGTTGGCCGGCATCGACGAACTCCTGTCGACCTTCCTCGTGGCGAACGCCGTAATTCCCGTGATCGACCACGCGGTTTCCGGACCGTTCCGCGACCAGGAGAGCTACCTCCTCACCACACCGCGGATCCCCGAGGCCTGCCGGCTGCCGGAGATCCTGCCGCCCTCCCACCTGAACGCATCTCTCTTCGTCGCGGTAGGACTGACACTGCTGGCGGGGGTATACCTGTTCAGGAGCGTCCATGGGTACGAACACCGGATGTACGGTCTCAACCGGGAGTTCGCCAAATTCGGAGGGATCAGACTCGGGGCCTACGCCTCGGTGCCGTTGATCGTCGGGGGCGCCCTCTGCGGCGGTGCCGGGGCCTTCGTTGTAGTAGGCACCAGCCACGCCTGTGTCCAGGGAATGACAGCGGGGATGGGCTGGAACGGAATCGCCGTGGCGTTGATCGCCAGGACCAATCCCTTCGCGGTCATCCCCGCCGCCCTCATATTCGCCTATCTGGAGGCCGGCGCCGACGCCGCCATGCTCCACGCCGATTTCAGCTTCGAGGCGGGCGCCTTCATCCAGGCCATCATCTTCCTCCTGATCACGGCAGAACGGTTCGGCCTGCCCGGACGCGTGGCGCGGCGGCTGAGGGGCCTGCGATGATTCCGTCGATCTTGAACATGGCGGCGCCGCTGTTGCTGGCGGCGGCCGGAGGGCTTCTGACGGAGTTGGCCGGGGTGCTGAATATCGCGTTGGAGGGATCGATACTGGTCGGGGCGTTTTTTGCGGTCGTGGCGACACTCCACTCCGGCAGCCCGTCGATCGGGCTGATCGGAGGAACCGTCGCCGGAGCGCTGCTTGCGGGAATTCTCTCCTGGTGGGTGCTCAGCCGGCGAGCCAACCTCTACATAGGAGGGTTGGCCATGAACCTTCTCGCCGGCGGAATCACCGGCACGGCAGCGACGGTCATGTTCGGCACCCGGGGGAACATCAGACTCGAAGACAGCCTCAGGATCGGCGAGTTGCCGATACTCGGTTCATTCGCGACGGGGGCGGGGAAGGCGGCGTCCGCCGGCATCTCCCCGGCGGTGATCGCGGCCGCCCTGGCCGCCGCGCTGCTGCCGCTGCTCCTCAGGCGCACCCCCTTCGGACTTCGGCTCCGCGCCACCGGCGAGTATCCCGACGCACTTCGCTGCCGTGGCGGTACTCCCGAGACATACAAGGCAACCGCACTCATCATCTCGGGTGCGGCATGCGGGTTGGCCGGGGCATTCCTCGCCCTCGATCTCGGCGTGTATGTACCGGGGATGTCCGCTGGCAGGGGATGGGTGGCGCTTGTGGCGATTTTCCTGGGAAGACGGCATCCGGCAGGGGTCGTCGTCGCCTGTGGTCTGTTCGCCGGTGCCCAGTACACCGGGAACATGCTCCAGGGTCGTGATATCCTGCCCGGCACGGTTATGGCCGCACTCCCCTACGTGGTTACGGTGGTGCTCCTCGTCCTGGCATCGGGGACATGGAAGGGAATCACATCACTCCGCCGGCTTCGTACGAATCGCCGCAACCGGCAACCCGGCAGCCGTCGAAAGCCTAATAGAGAAATGGGATGAGTCGTTTTCTGGTGTCCGGGTACTCCGAATCGAAGGTCTTCAGGTACCAGGTATGGTGCGCCGCCGCCCTGGGCAAGAGATTGGCGGTAGTAAATACCGCAAACGCCAGTCCCGCAACCGACCACGTGAGCAGCGCCCAGCCGAACCACTCCACTATCTCGCCGAAGTAGTTCGGACACGAGACCCATCGAAAGAACCCGCCGCGGGGGATCTTGTACCCGGTTTCACCGGGCCCCCGCAAGTCACGCAAGATCATGTCGGAGTGACGGTTGATAACATACCCGCCTACGAACAGACACACGCCGGTGATGAACCGGGGATCGGTGAACCAATCGGACGGATACGTTGGTGCAAAAAAGAAGAGATAGCGTCCGTTCAGGTATCCGTTGAGGGTATTGAAGACGATGGCGAACACGACCAGCACCACCGGCCATTTCTTCTCACCCTTTCGCAATAAAAAGGGGAAGACGAACGTCCGCTGCACATAGTGCAGCTCCCATAGGACCAAAAAGGTGATGGCCACCGGATCGGTTTGGCGGTCTCCGATGATGAAACAGATCAGTATGACCAGGAAAGCAGGAGACTCCATGATGATCCAGCCGATCCGTTCATCCAGGGTGAGGCCCCACCCCTTGCGCTCGTGTCGCCCGTAGGGAGCGGTGATCTTGAAGAGGGTTACGGCGGTGATCACCGCGATGGCGAACATCGCCTCAAGCAGCCGGCTGTAGATCGTATACTCATCCATGTTCATTCTCCGAAGAAGGACACCTCGAACCCGACCAGCGCTCTCACGGCCGTCGCGGCGGTTCCGAAGACGGCGTCCATTTCATCGCGGAAGACCCGCAGCCGTTCTCGGGTCAGTCCCAGCCCGAGGTTCCCGGTAGTACCCGAGGAGGTACGCGACCGGATGGCCTCGCCGGGATCTCCGGCGCCGAGGCCATCCAGTTCGGTCCCTACCTTCCGATAGGCGTCCCGGAAGGATAGCCCTTCGGCAACCAACCGGAGGGCCTCGTCGGTGGCATAGATGCCCGGCGTGAACCCTTCGGCCAGTCGTTCCGGATGCACCTCGAGACTCCGGATGGTGCGTGCCGCGATCTCTATGCAGTCACGACACAACATCGCTCCGCGCATGAACGGACCCTTGGTCTCCTGGAAGTCCCGATTGTACCCCCCCGGGAGCGCCCTGATAACCCCCTTCACCGCCGAGGCGTGAGCGCCGATGATTGCGGCCTTGGCACGGAGGAGTTCCAGGCCGTCGGGGTTCTTCTTCTGCGGCATGATGCTCGAGCCGGAACAGAGCTCGTCCGGCAGCGTGAAATACCCGAACTCCGGCAGGGAGTAGAGGATCAGGTCCTGGGCCATCTTACTCAAGGTGAGGACGACCTGTTCGGCCGCGTCCAAGATGTAGGCCTCGATCTTTCCCCGGGAATTCGAGACGTACAGCACGTTGTTCTGCACCCGGCGGAACCCGAGGAGCTCCGCAACCATCTCACGGTCCAGCGGAAGCGGGACCCCGTATCCGGCTGCAGACCCGAGAGGGCACTGGTTGTTCATGTCGTAGGCGGTCCGGAGGGAAGCAAGCGAATCGGCGAGTTCCTCGGCATAGGCCGCCGCCCACAAACCCACCGAAGAGGGCATCGCTATCTGCATATGGGTGCGACCCGGCATGGGCACGTCTTCGTTGTTTTTTGCGAAATCGAGAAGGAGGTCGATGAGGTCGGCGGCTTCCCGGACACATCCGGACAGGAAGTCCCGGGCATACAACCTGAGCGCGGCCACCACCTGGTCGTTCCGGGAACGGCCGGTGTGGATCTTCCGTCCCGCCTCGCCCAGCCGTTCGGTGAGTCGGTTCTCGATGGCGGTGTGACAATCCTCGTGCTCCCGCTCCACCGTGAAGCGGCCGGTGTCGCTGTCCTTCAGGATCTCGATCAACTCGAGTTTCAGTGCTTCGGCTTCACGGCCGGTGAGGACACCGATAGATGCCAGCATGGCGGCATGAGCCATACTCGCCACACAATCTGCAGGCACCAGGGCTCGGTCAAGAAGATAGTCCTCGCCGACGGTGAACCGCTCCACCACCGCGTCAAGACTGTACGATTTCTGCCACAACTTCGACATGCCGGTCCTCTCTCCTCGGGTCAACCACAGTCCCGAATGAATGCGCCATACTACCCTACCCGGGAGGAGGGCGCAAGAGAGGAAGAAGAGTGCTTGCCGCCGATGATATCAGGAGTTCCAGGCGATCATGCCGCCGTCCATCACCTTGACATCCTCGAAGCCCACCTTGGTGAGAATCTGCGCCGCCGTGGAGGCACGGTGTCCCGAACGGCAGATGGTGATGATGGGGTCGGCCTTGTGCTTCTCGATCTTGTCCATCTGCCGGGGGAGGTGATTGACGGGAATGTTGATGACACCCTCGATGTGCCCCAGCTGCTCCTGCAGCTCCGCAGGGTCACGGACGTCCAAGAGCACCGGAGGAGCGGAGTCCTTCAGCATCGCTCTCACCTCGTCCACGGAGATCGGCCGGACCTCGATCTCGTTGACACCCGGATCGAGGGTGCCCTTGACCTCGCAGGCCGGCGTGTCCACCGGGATCCACGCGGCATTCGGGTCCCTGGCGCAGGCGTAGTTGGCATTGAGCACATCGTGCATCCATTCGGCGGGGCCGAGTTTCAGGTCCTCTACGTACTGCACGAACTCATCCTTGGTCTTCTTCTGCAGATGGGGATTGGTCTTTACCTGGGTACCGATGGAAGAGGGCTTGCGACCGCGGTAGTCGTGGGCGGGATAGACCATCAGGCCCTCGCCCAGGTTCGTCAGCTTCTGCAGGGAATCGAAGTGGGCCGCCGGGTCTCCGCCGGGGAGGTCGTCCCTCCCGGCCCCGCCGGTATCCAGGAAGAGAGCATCACCGGTGAACACCTGTCCCGGTAGCACCATGCTGACGGAGTCCCTCGTGTGTCCGGGGGTAAAGAGGAAGCGGGCCGTCAAGCCCGGCAGCAGCTCCATCTCGGTCTCCTCGGTGATCTTCGTGTCCACACACTTGGCAGGAGCGTCTCCATGCATCAGGTATTTCGCTCCCGTGACGTCCTTGAGGGCAGGACCGCAGGATATATGGTCGGCATGGGTATGGGTATCGACGATATACTCCAGATCGAGCCCCTCCCTCTTCAGCAGGTCCGTATAATCCTCCAAGTGCTCGAGCACCGGATCGACGATGGCTGCCTTGTTCGAGCCCTCCCGAATGATCAGATAGGTCAGGCAGGCGTTGGGGTTCAGCTGCTTTACCGAATAGTTCATTGTATCCTCCGTTTCATCATCCCCCGTTCGTACTCTATTTTCCATTATATGAACCGTATTCGCGTTGTCGAGTTTTTTCTCCGCGAGTAGGTTCGAAATTCAGCGTACCGTCATCGGCGGTGATCTTGACGGTGTCGCCGTCGGCTATCTTTCCCTCCAGGATCTGCTTCGCAAGAGGGTTCTGCACCATGTTCTGGATTGTTCGTTTCAGAGGCCGGGCACCGAAGGCCGGATCGTATCCAGCCGTGGCCAGCAGCTCCTTGGCCTTCTCGTCCACATCGAGCTCGAGCTTTCGGTCGACGAGTCGCCTGCGCAGCCGATCGAGTTGTATCTCTACGATGCCGGCAATCTGCTCCCTGCCTAAGCGCTTGAACATGATCACGTCGTCCAGGCGATTGAGGAACTCCGGCCGGAAGGTAGCCCGCAGCAGGGCGCCGACTTCGTCACGGATCGAATCGAGATCCTCGGTCTGCAGGATCAGGTCGCTGCCGAGATTGCTGGTCATGATGACAATGCTGTTCCTGAAGTCCACCAGCCGGCCCTGGCCGTCGGTGAGACGCCCCTCGTCGAGGAGCTGCAGCAGCACGTTGAACACATCGTGGTGGGCTTTCTCGATCTCGTCGAAGAGGATCACCGAGTAGGGCCGCCTGCGGACAGCCTCGGTCAGCTGTCCGCCCTGGTCGTAGCCGACGTATCCCGGGGGTGCGCCGATCAATCGAGAGACGGTGTGTTTCTCCATATATTCACTCATGTCGATACGGGTGAGGGCCCGTTCGTCGTCGAAGAGGAAGTCCGCCAGGGTCTTGGCCAGTTCCGTCTTGCCCACGCCGGTAGGCCCGATGAAGATGAAGGAGCCCAGAGGCTTGCCCTCGTCGGAGAGGCCGGCCTTGTTCCGCCGGATGGCATCGGAGATAACCGAGATGGCGTAGTCCTGCCCGACCACCCGCTTCTTCAGGGTGTCCTCCAGCTCGAGGAATTTTGCCCGCTCCGACGCCAGCATCTTGGATACGGGAATTCCCGTCCAAGCGGAGACCACTCCGGCGATGTCCTCCTCGGAGACCTCCTCTCGCAGCAGGCTGCGCTCGCCCTGCAGGTTGCGGAGCTCCTCGCTCTTGGCTTCCAGCAGGCCTTGAGTTTGCGGGATCTTACCATGCTTGATCTCAGCGGCCTTGTGCAGGTCGCCTTCACGCTCGAACCTGGTCTCTGCGATCTTGAGCTCCTCCAGATCCTGTTTCAGGGAGCGTATGCTCTCGATGACGCCCTTCTCGTTCTCCCACTGCATCTGCATGGCGTCACGCTTGCCTTGCAGATCGGCCAGCTCTTTCTCGATCTTCTCGAGCCGTTCCCGGGAGGCGTCATCATTCTCCCTGGAGAGGGCCTGCTTCTCGATGTTCAGCTGCAGGATGCGACGCTCGATCATGTCCAACTCGGTTGGCTGGCTCTCGATCTCCATCCTGAGCCGGCTGGCGGCCTCATCCATCAGGTCGATGGCCTTGTCCGGCAGGAAGCGGGAGGTGATGTACCGGTCCGAGAGGGTGGCCGCCGCGATGAGAGCCTCGTCTCGTATACGGACGCCGTGGTGGACCTCGTAACGCTCCTGCAGCCCCCGGAGGATGGCGATAGTGTCCTCCACCGAAGGCTCGGACGTGTAGACTTGCTGGAAGCGACGCTCCAGGGCCGGATCCTTCTCGATGTGCTTGCGGAACTCGTCCAGGGTGGTGGCGCCGATGGCCCGGAGCTCCCCCCTGGCCAGGGCGGGTTTCAGCAGATTAGAGGCGTCGGTGGACCCCTCCGCCGCGCCGGCTCCCACCAGCGTGTGCAACTCGTCGATGAAGAGGATTATCTGCCCGTCGGATTGGCCGATCTCGTTGATTACCGCCTTGAGCCGGTCCTCGAACTCGCCCCGATACTTGGCACCCGCCACCAGTGCCCCCAGGTCCAGAGCCAGGAGCCGCTTGGACTTGAGCGATTCCGGCACGTCTCCGGAGACGATACGACGGGCCAGCCCTTCGGCGATGGCGGTCTTGCCTACGCCGGGCTCTCCGATGAGCACCGGGTTGTTCTTGGTGCGCCGGGAGAGCACCTGCATCACCCGACGGATCTCCTCGTCACGGCCGATCACCGGATCGAGCTTCTCCCGCCTGGCCAGCGAGGTAAGATCCTTGCAGTACTTGTCCAAGACCTGGTACTTGTCCTCAGGATTCTGATCGGTCACACGCTGGTTCCCCCGGACAGACTGCAGGGCCTGGAGCACCCTATCCTTTGTGATCCCGTGCGTACGAGCCAGGTCCCCTACCCGCCCCTCGGAGACGATCAGCGCAAGAAACAGATGCTCGGCGCTGACATATTCGTCCTTGAGGTTCTCCGCCTCCTGCTCCGCGGTGTGGAATACCCGTGCGACGGCGGGAGACATCTTCACCTGCGCCGACTCCCCGTACGCCCGGGGCTTGTCGGAGAGCAGGTTCTCCACATCTCCCATCAGCAGCTTCGAGTCCACCCCAAGCCTGTCGAGGAGGGGCGGTACAATGCCGTCCTCCTGCTTCAATAGTGCATATAACAGATGCTCCCCATCGATGGTGGCGTGGTTGTAATTGTGGACGATACCGTTGGCGTCCTGCACGGCCTCCTGGGCCTTCACGGTCAATCTATCGTACTTCAATTTTTTCTCCTTGGTTCTATGAAAATCCGGTTGCACCTTGTGTATCGAGGCAATTTTACATTACCCTCTCAAGGGTACCGCGACCGGATACATTTTTCTTCGTCGTGTATAAAATACGAATTTGCCGGTTGTGTGGTCAAATAGAAGTCAAATCAACAGGGCATACGGAGGGAGGATCTATCTATATGGGTGATGAAGGAAACGGCAAAAGCCAACAGCAGACCGAGAACTCCGGGCTTCCGCCGAGGGTACTGGTGCTGCACGGTTTCGATGACCAGACAGCCATACGAATCATGCGTGCGGTGAAACAGATATGCGAAGAACCCTCAGGCATCGCCTTCAGCATGACGACGCCGACCAACATCGACTGGAAGGTGGGAGATCTCCTGCGGGAGGTGCTTTCGGAGCATGCATACATGATAAAAAAGCAGCAGGAGGAGTCGGGGGATACGGCCGGCCAATAACGAACGGGTGCTTCCCTCGAACAGCCCTCACGGGTATGCTTGTCCGGCCATATGAACTATCTACTGCTCAACATACTCCTTGCCCTCCTGCCGGCTCTCATCCTACTGGGCGTCTTGGTGTTGCGTCGCAATCCAACCAGGCCGCGACGGGCGGTGTGGCTGACCTTCGTGGTGGGCTTTTTCGCCGTGCTGCCGGCGGCACTCGCGGAACGGGCGATGGGGGAGCTGCATTCGGTATTCTCCTTTCCTTGGAACTCCCTCATCAGGGCATTCCTGATCGCCGGACTGCTGGAGGAGACGACCAAAGCAGGGGTGATGGCGCTGTTCTTCTCCCTGCAGGCGAGAGCGGACAAGAAATGGGTGACCCGTCCTGTAGACCTAATGATCTACACGATAACGGCGGGGATCGGATTCGCGGTCTTCGAGAATATGCTTTACAGCTTCGGTGGGACCGGCACGATTCTCCTACGGGGCGTTACCGCCCTCCCCCTCCACGTGATCGCGTCAGGAATACTGGGCCTGGGCCTGGGACGAGTCCTAATAGGGCAGAAATCGATCTCACGGGGGAACGTCGAGACAGACTCACATGCGGTTCTCCAAGCACACAGGTTGCCCAAACACACCGATCACCCCGAAAAAACTGTCCGGCACACGCAAGGAGCCGGCACGATTATCCCGTGGGGCCTCGGCGCCGTACTCCTCCACGGCCTGTACAATTTTCTCCTCTTCACAGGCGGCATCTGGGCATTCCTAACGGTCCCGGTATTGATCTCGGGGGGAATACTCCTGTTTCGATTGTATATTCTCCATTCCGGGGTCGATACAGATGTGACCGGTGAGGACTGAACGTACGAACTCCCTTTCTACTTACTTTTCGAATTGCGTGCCCTTGACACGATCTCCCTAAATCGCTATCTTATACACACCATAACGGCGCAGGGTAGAGCAGTTGGCAGCTCGTCGGGCTCATAACCCGGAGGTCGCAGGTTCGAGTCCTGCCCCTGCTAA
>CAZAKE010000085.1:0-19789 GCA_964485495.1 uncultured Spirochaetales bacterium
ACGGTTGTTGATGAACCTACTATTGATGGCAAACGGGTATCCGCCTGCGGTAATTTTAAAGGTAGACCGGAAACGGTATTATCGCGTATTAAATGAAGCAAACACCGGAAATGATGAGCCATTTGAAAACTTTATTGGCCGTTCAATTGAAAGAACGCTGATAATCTATTTAAACAGCATTCGGCCTAATACGAGTGAGAAACAAGGATTTATTAGTTTAAAAGAAGCATCAAAGTACTGTGATTACTCACAAGAATATCTATCATTGCTTGCACGTAAAGGGAAGGTATCAGCGATAAAGCTGAACAAAGAGTGGGTGACAACCCGGGAAGCTTTGGAGGACTATATTGAAAGTCAAACCATGGAATAGAACAAAAGATAGAAACTATGAAGAATCTATAAAACAAGCGCTACCATCTGACACTGCTCCCGTCACGGTTTTTTCGCTTGGCGCTTCTGGTTAACAAGTATTTAGAGGAAGATTTCAAAGGCGCCGGGATGTATGGTCATCTATCCTGTACGTTCCTGGCAGAGACGGAAGGGGTAAGGCTGGTTCAACGCGGGACACTTCACGATCAGGGGCTAGTACGGTTCTGTGAGCCGGTCATACGGATAGTTCTAGCCACGTGAATCGTGGGATATCCATAGAAAGCAAGGCTCTCCGTGCGCCGCAGGTTCGGGAACTAGAAGACACAGTTTATCGGTTGTCCTTCAGAGATATTTCGTGCACTCCGGCATCTCCACCACCACCTTCACGGCGCCGTCCTCCCGGGTAAATGCCAGGTCGTATGCCCGGGCGACCCGATCGAAGGGCAGCCTGTGGGAGACCATGCCGGAGACGTCGATCTCCCCTGAGTGTATCAGCCGCAGGGCCTCGACGAAGTGCGACTTGTCCGGCAGAAGCGTGGAGCCGCCGGTAGAGGTGATGGTGGCGTACTTCCGGTAGAGGTCGTACACGTCGAACTCGAAGCGTGGCCGGTGGGGAATACCGAAGTAGAAGAGGAACCCCTCCTGTGCCACCAACGCGGCGGCCAAACGGATGGTCTCAACCTCACCGCAAGCCTCCACGACAATCCGCGCTTCGGAGGGTTCCACCCGACGGGTGAGAAACTCCGAGGGATCTGTCACTCTGGGATTACAGGCGTACGCGGCTCCCATCTTCAGCCCCTGTTGCAACCGGGCTTCCGACAGATCCACGGCGACAATCTCCTTCGCGCCGGCTCGTTTCAGCAGCGAGTCGAAGAAGAGCCCGGCGGAACCCTGGCCGATCACCACACAGACGGCGCCGCTCACGTCGGGAAACCTCCGGAAGGCGTAGATCACCGTTCCCAGCTGCTGGGCCATGAGGAGATCGACGGGGTTGGAGCCTGCGGGAAGGGGGAGTAGGTTTTCGAGATTCGTGACGGCGTACTCCGCCATGGCGTCCTCCCGCTCGGGGAAGAGGGCGAGTACCAGATTGCCGGGTTTGGAGGCGGTTTCCGGAGCCCGCTCTTTTGGAGATGGCGCAACGATCTCTTCCACTCTCGCGATCACCTCATGCCCGGAGACTCCCGGAGGAAGCGGATACTCCGACTCGGAGATATGATGGATCTTCCTGAGGTCGCTGCCGCAGATCGCCACCAGCAGTGGTCGCACCAGCGCTTGTCCCGGAGCGGGACGCGGTATGGGCGCGTCAGAGATCTCTACGCGGTTTTTTCCTACTATATATGCTGCTTGCACTATGTATGTCCTTATTCGGATTGGTCGTTTGTGCTCGTTCCCGTCCCCTCTCCGTAGGCGATCAGCTTCTTATATAGGTAATTTCTGATTCCTTTGTCGATGTTGGTGCTGTCCCTGCGGAATCGGTCGGCGATCGTCCGATGGTCGAAGAAGCCGTCGGCCACCAGGATGGGGGTCATGTCCACCCCGGCGAAGGGTTCTCCATCGTCTATCCGATGGTGACTGTAGCCGCCGTCCTCCCGCCAGGTGAGGGAGTGTTCGTCCGTCGGCTTGCCGTAACAGACCTGAAACATGGGAATACGATTGCCTTCGATCCACACGATCACGTCCCAGTAGTCGTCGTGAAACCAGCGTCGGTTATATCCGGAATCGTCCTGCCGGACGTTTTTCAGTTCGTATAACATACCGATACTATACCCCATCCAATCGATTCGGGCAAAACTATCAGAATGAACGGGCGTCCGGCGTCCTCGGCACCACGTCTCCGGTCTCGAGAAAGAAGGTGAGGAGTCGCTCCTTTAGTTGCAGGAGCGCATCGGCGCACGACGGATCGTCGATACGGTTCTCGGTCTCCTGCGGATCCCGGGTGAGATCGTACAACTCGTCTCTCTCGTAGAGCCGGCGGATGTACTTGTGGGTGGGGGTACGCACCATCACCGCCTTGCCGTGTTCACCGTCGGAGGAACGTTCCAGCCGCAGCCGAGGCCAGTAGTGCCCGTCGGGACGGAGGGATTTCGTCGCCTCCAGCTCCATGGCCTGGAACTCTCCATGTCGGCGTCCTCCCTCGCAGAAGACCGCGTCCCGGTGTTCTGCTTCCGGCTCGATGAGGAGCGGAACCAGTGACCGGCTGAAGTGATCCTCGTAGAGGCTCAGGCCCGTGAAATCCTCCACGGTGGCAACGATGTCCAGGAGCTCAACCAGTTGTCTACGGACACCGGGCAGAACGGCGGACTGCTCCTTCGGATCGACCTTCGGCGGCTTGATCACCAGCGGTACTTTGATGAGCGTATCCTCGAACGTGTTCTGGTTGATGTCGATGATGCCGTAGTCGCCGGCGTATTCGCCGTGATCCGAGAAGAACATGAAGAGGGTGTCGTCCCAGATACCGCGTTTCTTGAGGGCGTCGATCACCATACCCGCCTGATGATCGATCCGGGCGCACATGCCGTAGTAGACGGCCTTCAGCTCCCGCCAGCGTTCCTCGTTCCAGGAGGCCATGTTGTAGTTTTTCGCAAGCCCCTTCTCGATGGAGGGACGGAGGCTCCAGTCTTCCGGTGTGGGGATGCGCGGGGGCAGCGCCTCCCGGTCGATCAGGCTGAACCAGGGCTCCTCCACTCCGTAGGGCAGGTGGGGGAAGCGGAGGGGCAGATAGATGCACAGGGGGCGGCCTTCAGGGGCCTCGTTGATCATGTCCACCGCCCCCTCGACGTTGAGCTGGTCGGCGTCTTTGAAGACGGTCTCTCCTTCGGGCAGCTCCGTCTTCCCCTGGAAGAAGGCGTAGTAGCTGTCGTCTCCCGGCTCTCCCCGCCATCGGCTCTCCGGCATCCGATCCTCGTTGGTGCGGGGTTTTTCGGGGGGCTTGTATAGCACGTTGCAGTAGTTTTCCGGTCCCAGCTGACCGGGCACCAGATCGTTCTTTCCACCCCACCACACCCAGTACCCGGCGTCCTTCAGGGTCTGCAGCAGTACCGGTTCGTCCGGCTGCAGCATATGCGCCATGGTACGGTGTCCGCGGACATGGGGGTATCGGCCGCTCATGAAGGAGCAGCGGCTGGGGGTGCACACCGGATTCTGACAGAAGGTGTTGAGGAAAGACACCCCCTCCTCCCGTACGATCCGGTCGAGGTTGGGCGAGACCGCTGCACCATTCCCTGAGTGACCGAGGACGTCTCCACGGTAGTGGTCGGGGACGAACATGACGATGTGAGGCCTGTTACGCATATAATTGCTCCTTTCAGTTGTTGGGAATTTCTATCATACGTACCGATTCACACTACTGTCAACGTCGCATGGATCCGTAGCCTCGTTCCACAGGGGAAGCGAACGGTTGCTATTCCTTGTATTCATCGCGGGCGGCCCGAACGGTAGGATTTTTCGAATCACAAGAGTTTTTTCTCTTCTCCTCATCGTATTCTAACAATCCTACGATACGGTGGCGTCGATGAATGGTGAAGAGAAGCTCTACATCATCGACAGCATCAGCCCGTTCTTCGTCCGCCACAAGAAGGAAAAACGGATCAACTGGTCCAAGGTGCCGTACCACAGGCTCGAGAAGAATGGGAGAATCAAGAAGAAGACCTTTCGGCAGATCGCAGATCGGTTCGAACGGTATGTGCGGCGGATCGTACGGTACGGATATACGGCGATCTCCATCGATGAGTTGTGTTACCTGGTGAACCTGGCCTGTTATCCGCCTGAAGTCGACAAGAAGCTCAAACGGTACCGCAAGTACCTGGGAAAACTGTTTGACATCGCCAAGGCCTACTCCCTCAAGATCTTCATCACCACGGACATCATGTTCACGAACGAATATATTGAGCGGTCGGTGAAGGACGACCTGTCCTCGAGACTCAGGCTGTTCGGGTTGTGTGTCGAGAAGGCGTTGGACGACTTTCCACAGATCGACGGAATCATCTATAGGATCGGGGAGTCCGACGGGATCGATGTGAAAGGCTTTTTCCATTCGAAGATCCTCATCCGCACGCCGGAACAGGCCCGAAGGCTCATCCTGGACACGCTGCCTGCCTTCGAGAGCAGGGGAAAACTGCTGATCTTCAGGACCTGGACCACCGGGGCGTACGACGTGGGAGATCTCCTCTGGAATCGGCACACCTTCAAGCGGATATTCCGCGGGATACGGAGCGACTATCTGGTCGTCTCGATGAAGTACGGCGAGACCGACTACTTCCGCTATCTGGATCCGGCCCCTCACTTCCGCACCAGCGAGATCAGGTTCATTCTCGAACTACAGACCCGCAGGGAGTATGAAGGATTCGGCATGTTTCCGTCGTTCATCGGGTGGTATTACCGCGGCTTCTATCGAAAACTCAAGGATGATCCCAGACTCGCCGGCATCCACGTATGGTGTCAGACCGGCGGCTGGTCGGGATTCAAGAATCTTACCTTTGTGCGACGATCCTCCATCTGGAACGAGCTCAATACCTGGGTGGCGATCCGTATGTTCCGTCACGGCTGGAGCCTGAGGCGCTGTGTGAAGGCCTTCTTTCCGAAGAAGAAGACCGACGAAGTACTCGAGTTTCTCAAGATTTCCGAGATCCTCGTTCGCCGGGTGTTGTACATCCCCGCCTTCGCCTCCAGGCCGTGGTACGCCTACCGCGTTCGTATCCCTCCGCTCCTGCACTTCTCCTGGGACCACCTGACGGCCACCGATCTCATCCGCCGGCTCTACCTGGCTCTCTCGGCCAATGGAGCTGCCCACGGTGGGGGAGTGGAGCATGATCAGACAGCCTATCCGACTCCCGAAGCGTTCGAATCCTATATTGTGGAATTGGACCGTCTCAGGCGGAGACTGAATTTCAAGTACGATTTCGGGTTTCACCGTGACTTGTTCCGGATCCTCCACGCGGTTGGTCTCGAACTTACGCGGCCGGACTCGGATCCCTTCGATCCTGCGAGGATCGAGGCGTTGCAGACCGCGGCCGAGGCGTTCCGCAAACGGTACGGATCCCTCATCAAGTTCAAGATACACCTCACCGGCCGGTCTGAATCGAGAATTCTGCGCACCTTTCTACGGTTGTGCGCGAGGAGGCGGCGCTCATATCGGCTTCTCGATCGGCTCCTCTTCAATCGGCTGACGATTCGCCTCTATCTACTCGTTTTCCATCTGAATCGGAAAAGGCTCCCCGCATTCATCAACAGGCAGGCCATGCCCATCAGGATCCTCCTCTCCTAACGTCTCCTTCGTCTACGAACGCTTCGTTTGCACGGGGTTGTCCAGTATGGAAGATTTTCGGTATGATTCCTGCGTCGTAGGTAGGGGATTCCCCGTAGTGATGGAGAGTGTACCGTATGAAGAAAGACAATATCGACCTCATCTGCAGCGTAGCCGAACTCTCCTCTCTCTTCGAACACACCAGCAACTTGGAGGGCTTTCTCCAGGACCTGGTGGAGATGGTGGCGGATCACATGATCGCGGATGCCTGTTCCATCCTGCTGCTGGAAGAGGACGAGTTGGTGCTCCGTGCTACGAAAGGGCTCTCTCGAGACGCGGTGGGCGAGTTCAGGATGCGGATCGGCGAGGGAATCACCGGGTTGGCCCTCAAGGAACTCAGGCCGATACGGGAGGGGCGCGTGACGGACAGTCCCTCCTACAAGAGGGTCGAGGGGCTGAACGAGGAACAATACAACTCCTTCCTGGCGGTACCCATCGTCAAGGGGCCGGGCCGAATCGGGGTGATCGTTCTCCATCACCGGAAGTACGACTACTTCACCGATCGGGACGCAAAGGCGCTACGGGCCATCGCCTCCCAACTGGCGACCGTATTGGAAAACGCCGAACTCCTCATGAAACTCCACACTCGGCGGATCACCCGGCATGAGACCGGGGGCTACAGCATCGACGGTACCGGTACGATGGATGGATATGTCATCGGCACGGCCTCGAGAATGTATCGATCCTCCGTCTACGGGAATGATGATGAGGATGATGAGCCGAATGCGGGTGAATCGGTCGGGATGGTCGCCCGAACCGCGGTTGCGCGGGACCCAGGGCGGAAACCGGAGAGTGATTGCAGCCGGTCGTCCGGAATCGGGGAGTCCCTCGCGCTGTTCGACGAGGCGTTCGAGAAGACCCAGAATCAACTCACCGGTCTGCAGCGACACCTGGAGGACGATTTCGTCGATGTCGCCGGATTGATATTTACCGCCCATCTCCTCATGCTCAGAGATGAAAATTTTTCCGGCAAGATGCGTGAACTCGTCGAAGGGGGGGCCTGCCCGGAACGGGCCATCCGCAGCGTGGCGGATGAGTATGTGAGTCTCTTCTCCAGGGCGGGAGACTCCCGACTGCGGGAGAAGGCTCAGGACGTTCGCGACCTGGAACACCGGCTCCTTGCCAACGTGTACGGCAACAGTCAGCTGCAAAGCGATTATTCAGGCCAGATCATCATCGCGCGGGATCTGTTTCCATCCGAGGTCGTGAAGGCGTGGATCCAGAACGCCGCGGGTCTGGTGCTCTCCGGCGGCGGCATCTCCGATCACATATCGATCCTCTCGCGGTCACTCGGATTACCGGTGCTGATTTCCAGAGACCGCCGGGTCACCGCTATCGAAGACGGCGTTACCCTGATCCTGGATACGGCCCATAACCGGTTGATCGTCCGTCCCTCCCAGGAGGTGTTGGCCGAGTACGAGCAGGAGGAGCGAGTCGCCGCCGAGGATGAGGGACTCTCACCCCCGGAGATATGTTATACGGCGGATGATGTGCGTGTGCGGGTCTTCTCCAACGTGAACCTGATCAACGACGCCAAGGAGGCCGCCCGGAACCGTGCCGAAGGTATCGGGTTGTATCGCAGTGAGTTCCCCTTTATCGTCCGGAACGACTTTCCCTCCGAGGAGGAGCAGTATCGGATCTACAGGAAGGTCGTGGCCTTGGCGGGAAAACACCCACTGACATTCAGGACACTCGACATCGGCGGAGACAAGATGCCCAGTTATCTTCCGGACATCATCGAAGCCAATCCCTTCCTCGGATTGCGGGGAATACGCTTCTCCCTCGCCAATATTCCGGTGTTCCACGATCAGATCCGTGCCATGTTACGGGCCGGAGCCGAGGGAGCAGGTGAGATCAGGATCATGTTCCCGATGATCTCTTCGATGGACGAGTTTCTACGGGCGAAAGAGTCCGTGGAGATATGTTTGTCCGACTTGGAACGGGAGGGCCTCGAGACCGACCATCCGCCGCAAATCGGTGCGATGATCGAGGTTCCCGCAGCGGTCAGCATCAGCAGGGAGCTGGCCCGGTCGGCCGATTTCCTTTGCGTCGGCACGAATGACCTGATCATGTACACGCTGGCCGTGGACCGGACCAATCAGCACGTGAGTGAGCTCTTCAAGGCCTACCATCCGGCGGTACTGCGTTCCCTGTCCGCCGTCAGCGCCGCGGGGAGAGAGGCCGGCGTGGATGTCACGGTATGTGGAAATGCCGCATCGGATCCGGGTATCCTGCAATTCCTAATCGGTGTCGGTGTGCGCACCGTCTCTATCGAGCCGCGGGCGCTTGTGAAGATCAAGAACCTGCTGCACGAACTCAGCATCTCCCATGCGGAGGAGTTCGCCCGGCAGCTGTTGAGCCTCGATATCGTGGCCGACATCGAGGCCTACCTGCTCGAGGAGGGGATGCAGGGGGGATAGGCTCCGCGGCACGAATGCCCTCGGCCGAATCAGGCGCCGATCAGGCGCGGAGTGAGTTGGATACCCATTTTTCGCTATTCATGGGTTTCGCTCATATGGATAGTATAATCGTGCTATACTTTTTAGAATAGGCTGTATTGTATATCTTTAGTCCTTCGCGATGTAAGTAGTTGTTCGGCAGGAGAGATGGATGAAGCATGTAATCGGTTTTGATCTCGGCGGCACGAAGATGGTGAGTTCCGTGGTGAGTCCGAATGGGAAGATCTCGGGGAGGGCGAAGAACAAGACGGATGCGCAGGAGGGACAGGACAAGGTCTTCTCTCGTATCGTGGAAACGATACGGGGCGCCGCCGAGAAAGCCGATATAAAAATGTCCGACATAGGCGGAATCGGAATCGCCGTGCCGGGGCCTATCGACTTCGAGAATGGTCTCATCGTCGGTACCCCGAACCTCGCATTCTACAATTTCCCGATCAGGGCCAAGTTGGAGGAGGCGTTCGATATGCCGGTGTTCATGGAGAACGACGTGAACGCCGGAACCTATGGTGAGTATCTTCTCGGAGCGGCCAAGGGATACTCTCACGTTATCGGTATGTTTCCGGGAACCGGCCTCGGCGGCGGTTTGATTCTGAATGGAGAACTCTATCGTGGTGCCACCGGGAATGCGGGTGAGTTGGGGCATATGATCATCCAAATCGATGGCCCGCTCTGCGGCTGCGGCCGTCACGGATGTTTGGAGGCCCTGGCGAGTAAGACGGCGCTGGCCAAGGAGGCCATCGCCATGGCGGCATCGGGTAAGGCGCAGGTATTACTCGAGAACGCGGGAACCGATTTTAAGAACTATAAGAGCAAGGTGTTCTCGAAATCCTGGGATGCGGAGGAACCGGAGGTCGTAGGAATCATCGAGCGCGGAGCCAGGTTTCTCGGCATCGGGATGGCGAATGTCGTGAACATCTTCAGCCCGGAGGTGATCATACTCGGCGGTGGCCTGGTCGAAAAACTCGGCAAGCCCTACTTGAACATGGCCGACAAGGCCATGCGGGAGCACGCGATGCCGCCTCTCGCGGAGCGGGTCAAGGTACTGGAGGCGGAACTCGGCGACGACGCGGTACTACTCGGCGCGGCCAGTCTGATCCGTCGGGAGATCGATGATTAATTCCCGGCTCACATGATAGTATACGAGGTATACGCATACATACTGCCGGAGTTAGAATTGGATAAAATGGTATGGAAGGCTTAAGAGCCGTCATCGATATCGGCGCGTCCGCGATTCGCCTGATCGTGGCGGAACCGTATAAGGATGAGCGGTGGAAGATCATCGATTCGGCGCAGCGTCCGGTTACCCTCGGTCGGGACGCCTTCGGCTCGGGGGTGATTTCGCGGGAGTCGATGCAGCAGTCCATCAATATCCTGAACGGATACCGTGAGCTGCTCAACGGTTGGAAGATATCGCTCTCGGATGTACGGGTCATCGCCACCAGCGCACTGCGCGAGGCGCAGAACCGGGATACCTTCATCGACCGCATCAACCTCCGCACCGGGTTCAAGGTCGAGGTAGTAGAGGGGATCGAAGAGAACCGGTTGACCTACATGGCCGTCAAGAACGCCATTCGTGAATATACCGCCGAACTCAATCGTGCCAACAGCATGATCATCGAAGTAGGCGGGGGTTCCACCGAAATCATGATGCTCCGCCGCGGAAAGATGGTGGCCGCGCACTCGCTCAACATCGGCACTGTTCGATTGGCGCAGCAACTCGGTTCCGTCATGCAGACCAGACAATTGCTGGACCGGTTCCTGGTGGAGAACATCCGCACCACGAAGGAGATGCTCGACGAAGAGCTTCCCCTCCGACATGTACGCATCTTCATCGCCGTCGGCGGGGATGCGAGGATTGCGGCGCGACAGGTCGGTACGCAGGCGGACGAGTATTATTCGATCATCGAGAAGGACGCGTTCGTCTCCTGGTTGCGGGAGATACGAGATCTCCCGGTAAGCGAACGGGCCGACCGGTTCAATATCCCATACGCCACCGCCGAAGGCTTGGTGCCGTCCCTCCTGGTATACGAGCAGTTCGTCACCGCCACGGGGGCTTCCCAGCTGCTGGTGCCCGACGTGAGTATACGAGACGGGGTCCTGCTGAGTTTCTTCACCGAGGAGGATCCGGCGCTCCAGGAGGAGTTCGACTCTCAGATCCTCGCATCGGCGAGGGCCCTGGGGAAGAAGTATCGCTACGATGAAAATCATGCCGAACATGTAGCCGATCTCGCGCTGAGCCTATTCGACCAACTCGCCGTGGAGCACAACGTAGACAGTCATGGACGCCTGATCCTGCATGTGGCCGGCTTGCTCCACGACATCGGCACGTTCGTGAAGACCAGCGGTCACCACAAGCACAGCATGTACCTGATCATGAACTCGGATATCTTCGGCCTGAATCGGGAAGATCTCCGGATTCTCTCGAACATCGCGAGGTATCACAGGAAGTCGCTACCCGTATCTGCACACATCCCGTTCGTCTCCATGCCCATGGAGCACAGATTGCTGGTCATGAAACTCGCCGCGATCTTGCGGGTGGCCGATGCCCTCGATCGGGGCCACCGCCAGAGGATTCAGAATCTGAAGCTGGAGAAGATAAACGATGATTTCGTGATTCACTCCGGTTTCGCCGGCGATACCACCCTCGAGCGGTACGGATTGACCCTGAAGGCGAACATGTTCGAAGAAGTATTCGGCGCGCGGATACGGTTGGAGTAATACTCCGAGGGAGACAAATCACGAGGATCGACAATGGAAGATGAGAGAAAATACCCATGCGAACATTTCTTCAATAGAGAGTTGAGCTGGGTCGAGTTCAACGCCAGGGTCCTGAATGAGGGACTCAGGAAGGACGCGATGCCCCTCGACCGGCTGAAATTCCTGTCTATCGTTAGTGCGAATTTCGACGAATTCTTCATGGTGAGGGTAGCCACGCTCAAGCGGCAGGTAGGACGCGGTAATGGGGTTTCCTGTCCCTCGGGGTTGTCGCCGCAGGAGCAGCTGGATGCCATCAGAAGGAGGGTGCTCGAACTGCACTCGCTCCAATATTCCTGTCTCCGGAAGGAGATCTTTCCGGCGCTGGATGAAGGCGGCCTCGTGCGGCTCAGACCCGGCCAATACTCGATGGAGCAGCACAGCTTCGTGAACAACTATTTCGAGTCCGAGGTGTTTCCCACACTCACCCCCGTACGGGCAGATGACGGTGAAATACCGGTCAGCAGGAATCTGAGTCTGATGTTGGCGTTTCTCCTCCGAAGACGCCGTTCGGGCGACGGCGAACAATCTGCCGAGATATTCTCGCGCGGTGACATGGTCGAAGGAGATGGGCCGTTCATGGTGATCCTCGAGATTCCGCCCTCCATGGATCGAATTCTCTATCTGCCTGGAGAGGACAACTCCTCTCCGTTCACGCTGCTCGACGACGTCATCCTCGCCAATGCGGGAATGTTGTTTCCCGGCTTCACGATCATCGATTCGATACAGTACCGCATCACCCGTGATGCCGACCTGAGTGTGGATGAGGAGCGAGATGAGGACTTCCTCGAGGCCATGGAGTTGGTTCTGATAGACCGACAGCAGTCTTCTCCGGTACGACTCGAGGTGCGCGCAGGATCCGAAACCCTGAAGGCGCGGTTGATTCAGGTATACGGTATATCGACCGACGATGTATATGAATTCCAGGGACCGTTGGACTTGAAGGCACTCATGCCGTTGTCCGGTATCTCCGGATTCGAGGCGCTGCGGGAACGAAGCTGGAAGGGCGTATGGAACGTGGACCTCCCCGGAGACGGGCCGCTGTGGGAGGAGATCCGGAAGCGCGATCTCCTGCTGCACCATCCCTACGAGGTATTCGATCCGGTGATACGACTTCTGAACGATGGTGCCGATGATCCGAATGTACTGGCAATCAAGATGACACTCTACCGTACGAGCGGCTCCTCCCCCATCATCAGCGCATTGGCCCGTGCCGCCGAGAACGGAAAGCAGGTGACCGCCCTGGTCGAGTTGAAGGCCCGCTTCGACGAGGAGCAGAATATCGAGTGGGCACAACGGCTCGAACGAGCAGGCGTTATCGTGATATTCGGCATCGCGCGGCTGAAGGTCCATGCAAAGGCATGTCTCATCATACGGAAGGAGGCCGGAGGCATCAAGAAATACCTGCACATGGGCACGGGCAACTACAACGAAAAGACCGCCCGCATCTATACCGACTTCAGCCTGCTCACCACCGACGAGAACCTGACATACGAGGCGACGCTCTTCTTCAATGCGATTACCGGCTACTCCACAATTCCCGAACTCACGAATCTGTATATGGCTCCCATCTCCCTGAAGGACAAACTGATCTCTCTGATCCGCAGAGAGGTCGAACGGACCACGGATGCGCAGGCCGGACGGATCATGGCCAAGATGAATTCCCTGGCCGACCCGGATGTCATCGAAGCGTTGTATGCGGCCTCCAACGCGGGTGTAACCATAGACTTGAACGTCCGTGGAATCTGCATGCTCAAGCCGGGAGTCGAAGCCTTGAGTGAAAACATCCGTGTCGTCAGTATCATCGACCGATATCTGGAGCATTCGCGTATCTTCTGTTTCTACAATGGTGGAGAAACGGAGGTGTTCCTCTCGAGTGCGGACTGGATGCCTCGAAATCTGGAGCGCCGGGTGGAACTTATGTTTCCGGTCCCCCAACCTGACCTGAAGGAGCGACTCGTCCGTGCCCTGGAGGTGTTCTTTTCGGATGCCTCCCATTCATACGTGCTGCTGAACGAGGGCAGGTATACCACGCCCTCCGACACCGACGGGGGCACACGAGCGCAGAACCTGTTCCGGTCCCTGGCCGAGGAACGGTCCAACGATCCGGACGGCGACGATATCAAGGAGTTCGTCGTCCGCAGGAACCCTCCGGCCTCCCGGTAAAACTCCGCCCGTATAAGAAAACGCAGTGAATCTCTTCACCCGGTCCCGCCGAAAGACGGCCGAGTGCCGGGTCTCGTAGGTTCGCAGACCACGTTGTAAGAACATACGATTCGGGGTATATATGTAATACTTGCATGAGAGGCCGTACGACACGAACAATGGTTCTCTTATGCTGACCGAACACGACCGAACAATAGTGTTTCACACGGAGACGGGAGCCGGCATGTCGTATCAGAACGCAGCAGCATCGAGAGCCATACGATTCTTAGAAAAGCAGGGAATATTTCACGGGACGATAGATGTGGATAGATGTATCCGCATATTCAGAGAGGAGATGGTCAGCGGACTCCGCGGACAGGGCGGTTCTCTGGCCATGATCCCGACCTTCATCGACATCGAGCATGAACTCCCCGTGGACCGACCGGTCGGCGTGATCGATGCCGGCGGTACGAACCTCCGGGTGGCCCTCGTCACCTTCGACGAGGGCGGTTCGCCGCGGATCGAAGATTTCTCCCGACACGATATGCCGGGTATCGGTTCCGAGATCTCGAAGGACGAGTTCTTCGGTCTCTTCGCCCGGTACGTGAAGGGAGTGGCCGCGAAGGTCGATCGGATCGGGTTCTGCTTCTCCTATCCGGTAGAGATCACTCCGGAGAAGGACGGCCGGGCCCTGCTCTTCAGCAAGGAGATCAAGGCGCAGGCCGTGGTCGGGGAGTTGGTCGGGGAGAATCTTGCTCGGGCCCTCGCCGACCAGGGAGTCCAAGGTTCGAAGCGGATCGTAGTGCTGAACGATACCGTCGCCACGCTGCTGGCGGGAAGGTCGGGTGCGGAGACCCGCGTCTTCGACAGTTTCCTCGGGTATATCCTCGGCACGGGGGTAAACGCCTCCTACATCGAACATTCGAGCAAGATAGAAAAGCTTTCACTTTCCGGCATGGCGGAATCGCAGATCATCAACACCGAGGCCGGCGGATTCGACGGAATCCCGGCGGGAGAACTGGACCGGGCGTTTCACGATACCACCAACAGTCCGGGTGAGTACCCCTTCGAGAAGATGGTGTCCGGCGGTTATCTCGGCCCCTTGGCCGGATTGGTTCTGACCGAGGCGGCCGAGGCGGGGGAACTCTCCCCGACCTGCTCCCGAGGGATCACGGCCCTCGACGGACTCGACAGCGTACAGATGTGCGATTTCCTCTTCTATCCATTTTCCACCGCGAACCCCCTGGGAGCACTCCCCGCCTCGTCGGAGGACCGGAGCTTCATCTATTCGGTCTGCGACAATCTCCTCGAGCGGTCGGCCAAATGCGTTGCCATCTCCATGGCGGCGACCGTCATCGAATCCGGCGCGGGTATCGATCCGTGCAAGCCGGTGTGCATCACCATCGACGGGAGCACCTACTACAAGATGCGGGGCCTTCGGCTCAAGACCGAATACTACCTGAAGGAGTTCCTCCAAATTCGGAGAGGCATCCACTTCGAGACAACATTCGTCGAGAATGCGCCGTTACTCGGCACGGCCGTGGCCGGCCTGACGAACTGAGAGACGACCCCGTGCGTCGGTTCGATCTTCTCACCTGTGCTGTCTCGCCATCCTCCCCCTCATTACGACCGCTTTCGCGGCACGGCTGACCGGAGCGGGAGAAACCGTCGCGAGAGACGGGCTATTCGGCGACGATCTCCACCGAACCACTACGCAGCCCGGAGAGGGACGAAAGGTCTCCGGTGACCCTTCCGAACACCTCGACCTCGCTTGCCGCCCTTGCCTCGGATCCGGAACTCGCGGGAGTAGGGCCCCAGAAGATGCAGAACGCATTTCCCGGAGGCCAGTAGGCCAGATCTCCCTTCTCGACGACCTCCTTCGGGTCCTGCAGATCGTGTGACACCGGAATCGAGAAGTAGATCTCGTTACCCCATAGGCTTCCGCTGCCGGTGTACGGGAGTATGGCGGCCACTGCTCTTGCGAGATCGGTCTCGTAAAACTCCGCTTCTATCGAGATCGAACCTTGATTGATGCGTATCTTCATTGTGCCTCCTACCAACATCACCCGGAGTGCTGTTGATGCTGCGTACAGTCTATCGGAAGGGATCTAGAAAGAAAAGGCGACGTCGCGTTGACACCCCTGAAATGCTGATAGTAAGATGGCCTCCTATGGCGTATACCCGAAAACAGGCAGAGACGGCCATTGCAGATGAGCTGCGGCGGCGCCTCGAGATGAGTGATGATGATCTGGTTCGAGAAGTCGTGCACGGCGACGCGGTCGCGGCCGGCGTGTCCCTGATCGTTTTTCCTCCCCGACAGTGGGGTCGAAGACTGGACACTTTGGCGGCGCGACTCTCGGAGCAGTACAGCGAAGGTCCCGCGGTTCCCGATATGGCGGAGCGGATACTCCGCTTTTTCCTCTCGGCGGCGGCGTGTTTCGGCTGCTTCCCGCCTCGTTGGAATCCGGCTGTCGTGTCGGTGGACACCGAGAGTGCGGCGGCGGTTGCACTCTCGATCCTCGGGAGGCTCGCGGCGGCGTACCCCGAGGCGGCTGGGCGTGTGGTGGAACGGCAGACCGCCGAGGCCCGGGCCCGGCTGGAGGCCGAAGGGGTGGAAGACCCCGAAACCAGGTCGCGTCTCGCCGCCGATCTCTTTCGTGACGGCTTGCCGGGATACGTCCGGGCCGTATCGCTTCAGGTGGCCGAATCCAACCTGTGTGAGGCGTCCGAAACATACCGTTCCGTCCCGACTACGCGCTTCCCGGGGGGAACCCGGTGGGGCAACGACTACGCGGCGTTTCTTTTCCACGCCCTTCTCTTCGGGGCTTCCTTCGTGACAACCAATCCGGTACTGATCAAACTCGCGTGGGATATCGACCAGACGTACTGGGACGCGCGGGTCGACGAAACGATCGAGCGGTTCATCGACGACGGCGGCGATCCGGCCGGGGACGAGGCCGTCGGTTTGGTGTGTACGGAGATTACCGCGCGGGTGGTGGCGCAGAACTGCCGCCTCCTGCGGAGCATCTTCCTCCTCTCCGGCGGAGCCGACGGGTACGTCAGCGCTCAGGTGAGTCCGCGGAACCACTCCGACAGTCTCGGGATGATACGCGAGGCTCGATCGCTCTACGGCACCCTCGAGAACATCCTCGGCGGAATACCCAACGTGGTGATTAAGCTTCCATCTACTCATGCCGGGCTCGAGGCGGCGAAGGTACTCACCGGCGAGGGGATCGGGGTGACGATCACCCTCACGTTTTCCTGTTTTCAGGCGTCGGCCTTCGCGCCGGTGTTGCAGCGCGGCGCGGCGCTTGTCTCTTACATCGCCCTGATGAACGGCCGCATGGCGTACCCGGTGCGAGACGAACTCAAGGAGGCGGGGGTATCCGGTGGCGCGGAAGCGGCCAGATGGGCGGGGGTGGAGGTCGCCCGTAAGTGTGGTCGCATCCTCTACGGCGGATCGGTTCCATCTCCGCCGGTCCGACAGGCACCGCCCCTTCGAATCGATCCCGGAAAGGTGAAGATCATGATCGCCTCTCTGAGGATATACGAGCCGGACACCTGGATTCCCGATATTTCGGAGCTCTGGGGTATCCCTCTGCTCACGGTCTTTCCCAACGTCCGCAGGACGTTCGATTCCATCTCGAGGCCCTTCGACGAGGCGTCGGCCGGAAATGAGACCCCTGACGATGCCATGGAAACCATGGCTGAGAGCGAGATCTTTCGTCAGGCCTGGTGGCTCCCCGGCGACGACGAAGCCCTCAAACCTTCGAGGGTGCTGTCCCTCGATGAAGAGGACCAGGAGGCGGTGGCGGCATGGCCGCCGGTGGCACAGACCCTCGACCAGTTCATCGACCTGTATGACCGGATGGGCGAGGCCGTCCGCGGGCGGATCGCGAAACACCCTCGTGTATCGGGTCTGATGCATGATAATTAGGAGTGGGAGCACCCGTCTCGACGACGAACCCGGAGGAGACACTTGATGGGCAAGGCCAAACATGGAAACATCCAATTCGATCCGGCGGCCGATCCGGCCGTCCTCGATTCCGCTACCTGGGATATAGATGGTGCGGCGAACGCGGTATTCTCGGTGCCGGCATCGTTCTGGAATTCTCTTCTGAGAGGTCTTTCCGGATCTCGGGCGAAGGTCGATTTATCCGGAGGGACTTCGAACGGGGGCACGGCTCAGGCCGAAGTGTCCGGCGCCGGAGTCGGCGTCGTGACGGAAGCCGGAAGCGGATACCGGATAGTCGAATCGGATGACGGGCCGCGGGTGTACCTCGATTCGGCCGTGACGGTGCGAGACTTGCTGCCCGGCGGCACGAGGGTATCGGAGGGCGACGGTGTTGCCGTGTTTCTCCTCTGCCGCACCCCCGACGGCATGGAGGTGCTGGTGCGACTCACCCGGGACGGGACACCGTCGCACCCCTCTCTCGGGTTGGGTGCTCCCCGGGCCGCCCGAACGCTCGGAGAGGTCTCTGTCGCGGTCTTTCCCTGCGACGGGCCGACGATCTATGCATACACGGGTTCGGTAGACCGGGAGCGGGGATCCCGCGCACTGGGGGCCGTCCCGCGGCTGGGGATCGGCAATCGACACAGCGTCCTGATGTGGCCGGGAATTTTCCGCGCCATCTCCGGATCGGGAACCGGCCGTGTGTTCTCGGCCAACGCGGTCCAAAACAGCCTGCGGGAGCTGAATCTCCTGGACGAGTTTCTCGCCGGCGGACCACCCAAGGAGAACTACCTGTTCGGATACGGATCGATCCAGGAGGGACACACAGGCAGCACCTTCGAGGGGTTGTGGACCTATGGCGTCCTCGCGGCCCTCAAGGCGGGTTGTACCGTTCCGTTCGGCGCGGACGCCGACCATATTCAGGTCAAGCGGGGTCCCGCCGGACTCGAACGGGCCAAACAGGTGGTGAGAGCGGCCCGGCACTATTCGTTCTATACCCTCGACGTCTCGGACATCCTCGATTATGCGGCCCTCGACGCGTCGCTCGATGCACAACCGGAAAAGTCACGAGGGGAGAAACGCGGCGCGTCCCGCGGCGAATCATTCGACGAAGCCGGATTGCGTGAGCTCGTTTCCTTCCACCGGCGGCGTCGCAGAGTCGGGCTCTTCACCTACGAGCCCGCGGACGAACACATCCGGCGGATGGCACGGAAGTACCATCGGGCACTCGACGCCGTGGGAGAACTCGCGAGCCTGCTGTCGGATCTCAAGCAGGGACACCCCTTCGACCTGGAGCTGAGCGTCGATGAACATCCGCCGGAGATCGATTCCTTCGGATCGGTGACCTCAGAGGATGAACTCGTCTTCCTGCTCCTCGAGGGCGTGCGCCGGGGTATGCCTCTCACCCACGTGGCCCCGAACTTCGGCGTCGAGAAGGGCGTGGACTACCGCTGCCCCGACGGTCACGAGGGGCTGGCCGGGCGGGTGGAGTCGCTCACACGGATCGCGGAGGCCTTCGGCATCATGTTGGACTGCCACTCCGGAGACGATCTCTCTCAGGAGACCCGCCGGGTTATCGGAAGAGCCTCCTCGGGGAGGATCCACTTCAAGGTATCCCCCAGCCTCCAAACCCTGTTCGCGGACACGCTGTACGACTTTCACCCGGATCTGTTCGGTGAGTGGTGGAAGGCCACCCTGGCGTACGCGAAGGCGGAGGCCGAGAACGGGGGCACGGCCGCGCTGGAGGCGGTCAAGGAGTACGAGCGTGACGGCGGCGGCCCCCATCCATCTCACTCGTTTTTCCGGCATCTTTGCTTCGCCCCGGTGGGTGAACGGGATACAGACGGCAATTTTATCCTGAGGGAACGCTTGTACGGGATTTCCGCGGCCTGCCTCGAGGAGTACACGCGCCGGACGGCGGAGCTCCTGTCGACCATCGCCGAGGATATATTCGGACAACATTCGTAGAGGAGAGCTAGATCATGAGCGAGAAGATGCCGGTCGAAAAGACGGCCATAGTAACCGGAGCGGGTAAGGGCATCGGCAGGGGCGTCGCGGTGCGGTTGGCCGCGGAGGGTGTGCGGGTGGTGATCGCCGATATCGACGTCGAGGCGGCGGAGCAGACCGGGGAACAGATCCGGGCGGCAGGTGGCACGGCGACGGTTCGCAGGCTGGACCTCTCGGACGTGTCCGAGATCTATCGCGTGATCGATTCCGTCGACGAGGAGTTCGACGGAATCTTCATCCTCGTCAACGTGGCCGGAGTTCTCAAGAGTACCCCCTTCCTCGAGGTGACTCCCGAGGAGTGGGACTTCGTCATAGACGTCAACCAGCGCGGCACCGCCTTCGCGATGCAGGCGGCGGCGAAACGGATGATCTCGCGTATTCCGAAGAGGGTGGTCGAGGCCGGTCGTTCCGATCGTTGCTACGGGAAGATCGTAAACTTCTCATCGATCTCCGGCCGACGGGGCAGGGCCTACCAGCTGCAGTACGCCGCCAGCAAGGCCGCCATCATCAGCCTGACCCAATCCGCCGCCATGGCGCTGGCACCCTACGGGATCAACGTGAACGCCGTCGCCCCCAGCGTCGTGAGGACACCCATGTGGGAGCAGAACGTGCGGGAGAAGGCGAAGATCTCCGGACTGGATCCGGAGGAGGAGCTCAACTCATTCGTGGGCCGGATCCCGCTGATGCGTGCCGGAACACCCGAAGAGATGGCGGCGGCGGTGGCCTTCTTGTGTTCTCCCGAGTCGGACTACATCACGGGCCAGACGCTGAACGTCGACGGCGGATTCGAGATGGACTGAA
>CAZAKE010000086.1:0-19723 GCA_964485495.1 uncultured Spirochaetales bacterium
GCGTTTCAACGTCGTCTCCCGTTTCGGCCGAAGATCGCGTTCGGTGCCACCGCCCTCGCCTTCGTCTTCCTGGCGCTGGCATCGTCCCCGTTGGCACCGTCGGAAACCTTACCGCCGATTCCGGCGCTCCAATCGGGGTGGCTGGTGCTGCACGTGTCTCTGGCGTTTGTCGGCGAGGCATTTTTCGCGGTCTCCTTCGTGGCGGCGGTGACGGCGCTGTGTACGTCCGACACGAGACGCTTGGAGGAGCTGGACCGCATCATGTACACAAGTGCCGTCATCGGGTACCCGCTATTCACGGCCGGGGCACTCGTGTTCGGCGCCGTCTGGGCCGAGAAGGCCTGGGGACGGTATTGGAGCTGGGATCCGAAGGAGACGTGGGCGCTGGTCACCTGGCTCGTGTATACGGTCTATCTGCACGTCAGGCTGACTCGCGGACGGAAGACTCGGCTTCCGCAGATTCTCCTGATCATCGGGTTCGCTCTCACCATCTTCACCTTCCTGGGGGTGAATTTTCTCCTCTCTGGATTACATAGCTACGGGTGACACGCCACTCGGGTTTTCTGAGATTCACGAACGGCATCAGCCGATTGCCGCATCCACCGCCGCGCGGTCTCCTGATTGATGAGTCTGTACTACTCCGTGGTGGATTCCCTACTCAGTCCACCGATGAGTCCGATGGTCTTCGTTTGCATACCGGCCTCTTTGCGTTTCTTATGATTCAGTTTCTGTGAAGATGCTATGCCGATAACATGCGCCCGATAGGAGTTCAGTCAAATGATGTCGACGGTACGATGCGGTGATCCGCGTCTGCAGTTTTCTACGATTCTGCGAGCTACAGTGCGAGTTACAGAGAGGTGTAGTGAGTTGCAGTGAGAAGCTTCCTGCGGGTATAGTAGGAGCATGGAATATAACGACGCCGATGTCGAACGGCAGATGAGAGAGCTGTCCGTAACCCTGGCCGATACCGATGACCCGGGCCTCATCGAGGAGTTTCTGCGCAGCCTCCTCACCCCATACGAGGTGTGGGAGATCGCAACCCGCTGGGCCCTGGTACGGCTCATCGAGCAAGGGGTAAGTCAACGAAACATCTCGAAACAACTGGGATTGAGCCTCTGCAAGATCACCCGGGGCTCTCGTGAGCTGAAGAAGGATGATTCCGCCTTCGCGGAGATGATCGAACGGTTTAAGCGAATCCAGTCGAAGCTCGAATGATCTCTTTGTACTGGCCCGAAAATTGTGGAAAGAGCAGCCTACTCCATATATGGGGTCATTCTCGCACTTCTGTAGGTGTCCTAGGCACTATATAACCCGGCCCATCCGGGATTCCACAATTTTCGGAGCACTACCCTACTTTTTTCCGTCGTGCCTTGAGAAGCATTCACAATTATACTAAACTTATGTTAAGTAGTATGATGCATTATGCCCCCATGCATTGCCGCACATCGTTTTCTCTCTTGAATGGATGCCTCTCGCCGGAGGAGGTATGCGCCGCCGCCGCGGCCGACGGGTACGGGGCCGCCGCCGTCGCGGATATCAACAACTTCTACGGGCTCATCAGGTTCGCCCGGGCAGCGTCGGCGTCGGGAATCAAGCCTATCGCCGGCGTTCGTATCGTGCCCGGCACCGCCGGCGGGCTTACCACCTACTGCATGAACCGCCGCGGGTTCGCCCGGGCCAACGAGATCATCACCCGGCTGCTGGAGGACGAGGCCCGAATCGGCGGGTTTCCCGGATACGCCGAGACACTGCGCTCCAAAGAGACACCGCGCTCCAAAGAGACCCTGCGCTCCAAAGAGGGACGGTCCGGTGCGGTTGCATGCAGCGGCGGGGTCCGAATCGGAGGCGTGACGGAGCAGGGGAGCGGTCGGCGGATCGATTCCGATCGGTACGATCCGGTGGCCGATCTGGCGGAGGACGGCTGGGAGGGGCTGTGGATCGTCTCGGATGATCCGGCGGTCCTGACCCGGTTGTCGGCCCGGGGCCGGGAGGGGCTGTTCGCCGGGCTCTTCTACGGGCTGCCGTTCGGCCGCTTCGCGGCCTGGGCCCGCCGGGCGGGTCTGCCTTGTATGGCTCTGAACGACGCGGTATTCCGCACTCCGGAGGACCGCCGGCTGCACCGCATCCTCAGGGCCATCGACCTGAACACCGTCGTCGAGGAACTGGCTCCCGGGGAGATCCTGCAGGATCGGCACGGCTACGCCGGGGCGGACGCCATGGAGCGCTACTTCTCCGCCGTGCCGGATGCGCTCGGGAACGCCCTCCGCCTCCAGGAGGAAGCCGGTTCCTTTCTCCTTCCGGAGAGTTACGTCTTTCCCAGCTTCAACGGGATGCCCGAGGCGGAGGCCTTTCGGCTGCTGCGGACTCTGTGCCTGCAGGGGGCGGACCGGCGGTACGGTGGCATGCGGCCGGAGATCACCGCGCGGCTCCGGTACGAACTCCAGGTGATCCGGGAGAAGGGGTTCGCGGGGTACTTCCTGGTGGTGCACGATATCGTCTCCCGCCGTCCTCGGACCTGTGGACGCGGCAGTTCCGCCTCCAGCATCGTCTCCTACCTCCTGGGGATCACTCACGTGGACCCTCTGGCGTACAACCTCTTCTTCGAGCGCTTCCTCAACATGGGGCGTAAGGACCCCCCGGACATCGACGTGGACTTTCCGTGGGACGAGCGGGAGGAGGTGTTGAAATACGTCTTTCGTACGTGGTCGGGCTCATCGGGGATCGTGGCCGATCACGTCACCTTCGGCCCGCGGTCGTGTATCCGGGAACCGGCGGAGGCCTTCGGCATCGAGACCGGAGAGATCGGTACATTGGTCCGTGCCTACCGCAACGAGCGCTACGAGGAGATCCCCGGCTACCTGCTCCGGGCGGCCGCTCGTCTACGGGGCATGCCCCGGCACATCGGCACCCACCCCGGCGGGGTGGTGGTGACTCCCGGGCCCATCACCGGCTTCACCCATCTGCAGCCCTCGTCGCAGGGGTATCCCCTCCTGGCCTGGGAGAAGGATGCCGCCGAAGACGCAGGATTGGTGAAGATCGATCTCCTGGGCAACCGCTCCCTGGGGGTCCTCCGGGACACCATCCGGCTGGTGAACCGCCGGAGGCCTATGGAGGAGCGGATCGAGTGGGAGAGCTTCGATCCCCTGGCCGACAGGAAGGCCCGACGTCTGATCGAGACGGGAGACACGCTGGGTGTCTTCTACGTGGAGTCGCCCGCCACCCGGCAGCTTCTGCGAAAGATGGGCAGAGGCGACTACGAACACCTGGTGGTGGCCAGCTCGATCATCCGACCGGCCGCCAACGCCTACATCAACGAGTATGTCCGCCGTCTCCACGGGGCGCCGTACGATCCGGTACATCCGTCCGTCGCCGACACCCTGGCCGAGACCCGGGGCATCATGGTGTATCAGGAGGACGTCTCGCGGGTGGCCATCGCCGCCTGTGGATTCACCCCGGAGGAGGCCGACTCCCTGCGCAAGGTGTTGACCAAGAAGGACCGGGAGACCCGGCTGAACGCGTTCCGGAGGAAGTTCTTCGACAAGGGGCGCGGCCGCGGCCTGGACGAGGGGAGCCTCACAACCCTGTGGGAGGGGGTCCTCTCCTTCGACGGCTACTCGTTCTGCAAGGCCCACAGCGCATCCTACGCTCTGGTCTCGTACAAACTCGCCTGGCTCAAGTGCCGCTATCCCCTGGAGTTCCTGACGTCGGTAATCAACAACGGCGGCGGCTTCTATTCGCGGCAGGTGTACGTGAACGCGGTCCGGCGCATGGGATTTCCCGTTCTGCAGGCCGACGTCAACGCGAGTTCCATGGCGTATGTTCCCCGGGGCGGAGCCCTGCGAGTGGGGTTGGGACAGCTCCGGGACGTTCCGCAGGCATACTCGGAGCGGATACTGGCGGAACGCGCCGCCGGAGGGCCCTACGCCGATCTTTTCGATTTCGTGTATCGGGTGCGCCCCTCGATGTCGGCGATGCGGGTGCTGATCAAGTCGGGGGCCCTCGATTCGGTGGCCGGGAACTATACCCGCCCGCAGCTCTTCTGGCTCTTCTATCATCTGGAGCGGCGCTTTCCGCCGGCCGACCCGCGGCGGAGGCTACGGCAGACCGGCCGGGATGCAGTCCGCGATGGAAACTATCTCTTGGATGGTGAGTTGTTCGGTCTCCCCGTGGCCCCGGATTTCGTGGGAGACTATTCCGAATCCACCAAGATCCTGGATGAGGCCGAGACCATGGACCTGATCGTCTCCCGGCATCCGATCGAGATCTTTACGCCCAGAATCGAAAGGCTGGTAGGCAGAGGCGGACTGCCGCCGTGTATCTCTTCGCGGGGCATGCCGGCGTGGGTCGGGCGGCGGGTCTGCCTCCCCGGAACGATGGTGTGTGAAAAGGAGGTGCGGACCAGGAAGCGGCGGGCCATGTGTTTCGTGAGTTTCGAAGATGCCCACGCGGTGTTCGAGACCGTCGTCTTCCCCGATGTGTACGAGCGGGTCGGGGAGATGCTGGCTACGGGATACGCGTTCGTCATCGTCGGTACGGTGGAAGATGAACTCGGGGCCCTGCAGGTTCGTCTGGAAGACCTCGTGTTGTTGAATCGTCCGGCTCGACGGGCCGGAGGTTTGACCCCAGCAGTTCCTACTGTTGCAGTATCTACATTTGGAACTGCATGATCGCTCTGTAAATACTGCCTTTTCGTTTGACCCTTTGGGAGGAGCCGGGTACAATCGTGTGATCGTATAGTTGCAAGGATAGGTCATGAGTAAGACACACGATTCCGCGCGTCCCAATATTCTGTTTCTGTTTTCCGATGAACACGGCTTCCGGTATCTGTCCGCCAGGGACAGGGCGGACGGCGGTGAGCCGGTGGACACGCCGACCCTCGATTCGCTGATCCGCGGCGGAACCTATTTTACCGATGCCTACTGTCAGATGCCGCTGTGTACCCCTTCACGCATAACGGTGCTTACCGGCAAGCACGTGCAGAGCTCCGGCGCCTGGTCAAACGAATCGGTGCTGCGTCCGGAACTCGACACGCTGCCGGGAGCCTTCTCGGCGGCCGGATATACAACCTGTCTCGTCGGGAAGATGCACCTGGGAGGCAACCGGCAGTTCTGCGGATTCGATTTTCGGCCCTATGGGGATCTCACCGGAAAATGCGGGCATCAGTGGGAACCTATCGACGATTACGAGCGGGCGAGAGCCATGCGTACCCGGACGGCGGAGGCCGGCGTAACCGGCGTGCCGGAGAGTCTGATCCAGGACGAGATCGTGGCCGCCGAGACGGTGGCCTTCCTGCGGGAACACGCCGCCGCCTCACCGGAAAAGCCCTGGTTCCTCTGCGCCTCCTTCTCACGCCCGCATTTCCCTCTCACAGCCCCCCGCCGCTTCATAGACAAATACACGGACCGAGGCATCCCGGACCCCTTCGTGCCGGCCTCCGGGGACGCCTATGACCACCCCATGAGTGTGGGCATGCGCAGGGGGTTCATGGCCGACGCCATCGACGCGGAGGAGACGAGACGGGCTCGGATCGGATATTTCGCCTGTGTGGAATACCTGGACCAGGTGATCGGAGACCTGCTTGCCAGGCTGGACCGTGATGGGCTGCTGGACAACACGATCATCGTCTATACCACCGACCATGGCGAGATGGCCGGCGAACATGGAGTATGGTGGAAGAATGGGTGGTATGAGGCGTGTACGCGGGTGCCTCTCATCATCTCCAGGCCTGAGGTCAGGTCCGGAGAATCACCGGCTCGGGTTTGCCGCCGGCCGGTGGGCTTGGTGGATCTCTTCCCGACACTCTGTTCCCTGACAGGAGTCGAGTCGTCGGCCGAAATGGAGGGGCGGGATCTCTCCGCGACCGTGATTTCGGGAGACGACCCGGAGGACAAACCGGTCTTCTGCGACGCCTTACAGCCACGCTGGGGCGAAGGGACCGAGTTCAGATCGATTCGATATAGACAGTACAAATACGTGCGATTCCGGCACGCGCCGCCCCTCTTCTTCGACCTGGCGGCCGATCCGGGGGAGCAGAAGAATCTCATAGAGCGGGGCATACCGGCGGGGGCGAAGCCGGACTTCGAGTTCATGGAACAGGTGGCTGGTGAATCGATCGATTTCGATGCTGCCGAACGGGACAGGACGGTAAGAGACGGTAGCCTTTCGGAGCAATACGCACAGACGCTGCCGCCTGCCACGGACAATCTCTATCTCATGCCGTCCGGTCGATTGATCAACGCCGACGATACTCTCTATTATCCTACCGTCATTGTGGATACTCCGGAGCAGGCCTTCGGTGATTTTCCGGGACGACTGCATCCGGCAGAGGCAGATTGACGAGTCTATGAGACTGGGGGTCGGTGCAGCAGTTCGAAAAGTAAGTAGAAAGGGAGTCGTACATCAGTCCCTTTTCTGCGATATCGACTTCGTACCTCGTCGAATCGCCACGAAAAGGCAGTATTTACAGGGCGATCAAGCAATTCCAAATGTAGCTACCGCTACATTTGGAATTGCTTGGGTCGGTGGACGGTACATATAGGCACATCGAAAAACCACACATATTGCTACGTAGCATATTTATTGAGAACAGGAGAGTGATGAGATGAGCAAGAGACCGAATATCGTATTCTTCTTTAGCGACCAGCAGCGGTGGGACACGTGCGGTTGTTACGGCCAGCGGCTTCCGGTGACGCCGAACCTGGATCGTATGGCCGAGGAGGGCACCCGGTTCGAACACGCCTATACGTGTCAGCCGGTGTGTGGTCCCGCCCGGGCCTGTCTCCAGACAGGAAAATACGCCACCCAGGTCGGGTGTTTCCGGAACAACATCCATCTGCCGTTGGACGAACGTACTATTGCCCACCACTTCGCAGACCACGGATATCGGGTCGGCTATATCGGGAAGTGGCACCTGGCCTCCACGACCGCAGATGGAATCGATTACCAGACGAAGCCCGTACCGCACATGTACCGGGGTGGCTGGCGGGACGAGTGGATCGTCTCCGACGTGCTGGAGTTTACCTCCCACTCCTACGACGGCCACATGTTCGATATCGACGGGAATCCTCGGGAGTTTCCGAAAGGAAGATACCGCGTGGACGCTCAGACAGACTGGGTGCTAGAGACTCTGGATTCCTGGAAGAACTCCCGGCAGCCATTCTTTCTGTTCATCTCCTATATCGAGCCGCACCATCAGAATGACAACAACCGGTATGAGGGACCCGAGGGTTCCAAGGATCGATGGGCGGAGTACGACGTGCCCGGCGATCTGGTGGACACCGAGGGTGACTGGCGGGAGAACTATCCCGATTATCTCGGCTGCATCAACAGCCTCGATGCCAACCTGGGCCGCGTTCGGGACAAGCTGCAGGAGTGTGGCATGGCGGACGACACCGTCATCGTGTATACCACCGACCACGGTTCGCATTTCCGAACCAGAAACTCCGAATATAAACGCTCATGTCACGCCGGATGCACCCGCATCCCGATGGTAATCTCAGGGCCGGGTTTCGAAGGCGGGAACGTCGTCTCCGACATCGTGAGTCTCATCGATGTTCCGCCCACAATCTGTGACGCCGCGGGGCTTCCTATTCCTCCCCATCACCGGGGCCGGTCGCTGAAGGGTCTGGCGGACTATACTCCCGGAGACTGGCCACAGGAGGTATTCATGCAGATCTCCGAATCCCAAGTCGGCCGGGCGATCCGCACGAAGAAGTGGTGCTATTCGGTGTACGCGCCGGACAAGCAGGGGGGCAGGGATGCCGATTCCGACCGTTACGTGGAGCAGTACCTCTACGACTACGAGAACGACCCCCATGAGAAGAATAACCTCGTCTCCGATCCGGCCTACCTGTCGGTACGTGCGGAGCTGGCAGGCGTGTTGCGACAACGGATGACGGAAGCCGGAGAGGCTGTGCCGGTGATCGAACAGGCGGGGAAAAGCCGATGAGTGATGCCTCACGGCCGAACATCCTCTGGTACTGCACCGACCAGCAGCGATTCGACACCGTCGGGTGTCTTGGGAACGAGTACATTCGGACACCGAACATCGACCGGTTGGCCTCCCGCGGTACCGCATTCACCCGGGCCTACACGCAGTGTCCCATCTGCACTCCGAGCAGGGCCACCTTTTTGACCGGCAGATACCCGGCGTCCCATCAGGTGCAGCGCAACGGGAACGACTACTTCCCCGCCCATCTCACCCTGGTGACCAAGACACTGGCCGATGCCGGATACGATTGCGGCATGGCCGGTAAGCTGCATCTCTCCCGGGCCAAGGGCCGGGTGGAGAAACGGCCTGACGACGGGTACCGTTTCTTCCGATGGAGCCACCACCCGGAGCCGGACTGGCCGGAGGGGCACGATTACGACGCCTGGCTCCGAGAGGTGAGGGGTATCGATCCGCATGAGATCTACACGATGAAGCAGGCCTACGGTCCCGGCGTTCCCGCCGAGTTCCATCAGACCACCTGGTGTACCGAGATGGCCATGGAGTTTATCTCACAGGAGAGGGAGGGGCCGTGGCTGATGTCGCTGAATCCCTTCGACCCCCATCCGCCCTTCGATCCGCCGGCGGAGTTTCTGGACCGGATCGATTCGTCGACTCTTCCCCTGCCGCTCTTCCGGGAGAGCGACATCGCGCACCAGAAGCGGTATAGGGCCGTAGATCAGCAGTCCAAGGACGCCGTCCGAATCGGCGGTGAGCCGGTAGCGGCACAGGTCTTGGACGAAGACGCGGAGGATTTCTTCCACTCGACGCCTCCGAGTGCCTACGATCCCAGGCAGGTGAAGGCCTGCTATTACGCCATGATCGAGCTGATCGACCACGAGTTTGGCCGGCTGGTGCGGTTTCTCGAGGAGCGGGGAGAGCTGGAGAACACGATCATCATCTTCACGAGCGATCATGGGGAACTCCTCGGCGACCACGGCCTCCTGTACAAGGGCTGCCGCTTCTTCGAGGCCCTGGTGCATGTGCCCCTGATCATCTCATGGCCGGCTAAATGGAGTCGGGGAGTAGTCGCCGACGCACTCGTCGAACTCGTCGACCTGCCGCAGACGCTGTTGGAAGCGGCGGGACTCCCGACGAGACCCGAGATGCAGGGCAAGTCGTTGGCGCCTCTCCTGGCAGGGAGCGCCGATCCGGCGTATCACAAGCCGTACGTCACCAGCGAATACTGGGACGCGATCGATCAGTCCGACGGCACCCACGGCAGCATGTACTTCGACGGCCGATACAAGTCGATCGTGTATCACGGCCACGAACTGGGAGAGATCTACGATCTCGAGCAGGATCCCGGGGAGTTCGAGAACCTCTGGTTCGACTCCGACAAGTTAGAACTGAAGGCCGAACTCCTGCATAAGCATCTGGACGCGCTGATGGGAACCTGCACGGCCGGAGTGGAACGGACAGACAGCTATTGAGGTTTTGTATATGACGTCACGAGAGAGACTGCTGGCCGTGCTGCATGGGGAACTGCCCGATTGTGTCCCCTGCTGTCCCGACATTTCGAACATGGTGCCCTGTCGGCTCACCGGGAAACCGTTCTGGGATATCTATGCCTTCCAGGATCCGCCGTTGTGGAAGGCCCATCTCGACGCCCTGAAATTCTACGACATCGACGGGGGGTTCGAGCTCTACAGCTTCGGTGTCGTAGACCCTCTCACCGGAGAGCGCTCGGTGCGCGAGGAGCGGGTCGTGAAGCGGTATGACGACGGCCGGTTCGTGACCATGAATTACTTTCCGGACGAGGATCGGTGGGACGAGTTCGTGAAGGTGTATGTGGAGGCCAATCCCCCTGCATCGAACGTGCGGCCGGAGCAGGTAGGATTGCCGGAGGTGCCTACCGAATGGGAGAGTCTCGAGGGCGTTACAACGTGGCCTGAGGGGCTCGATCTGTGGCTGATGATCCGTGAGGAGATGGGGGATCAGGGGGTGCTGGGGATGCGGAGCGGAATGGGAACCTGCATCTTGGGCCGTCCCGAGGATATCTACGCGTACTACGACGATCCGGTCCCGTTCCGGCGGCGCAGGGACGAGATGATAGGCAGGGTGGAGGAGCGGATGCGGCTCCTCGCCGATTTCGCGCCGAAGCCGGATTTTCTCCTCTGCGGCGGCTCGGGAACCCTGGTGTGGCAGACTCCCGAGATCTTCAGAGAGCTGGCGCTGCCGGTCTTGAAGAGGACTACGGCGCTGGCGGCCGATCTCGGCATCCCGACCCACGTCCACTCCTGCGGTCCCGAACGGGAGCTGGTCAAGATGGCCGCGGAGGAGACCGATCTCACCATCATCGATCCCCTGGAGGTGTCCCCCATGGGCGACTGCGACCTGGCGGAATTGAAACAACGCTACGGGAACACGATCGTGCTGAAGGGGAATCTCCACACTACGGAGACCATGCTCAACGGTTCGGTCGATGATGTCGTGGCGGCTTCCAAGAAGGCCATCGACGACGGTGGGGCCGGAGGCGGATTCATCCTTTCAACCGGTGATCAGTGCGGCCGGGACACGCCGGACGAAAATATCTTCGCCATGATCGAGACGGCCAGGACCTACGGCCGGTATTGAGGCAGTTCGGGCACGGAAATTGATCGAGTGGACCCCATGTTCACCGGTGTTCTCACGATTCACGGGTTTCGATATACTCATCTCATGGCAAAGAGCAGTGGGTATCGGTTCAGGCGTATCGCCAGGTCTCGTCACATGGTGTTGGAAACCGCGGCGGACCTTGGACTGGCGGTCGACCTTGAACCCGCGCTCTGGGTGGCTTCGAGCGCCCCGGTACCTGGAATCAGGGGTGATGTCAGGTTCCTCGAAGAGCTCGATTCCGACAAGGACCGTCGGATCACCTTCGCCGACCTCATCGACGCGATCAGGTGGACCCTTCAGATCTTCAAGCAGCACGACGGAATAGAACAGGGTAGTGACACGCTGCATCCCGAATCGATCGATACCACTACGGCGCAGGGCGAGCGCATCCTGACGTCGTTGGAGCGGGCTCAAGCAAGGTCGGGACTCGAGCCGAATGATCCCGTGCCCCTCGAGACTCTCTCCGACGCCTTGCGGGAGACCGAATCTCGGCCGGTGAGTGAGGCCGGTGTAATCCTGCCGGAAGCCGCGGAGGATAATGAAACCGCGGAGTTTATACGTGTCGCCATCCGGGTAACCGGCGGAGTACCCCATCCCGGCGGAAGCCGGGGAATTGACTCCGAGTCGCTTACGCAATTCAGGCAGTGCCTGCATGCCTACCTGAACTGGTCCGGATACGGCTCGAACGACCCGAATTCCTCGGCAGGAGAACCACCACCTGCCGACACAGCGGACAATCCGATTCTGTTTCGATGTACCATCGAGGACGAGGCGAACTATAGACGGTATGCGGAACTGATAGAGAAGATTGACCGGTACTTCATGTTGTGCGATGCGGCCAAGATAGACAACCGTCTCGAGGGTTTCTCTCATGGGCAGGAGTTGTCGATCGAGTCTCTCGTGACCGGTGACAGCGGTTCGATAGAAGCGGCGTTACGAGCGGCTCCTATCGCCGGGATCACGCGGACCGGAATTCTTCCGGGACCCGATGAGGTGAATCCGCTGTACAAAGAACCGCTGGAATCATTTCAGCGCGAGATCCTCGAACCTCGTACCGGACTATCCGTTTTCTCACTCCCTGTGGACCGATGGCGCGATCTTCGTCGCTGGATGAAGCCGTTCGAGCAGTGGCTCTCGCTGAAACCCCACGGCGCCTATGAGTTGTCCGCGGTCGACGAACCGGGAAGCCTGCTGGATCCTTCGCTCCAAACCGCCTGCGAGACGTTGATCGAGCACAGCCGGGACATGGCGTATGACCGTGGGAACCTACGCCTGGCCGTGCGTGCGGGTTTATTTCAGGCGTTCCTCCTTGAGTTTTGCAATAACTTCATCTCCTTTCCCAGGCTCTACAACCGAAGATCCCGGGCGGTCTTCGAGCAGGGGAGGCTGATACTGGACGGGCGTGTCTTCAACCTGGTGGTGAAGGTAGACAACCGCGGCAAGCACGCCACGCTGGCACGGAACTCCGATATGTTCGTCATGTATCTGGTCGTGTATGGGACCGACGGCAATCGGGCGTTCGAGATAGCGGTTCCGGTAACCTCAGGGGGCAGGGGGAATATCACCGTCGGGAAGCGCGGTGTGTTCGTAGATCTGGACGACCGGGACATGGATGCCGAGGTCGTCGAGCTCATCGAGAATCCCATCGGTTTCATCGAGGCCATCGTCTCTCCGTTCAAGCGGCTGTGGCGCGTCGTCACCGGGAAGCTGGATGCCATGACGGTAACGGCACAGACCGAGCTCGAGCAGGCCGCCTCACGCGAGTTCGATACGGTCGCCGCCGGGACCACCGCCGGATCAGGCTCCGGTGTCCCAGCCGGGCAGGTCGCCGCAGCCGGTTCACCGTCGGGAAACCGAGGAACCATCTCTCCGGCCGGGAGTCTCCTCCTCGGCGGCGGCGTCGCCCTGGCCGCCTTGGGTTCGGCGCTGGTATACATCACCGATACTCTCGCGAGCCTCCGGTGGTGGCAGATCCTGGTCGGCCTGGGCAGTGCCCTCTTCGCCGTGGTGTTTCCCGCTATCATCCAGGCCTTCATCAAACTGAGACGCCGTGATCTTAGCCCGATCATCGAGGCGTGCGGCTGGGCCATCAACGCCCGTATGCGTCTGACTCGATCCCTCTGCAGGTCCTTTACCTATCGTCCCCGGTATCCTCGGAAGCCCCGACATTGTAAATAGCCGCGTTGTTCCGACTCGCGTTGACGAATCTCCCGTACAATGGTACAGCTCACAACTATATATGAACGAATCAACGCATAGTACGAAGATACATCCCGAAATCGTTCGCGTCGGCAGCATGCAACTGCTGTTTTTCGCCGCCTACGGGACGATGATACCGTTCTTCAGCATCTACTACCGGATCATCCTGCGGACTCCCGAAGGCGGTCCCGACTACGGCGCCATCGGCGTCGTCCTGTTTCTGCAGTCTATCTCCGGCATCGTCTCGCCGCCGTTGGCCGGATTCCTGGCGGATAAGTTCAAGATCCAGAATCGACTGGTCACGGTCTGCGCGGCCATGGTGGCGGCCGCCGGACTCTTGATCGGCATTCCGGGGATGAGGCTCTTCGGGATCCCACTCTCGCTCCCCATTCCCGTCATATTGCTCCTGACCGGGACCGGAGCGGTGGTGAACGGACTTTTCGTGCGTCCAATCATACCGCTCATCGACACCGAAACCCTCAAGACCCTTCATCGACTCGAAGGCAATACCGACGGGTATGGGCGGATCCGGCTCTTCGGATCGTTGGGATTCGTGGTCACGTGTACCACTTTCGGCTGGGTACTCGAGCGAGTCGGCATCCTCACGGTGAATATACTCGGGTACTCGGGTATGTTTCTGCTCCTCGCGGTCGTGGCCTCCTTCGGCTTCAAGGCGGAGATCCGGCCGGTTTCTATCCCCTGGAAGCTGCTGAAGGATGACCACCGGTACCGCAAGTTTCTCCTCTTCATCTTGGTCCTGGCTATCGGCATGTCCGGCTCGTTCATGTTTACCGGAGTCTTCATGGAGGATTCCGGGTTGGGTTTCTTTGCCATGGGCATCTCATTCTCCCTCGCCGCGCTGGTCGAGATTCCGGTCCTATTCAACGCACGGCGGCTCCTCATGCGGCTTGGAAACCGTGGTCTGATCCGCATCGGAGTGAGTCTCATGATCCTCAAGCTGGTGGCCTTCGTGGTGTTGGCCGAATCCGGACCGCTCGCCTTCATCCTGGCACAGGGTCTGTTTCAGGGATTCGGCTTCTCGATGATGTTCCTGGGCTTCATCAATTTCATGGACCGGCAGGCTCACGAGGACCTCAAGGCCACGTACCAGAACCTCTACCATCTGACCTTCGCACTCGGGGGATCCGTAGGCAACCTTGCGGCGTCGTATGTAATCGGGATATCATCGTCACGCCTAATGATGGCCCTGGCCGCAATCGTTATGACGGTGAGTCTCTTCTACTTTCTGGTGCAGGTATACGGGCATCCTCCAGGAAGGGCGGTCCGTCCGGCGGAATGATTCGTAGCATTCGACACACGAAAAAAGGACCCGCCTTCCGGCGGGTCCTCCTCGTCAGGCGAACGGCTCACGCCGGCCGCGACTGTATTTCGTTATGCGTACCGTCGTTTATTTGAAATACCACTGCTCGGCTTCGTAGGGTACCCACTGCTGGTAGCTCGGGCTCCACAGGCTGCCGTCGGGCATGGTGTTCCCCAGCTTGTTGGTGATTACCACCGGGTAGGGCACGAGTCCCACCGAACCGACGACGAACAGGTTCTCTACATTGATCTTGTAGGCCTCTTTTCCGAGTTTGAGGTACTCGTCGCTGCCCGGTACCGTCTGGGTCCACTTTTCCACCGTCTCATAGAGATTCTTGACCTCGGCGGGGGGTTCCTGTCCCGTGGCGCCTCCTGAGTTGTACCAGTTGGCCCAGGGCACGCACGCGCCGGTCCATGATGGCGTCAAGGGTGCGCCGGCGGTCCGGCGCAGGGTGAAATCGGTATTCTCGACGGCCCAGAGGCCGAAATCGACCTCGTTGGCGGCCACTACCTCGTTCCACATGGCGCCGGTGACCTGTTTGAGGGTGGTCTTGATTCCGATGGCTTCCCAGTAGTCTTTGGTCAGCTGACAGACCTTGTCATAGCGCTGTATATACTGGAGGATCACGCTAAGGGTCTTGCCGTCGGGCCGCAGCCGGTACTCCTTGTTGGAATCCCACTTCAGGCCGATTTCGTCCAGCAGGGCGTTGGCCCGATCCGGGTCGTATTCGGCGTAGTATTCGGCCATCCACGGCTCGAACAGTTCGCTGGCCGGGGGTTCCGGCGGGCTGGCCTGTCGGGTCACGCCCATGCCGAAGTAGAGGGTGTCGTTCATCTCCTCTCGGTTGAAGGAGAGGGAAACGGCCTGTCGAAACTTGATGTTACTCATCAGTTCACGCATCACCGGATCCTTGTGGGTCTGATTGAACGTGAACGCATTATCCAGAGAACCACGCGGGTCGGGCCACAGCATGGCGCGGTAGTCACCCTGTGCGGCGTTGTCCTTGTACAGGGGATAGTCCGACAATTTCTGCCATACGCCGCCGACGTGGAACTCGCCGGAGACTACTTTTAGCTTCTTGACCTCGTTGTCCTCCACCCGCACGCCGAAGGCCTCGTCGATGTAGGGCATCTGCTGCCCCGCTACGTCCACCTTCCAGTAGTAGGGGTTCCTCTCCATGTAGTGGTTCTGGGCGCTGTCGATGTCCACGACGATCCAGGGATACACGGTGGGCCGGTCGACGTCCTGCTGTCCGGATCCGGTGACGTTGTGCATGGCGTAGGCCTGGTACCAGGTCTCGAAGCCCTCCTCCTGGGCCACCTTGTCCGCGTCCTTATTATACTTGATGTGCCACTTCTGCATGTAGTGCTTCGGCGGAATCGGGTACTGCCACCACTGGTCGCTGGCCAGCACGTCGGTGATGGCCGGGTAGGGGGCGGCGAACTCGAACCGTACGGTGTAGTCGTCCACCTTGACGACCTTCATCAGCTCTCCGCCGGGTTTGTAGATCGCCGGCTTGGCGGGAGTAAGGTCGTCGTTGAGGAGCACATCCTCATACCAGAACATGAAGTCGTCGGCCGTGTGCGGGGTACCGTCGGACCATTTCAATCCCTTGCGCATGAACAGGGTGATTGACGTAAAGTCCGGGGCCAGTTCATATCCCTTCAGCACGTTGGGAACCGGAGCAGCGAAGTTCGGAGCCACCACGTCGAGCAGGTGTTCCGCGTTGGCGCAGTGTAGGTCTCTCCAACTTCCCGTGAGAGGGGTGTCGCCGGAGTAGGTGCCCACGCTGTTCCATGGCTGCATGACCGCCGGCTCCTCCGGGAGCCGCTGCTCGATGGGCGGTAGCTCTCCGGCCTTCACCTTGGACGCCAGCATCGGGGACTCCTTGTATGCAGGCAGGGTTTTGCCCGTGGCCTCCTTGTAGGCCGCCGGCGTGGCGAAAATGATCGGCTCGCTGAACGTCGCGCCGGATGGCGTAGCTTCAGCCGTCTCGGTCTCGGCGGGTTGCGCCGCGTCTTCATCCTGCTGTCCGCCGGCAAATATGAATGCCGGGAGTAACAACACGATGAGGGTCAGAAAGAAAAATCTCTTCATCCTTTTCTCCTTTGGTTTTAGGATTCAGCCGAATCTCTATCGGCTGTCTACTGAAAAGAATAAACTGCGTATCGGAATCTGTCAAATGCTTGGTGCGCTTTCATTCCCGACAAAATGGTGTAGAATTGGAGGTATTTCATGGAAATTGAGTATTCCATTACGGTTTGCGCACAATGCGAGTTACTCTGCGCAAAATTGTATCTTTTCGAATCGCGCCTGCTGAAGAATGGATTTGACAGATGCTATGTTCCATGTGTAGAATTACTATCAATCAGTAAGGGATTCAGCATCAATTTTTCTTGAATAGAAGGAGGGGGGATGGTCAATTATCTCATTCGTCGTATCCTCTACATGATCCTGCTCCTGTTCCTGGTATCCATCGTGGCCTTCATCGTCATCCAGCTTCCGCCGGGTGACTTCCTCTCTACCTATATCGCCCAGTTGGAGGAGATGGATACCGAGGTATCTCAGGACGAGATCGAAGCCCTGCGTCGGGCCTATGGATTGGACCTGCCCGTGTACCTTCAGTATTTCAGGTGGGTCGGGGCCGCCCTGCGCGGAGATTTCGGTTTGTCGTTCAACTGGAATCAGCCGGTGTCGAAACTCATCGGCGAACGGCTGGCCCTCACGGTCTCAATCAGCATAATCACGCTTTTGTTTACCTATATCGTGGCGGTGCCGATCGGCATCTATTCCGCCACCCACCAATACTCGCCGGGTGACTATTTTTTTACGACGGTGGGGTTCATCGGACTGGCCACGCCGAACTTCCTGCTGGCACTCATCCTCATGTTTACGTTCTACAAATATCTGGGGATGAACGTGGGGGGGCTCTTCTCGGTGGAGATGATGCGGGCCGCCTGGGGTTGGGCCAAAGTCTGGGACATGATCAAGCACCTCCCGATTCCGGTGGTAGTAATCGGCACCGCCGGCACCGCCGGCATCATCCGGGTGATGCGGGGGTGTCTGTTGGATGAACTGCGCAAGCAGTACGTGGTGACGGCCCGAACGAAGGGACTTGAAGAGAACAAGCTCCTCTTCAAGTATCCGGTGCGGATCGCCATCAACCCCATCGTCAGCACCGTCGGCTGGTTGTTGCCGCAGATCGTTTCCGGCTCCACCATCACCGCCATGGTTCTGGATCTGCCCACCACCGGTCCGATGCTGATGCAGGCCCTGCTGAGTCAGGATATGTTCCTCTCGGCCACGATTCTGATGCTGTTGAGTACGTTGACCGTGATAGGGACATTCATCTCCGATATACTGCTTGCCGCCATGGATCCGAGGATACGGTATGACTGATCGAGTTGACACAGAAACCGTCGCTGCATCACAGCCGTCGGTCAAGACAAAGAGGGACACCGGACTGGACGAAAGCTACTACATGGCATCCCAATGGGTGCTCATGCGGCGGAAGTTCTTCAAACACAAGATGGCTATTGCCGGAATGGTGGTGATCCTCTTGATGTATTTCTGCGGCCTCTTCGCGGGTTTTCTGGCGCCCTACGACCCCAACCACCGGTTTGCAAAGTATATCTACTCCCCACCGATGAAGATCCACTTCATCGATGAGGCCGGCAAGTTCTACCCCGGCGGTTTCGTATACGGATACAAGGGTGTCCTCAACAGGGAGAGCTTCATCCGCGAGTACGCCGAGGACCGCAGCGTCGTCTATCCGATCAAGTATTTCACCCGGGGTCAGGAGTATAAATTCTGGGGACTATTCAGGACCAATATCCACCTCTTCTCGGTAGAGGAACCGGGCATGATATTGCTCTTCGGCACCGACGATCTGGGGCGTGACCTCTTCAGCCGTAATCTCCACGCGGCGAGACTCTCCCTCTCGGTCGGCCTGGTGGGTGTGGCTATCAGCTTCGTGCTGGGCTGCCTCTTGGGCGGTCTGGCCGGATTTTACGGCGGTGCCGTCGACATGATCATTCAGCGGTTGATCGAATTCCTGCTGGCGATACCACGGATTCCCTTCTGGCTGGCCCTGGCTGCCGCGCTGCCGCCCGATTGGCCGATAATAAAGATCTACTTCGGCATCACCATCGTGCTGGCTACCATCGGGTGGACCGGCCTCGCCCGGGTGGTGCGGGGGAAACTCCTCCAGACCCGACAGGAGGACTTCGTCATGGCGGCCAAGATCTCCGGCACGGGTGACATGGAGATCATCACCAAGCACCTCTTGCCCTCGTTCATGAGCTATCTCATCGTAAACATCACGCTGCGGATTCCGCAGATGATCCTCGGCGAGACTGCCTTGAGTTTCCTGGGAGTCGGCCTCCGGGCCCCGGCGGTGAGTTGGGGGGTGCTGCTACAGGGGGCGCAGAACGTCCAGACCATTGCGCTGCATCCCTGGCTGCTCCTGCCGGCCCTCTTCGTCATCATCGCCGTATTGGCGGTCAACTTTCTCGGCGACGGCCTGAGGGATGCGGCTGACCCGTATAAGTGAGTCCGGATAAATGAGGAAGAACGAGTCTACGTTACTACGTAAGAGGATATCATAGATGGAGAACGGAAACAGTCGGAACGGAACCGTACTCGAGGTGAGGGACCTGCGGACCCACTTCTATACCGACGAAGGGGTCCTCCGGGCCGTGGATGGAGTGAACTTCTCCATCGACAGGAAGGCGACCCTAGGGATAATCGGCGAAAGCGGCAGCGGCAAATCGGTGACGGCGCAATCGGTTCTTCGGATCGTGCCGCCGCCCGGCCGGACGGTGAGTGGATCGGCCCTTTTCATAGATACGGAGAAGGGAGCACGTGATCTGATCACGTTCGGCCCCAACAGCCGGGATATCAGGGCCATTCGGGGCAAGGAGATCTCCATGATCTTCCAAGAGCCCATGACCAGCCTCTCCCCCGTGCATACCATCGGCAATCAGATCATGGAGGTGATCCTCCTGCACCGCACCGACAACAAGGCGGAGGCCCGGGAGATCGCCCTGGACATGATCAATCGGGTCGGCATCTCCAACGCCCCGCAGCGGATCGACGAGTATCCCCACCAATTCTCCGGCGGCATGCGGCAGCGCGCCATGATCGCCATGGCGCTGTCGTGTCATCCGAAGATCCTCATCGCCGACGAGCCCACCACCGCGCTGGACGTGACGGTCCAGGCCCAGATCCTGGAGCTCATGAAGGAGCTGCAGGAGCAGTTCGGCATGGCCATCATGTATATCACCCACGATCTCGGGGTGATTGCCGAGATCTCCGACGTGATCGCCGTCATGTATCTGGGGCGTGTCGTCGAATCGGGAAGCGCCCGTCAGATATTTACCGAACCGCTTCATCCGTATACCCGTCTCCTGATGAAGTCGATTCCCACCCTCGGCAAGAAAGCCCGGACCAAACTCGAGGCGATCAAGGGAACCGTACCCATCCCCATGGACACCGTACCGGAGTGCGGGTTCGGTTCCAGGTGTCCGGAGTTCATGCGGGGTACCTGCGATTCGGCGATTCCGGGGTTGGTCGATCGGGGCGAGGGACATATGGTACGATGTTTTCTTCATTCGCAG